>NZ_BQXI01000011.1:0-166863 GCF_030158955.1 Acidovorax sp. SUPP1855 | reverse complement strand
TACCTGATCCACCACCGCCAGCTTAAAGGCCAGTGTGTAGTCCTTCTGCGTTCTCTTAACCCATTGATCCACTTGACTTTCCTTTCTGATGAACAGAAAGGTGTCAACCTCATTCAGGACGGGTCACCCCAAGGAAAAAGGGCGGTCCCGAATGAGGGACCGCCCTTTTTTTGATGGATGGCGGGTCAGGGCGCTGAGAGGGGCGTCGGCGCGTGCCGCCGGCGCTGGCGCGCAGGGTCAGGCGGACTGCGTGACATCGACCACGTCCAGGCGGTAGCCCATGCCATACACCGCGTTGACGACATAGCCGTTCTCTGGGGACAGGGCCAGCTTGTTGCGCAGCCGCGAGACGTGCGTGTCCAGCGAGCGCGAGGGCACGTCCTGCACCTCGCTCCAGACGCTCTGGCGCATGTGCTCACGCGACAGCAGGCGGCCCGCGTTCTGGAACATGAACAGCGCCAGGTCGTATTCCTTGTTCTTCAGGTCCACGGCCGTGCCGTCCATCCACAGCGTGCGCGTCTTGGGCTCGAAGCGGTAGCGGCCGAAATCGAGCGTGCGCGACACCGTGGACGGGTACGCCCGGCGCAGCAGCGCCGCGGTGCGGGCCATGAGTTCGCCCATGCGGATGGGTTTGGTCATGAAGTCGTCGGCGCCGCAGTTGAGCGCCTC
Organism: Acidovorax sp. SUPP1855; assembly: GCF_030158955.1. Lineage (NCBI taxonomy): Bacteria > Pseudomonadati > Pseudomonadota > Betaproteobacteria > Burkholderiales > Comamonadaceae > Acidovorax > Acidovorax sp. SUPP1855. The sequence continues at coordinate 166,194 of NZ_BQXI01000011.1, read as the reverse complement.
GACCACGTCCTGCTCGGCATTGCGGCGCGTCACGAACAGGATGGGCATCTGCGGCGCCAGGCCGGCGCGCAGGGTGCGCACCACTTCCATGCCGCTCATGTCGGGCAGGTGCCAGTCCACGATCAGCAGATCGAAGGTCTCGGTCCGCAGCGCCCTGAGCAGGCTGGTGCCCTCGGTGAAGGGGTGGAACAGGTGCCCCGCATGTTCGACAGAGGCCTGGATCAGCTCCATCAGGATCGGGTCGTCGTCAAGGGCAGCGATACGCATGGGGCACCAGCAAACGGCAAAGGCAATGGAATACGGATCGCCGGTGGGACGCGGCGAGGTGCCGAAACTACCTTTTAATTTCGCTATCGGTTGGAATGTGAAAATTGTTGACAGTTATCGCGGGGCACGGTGCTGGTTTTGTGGCATCGGCACGTCGGCGACCTGCGGATGCACCCCGCCGGTGCCGCGCGGCCGGGCCTTCGCCAGCAGGATTTCGTTTGCCACCGATGCGTTTCGCTTCGGGGTGCGCCGGCGCGACAAGGGCCGCGAGCATCGCGGGCTTCACAAGAAAAAGGGGAGGACACAACCATGGGCAATTGCATCGGCGCCGCCGGCGCGAGCGCGTCCGTTCACCACCGTCAGGGCGACGGCCCGGCCGATACCCGCGCGCGGGGCGAAGCACCGGCGCCACCGGCTGCGTTCGGGGTGGACGAGGCACTGGCGGGCCTGCGGGCCCGCGAACACCGGATCGATGGACTGCTGGGCCCGCGCACCGGCGCGCTGCCCGCCCCGCCCGAGCGCCGGGCCCTCGAGATCGGCCGCAACCAGGTGCGGTCGTCGGCCTGGGGCCTGCAGGAGGTGCGCCAATCCCTGGACCACCCGGAGGCGCCGCACATGCGCCTGGGGGCCGATCCCGCGCAGGCGGCGCGGTTGATGGCCGCCGGGGCCACGCGGCTGGCCGGGGAGATCGACGCCGTCATCGAGCGCGGCAAGGAGTCCGCCAAGGACCAGCGGGTTCTGGCAGGCGCGGACCCACTCATGCTCTCCCCGCACGCCCGCTGAGGGCCGCCGCTGTCAGGCCGACAGCGGCGCTTCCTGCATCGCCTCCATCTGCTCGCGCAGCATGTCCACCTGCCCGCGCCAGTAGTCGCTGCTGCCGAACCAGGGGAAGTTGATCGGAAAGATCGGGTCGTTCCAGCGGCGCGCCAGCCAGGCGCTGTAGTGGATCAGCCGCAGCGTGCGCAGCGGCTCGATCAGGGCCAGCTCGCGCCGGTCGAAGGGGCGGAACTGCTCGTAGCCGTCCAGCAGCGCGGACAGCTGCACGGTGCGCTGGCGGCGGTCGCCGGACAGCAGCATCCACAGGTCCTGCACGGCCGGGCCGGTGCGCGCGTCGTCCAGGTCCACGAAGTGCGGGCCGCCGCCGGGCCGGTCGGTGGGCGTCCACAGCACGTTGCCGGGGTGGCAGTCGCCGTGCAGGCGCAGCGGGCGCGCATCCTTCAAGGCAAACGTGCCGCCTGCCGGGGTATTCCATGCACTTTGTGCTATTAATTCAATAGCATCCTCGCAGGCGCTGCGCCAGGCCGATTGCTGGTCCAGCGGGATGATCTCCTCGGCCAGCAGCCAGTCGTGCGGCTCCTGCGCGAAGGTGGCCGCGTCCAGCGCCGGGCGCAGCGCGAAGGGCCGGGCCTCGCCCACGGTGTGGATGCGGGCGAGGAAGCGGCCGATCCACTCCAGCACCTCGAAGTCGTCCAGCTCGGGCGTGCGCCCGCCGCGCCAGGGGCTGACCGAGAACGCGAAGCCCGCGTGCTGGTGCAGCGTGCGGCCCTGCAGCACCAGCGGGGCGACCATGGGCACCTCGGCCTGGGCGAGTTCGGCGGCGAACGCGTGCTCTTCCAGGATCTGCGCATCGCTCCAGCGGCCCGGCCGGTAGAACTTGGCCACGACGCGGCTGCCGTCTTCCAGCGACACCTGGTACACGCGGTTTTCGTACGAGCCCAGGGCCATGAGGCGGCCGTCGCCGTACAGGTCCACGCTGGCGAGCGCGTCCAGCACGAGGTCGGGGGTGAGGGGCGCGTAGGGATGCGAGGAAGAAGAGGTGGGCTCGGTGCCGGGCAGGTTATCCATGGGGGGCATTGTCGCCCCCGGCCAGTTCGGTGAACGGCAACTGCTGCTTGACCAGGATGACAGTGCACGGCGCATCGCGCGCCACGCGAATCGGAATGGTGTCGATGAAGCGCTGCAGCGGCACGCCGTGCGTGGCCGCGCCCAGGATCATCACGCCCACGCGGTTGCCCTGGGCGTAGCGCACCAGGGCCTGGGCCACATCGCTCGCCTCGATCACCTGGTGGCTGGCGCTGTGGCCGGCCAGGTCGAGCCCGGCGGACCATTGGCGCAGGCGCACCAGGTGGCGGCGGTGCAGCGTGGTTTCGCTGCGCTCGCTGTCCGATGCGCTGCTGGCCGAGGGCGAGATCACGGTCACGCAGGCCAGCCGCGCCCCGGGGCGGATGCCCAGCGAGCGCGCCGCCGCCTGGCGCAGCGAGTACAGCGTGGCATCGCTCGCGTCCTCGCCCGGCACGGCCACCATGAGGATGGGCGCGGCCTCGATCTGGCGCGCCGGCAGCGGGCTGGGCTGGTAGTGCATGCCCGCCGCCTTGAGCCAGCGGCGCAGGTGCGCCCGCACGCCCGGCCCGCGCAGGCGCCGGCCGCGCTCGGTGACCGGCACCTGCCCGGGGTGCGTCAGGTCGAAGGCCAGGTGCGCGGCCGACGGGTAGCGCTGCGCCGCCTCGGGCTCCAGGCAGCGCAGGATGATCTCCTGCAGCCACTCGGGCACCTGCGGCTGGTGGCGCCGGGGCGGTGCGGGCGTCATCCACAGCCGTTGGCGCAGGCCGCCGCGTGTGGTGGGCGCGCCGAAGGGCAGCTCGCCCGTGGCCAGTTCGTACAGCATCACGCCGATGGCGAAGAGGTCGCTGCGCAGGTCGCCGCGCACGCCCACCACTTGCTCGGGCGCGATCCAGGCGGGCGAGCCCACTGCCTCGCGCATCTCCTCGGCCAGCAGGTCGGGGTAGTGGGCGTGGCACGAGAGGCCGAAATCCAGCAGCACCGCGCTGCCGTCCGCGCGCAGCAGCACGTTGGCGGGCTTGAGGTCGAGGTGGCACACGTTCTGCTGGTGCAGGCTGTGTGCGGCGTGCGCCATGGCCGCGCCCAGGCGGGCCACGGTGGTGGCGTCCGGCGGCTGCGGCAGGTCCAGCCAGTGCTGCAGCGTGTGGCCTTCGATGTATTCCATCACCAGGTAGGGCAGCCGGGCCAGGTCGCCCGCGGCGACGAAGCGCGGCACGTGGCTGCCGCTCAGCGTGGGCAGGATCTGCAGTTCCACCTCGAAGCCGACGATGGTCTCGGCGCCGTCGCCCGCCGTCATGCGCGGGATCTTCATCGCCAGCGGAAAGCCCGCGTCGCGCGCGGCGCCCGCATAACCCACGCGATAAACGTGCGCCATGCCGCCCGCGTGCAGGCATTCGTGCACGACGAAGCCGTCCACCTCGGTGCCGGGCGCGAGCAGCTTCATGCAGCGCTCCGGGCGGGCCGCGCGATGGCCGCGCTCAACGCCCCAACTCCAGCCGGTCGGCGAAGAACGCAGGCAGGCCGGCGGCGCGCACGGCGGCCGCGGCCGCGGCATGGTCGTAGGGCACGCGGTGGAAGGTGACCGTCGCGGCGTGGTCGTCGAACAGCGCATACATGGCGCGCACGTCGCGGTCGCGCGGCTGGCCCACGGAGCCCGCGACGCCCAGCCACTGGCGGTGCGGCGGCACCGGCACGGGCACGCCGGGCTGCGGCGCAAAGCGCATCAGCTTGGCGGTGGGCGTGAGGAAATACAGCGCCTGCTCGTGCACGTGGCCGCAAAACACGTAGCGGATGGCGGGGTCGAGCTGGCTGGCCGCGGCCATGCTGCGCTCGGCCGCGCCCGCGTCCTGCACGTAGTGCCAGTGGCTGGGCTGGTCGGCGCTGGCATGCACCAGCAGCGTGTTCGCACCCAGGCGGCGCGTGAGCGGCAAGGTGGCCAGAAAGGCGCGGTGTCGGGGCGACAGCTGCGCATGCGTCCACTGCGCGCTCTGGTCGCCCATCTGGGTGGGCGCTGCGGGCGGCTCCAGCGCCGCGACGTCGTGGTTGCCCAGCACGCAGGGCGCGCCCTGGGCTGCCAGGGCCATCGCCTGTTCGACCACAGCCACGGGATCGCCGCCGTAGCCCACCAGATCGCCCAGCAGCGCGAACTGCTCGGCGCCCTGGGCGCGGGCATGCGCCAGGCAGGCATCGAGGGCATGGCGATTGGCGTGGATGTCGGCGAGCAGGGCGATCTTCATGGCGGACGCGGCGGGGGCGCGAGGCTGGGGTCAAGGGTGCGAAAAGGCATCGGCCCGCGGGGGCGGGGCCGCCTGCGATGATGGCTCCGAATGGTGCCATTGGCGGGGGTGAGTGCGCGGGAAGCGCAAAAAAGGTGCCATCGCGCGGGTGTCGCGGCGTGCATCGCTGCCGGGTGTCGCTGCGGCGCCCCGCTGGCGCCCGCTTCGATGGAGCGATTCGCTATATTTTTAGTAGCGACCGAGGCAGATGAAACCCCGGCATCGCGGCCATCAGGCCATGAAGGCGTACCGGGCCCCACGCAAAAAGCCCCCCGGCCGCGTCGGATCGCGGCCGGGGGGCTTTTTTTCAGGCCGATGCCGATCAGGCCAGCGTGATCGTCACGTCGATGTTGCCGCGCGTGGCGTTGGAGTAGGGGCAGACCTGGTGCGCGGCGTCCACCAGTTGCTGCGCCTGGGCGCGGTCCAGGCCGGGCAGGCTGACCTTCAGGCGAGCGGCGATGCCGTAGGCGTTGGGGATCTTGCCCAGATCGACTTCGGCGTCCACGGCCACGTCCTGCGGCACGGCGATCTTCAGCTGGCCGCCCACGGCCTTCAGCGCGCCGATGAAGCAGGCGGAATAGCCGGCGGCGAAGAGCTGCTCGGGGTTCGTGCCCGTGCCGCTGGTGCCGGGGGCGGAGAGCGTCACGTCCAGGCGTCCGTCATCGGTGCGCGAGGCGCCGTCGCGGCCGCCGGTGGTGTGGGCGCGGGCGGTGTAGAGGACTTGGTCGAGCGATGGCATGGTGATTCCTTTGCAGTGAATGCCCGCGGTGCGGGCGGTTGAGGGACAAAAAAGACAACGAAAGCGAGAACGAAAAAGCGGTGAGGACGGGGCTGCTAGCCGGAGCCGATCCGGCTGCGCAGCTGCTGCAGCTGCCGGGTCAGCGCGGTGAGTTCGGGGAGGGTGCACTGGCTGCTTTCCAGCACGCAGGCGGGAATGGCTTCAGCGCGGTCGCGCAGGGCCCGGCCGGCGGGGGTGAGCGTGGTGCGCACGCGGCGCTCGTCCTGCGCATCGCGCAGCCGCGTCACCAGGCCCGAGGCCTCCAGGCGCTTGAGCAGCGGGGTGAGCGTGCCGGAGTCGAGGAACAGGCGCTCGCCCAGTTCGGAGACGGTGATGCCGTCGCGCTCCCACAGCGACAGCATCACCAGGTACTGCGGGTAGGTGAGGCCGATGGACTCCAGCAGCGGCTTGTAGAGCTTGGTCATCGCCAGCGACGCGGAATACAGCGCGAAGCAGACCTGGTTGTCCAGCTGCAGCAGGGCGGGGCTGGGCGTGGAGACCGGGTGGGCGAGGGCGTCGGGGCGGGGCATGGGTTGGATTGTGATGCCCAATTAAATTGTGAGCAATTGAATTGGGCATCACCCCATCAGCGCTGGGGGCTTGACGTGCGGCGTGCAGGCGGCAGCGACGAATGGGTGTAGCGCGGGGCTGTGGAAGGCGGCTGAACGTGTGTGTCCTGCCGCCGAGGGTATGCGTCAAAACGGCCCCCAACGCAATGAGTACTAGGGCATGGCGCTATTGAAAATATAGCAAACATGGCCTGACCCGTTGGAGGGGCCGGGGCTGCCCATGCCCCGGGGAAGGTCAGTACGCGTACACGCCGTGCCCGGTCTTGCGGCCCAGGCGGCCGGCGGCCACCATTTCCTTGAGCAGCGGGCAGGGGCGGTATTTGCTGTCGCCGAACTCGGTCAGGTACACGTTCATCACCGCCAGGCACACGTCCAGGCCGATCATGTCCGCCAGCGCCAGCGGGCCGATGGGCTGGTTGCAGCCGAGCTTCATGCCCGCGTCGATGTCCTCGGGCGTGGCCAGGCCCTCGGCCAGCACGAAGAACGCCTCGTTGATCATTGGCACCAGGATGCGGTTCACCACGAAGCCGGGCGCATTCTTCACGGTGATGGGGCTCTTGCCCAGCGACTCGGACAGGGCCTTCACCGTGTCGTGCGTGGCATCGCTGGTCTGCAGGCCGCGGATGATCTCCACCAGCGCCATCATCGGCACCGGGTTGAAGAAATGCATGCCGATGAAGCGGTCGGGCCGCGACGTGGCGGCGGCCAGTTGCGTGATGGAGATCGACGAGGTGTTGGAGGCGATGATGACCTCCGGCGCCACGATGGCGTCCACCTGCTTCAGGATCTTCACCTTGAGCTCGTGGTTCTCGGTGGCCGCCTCAATCACGATCTGCGCGGCCTTGAGGTCGTCGTAGTTCGTCGAGGTGCGGATGCGCGAGAGGGCCGCGTCCTTGTCGGCGGCGGTGATCTTTTCCTTCTTGATGAGCCGGTCCAGGCTGCCGGCCACGGTGGCCAGGCCCTTTTGCACGGCGGCCTCCGAGATGTCCACCATCACCGCGTGGATGCCCGACACGGCGCAGGCCTGCGCGATGCCGTTGCCCATGGTGCCTGCGCCGATGATGCCGACGGTCGTGATCGTCATATAAAGTCTTTCCGGCCAAATAGCCAAATCAAAAAAACCAAGGGTTGCGCGGATCGGCGTGATCGTATCGGCAATCGCGGGCGGCGCGGCCGGTGCGACACCCCAGCGGCCGCGGCCACTGGCACAGAGGAGACAACGGACATGTTCGACTACATCGTGATCGGCGGTGGCTCGGCCGGCTGCGTGCTGGCGGGGCGCCTGACCGAAGACCCCGCCGTGCGCGTGTGCCTGCTGGAGGCCGGCCCGCCCGACACCAGTGCCCTCATCCACTGCCCGGCCGGCATCGCCCTGATGGCGCGCACCGGCGCCTTCGGCTGGGGGCAGCACACCACGCCGCAGCCCGGCCTGAACGGACGCCGTGGCTACCAGCCACGCGGCAAGGTGCTGGGCGGCTCCAGTTCGCTCAACGCCATGATCTACCTGCGCGGCCAGCCGGCCGACTATGACCACTGGGCCGCCGAGGGCAACCCGGGCTGGGCCTGGAGCGACGTGCTGCCGTACTTTCGCCGCGCCGAGCACAACGAGCGCGGCGCCGACGCCTTACACGGCACGGGCGGCCCGCTCAACGTGATGGACCTGCCGGCGCCCCACCGCATCGCGCGCGATTTCATCGAGGCCGGCGTGCAGGCCGGCCATGCGCGCAATCCCGACTTCAACGGTGCCACGCAGGAGGGCGTGGGCTGGTACCAGGTCACCCACCGCGCGGGCGAGCGCTTCAGCGCCGCCAAGGCCTACCTCGCCCCGCACCGCGGCCGGCCCAACCTGCAGGTGGTGACGCACGCGCGCGCCACGCGCATCCTGTTCGAGGGCCGGCGCGCCGTGGGCGTGGAGTACCGCCAGGGCGGGCAGTCGCACATGGTGCGCGCCGCGCGCGAGGTGCTGCTGAGCGCGGGCGCGCTGCTGTCGCCGCAGTTGCTGATGCTGTCGGGCGTGGGACCGGGCGCGGCGCTGCAGCGCCACGGCATCGCCGTGGTGCACGACCTGCCCGGCGTGGGCGAGCACCTGCACGACCACCCCGACGTGGTGCAGGTGATGGACGCGCCGCGCCTGACGGACCTGTTCGGCCTCTCGCCCACCGCCGCGTGGCAGATGCTGCGCGGGGTGCGCGAATGGAGGGCGCACCGGCGCGGCATGCTGGTGACCAATTTCGCCGAAGCCGGCGGCTTCATCCGGAGCCGCCCCGAGGAGGCCGCGCCCGACCTGCAGCTGCACTTCGTGATCGGCAAGCTCGTGGACCACGGCCGCCGCACGGTGCTGGGCCACGGCTACTCGTGCCACGTGTGCCTGCTGCAGCCCCTGAGCCGCGGCCGGGTCACGCTGGCCGGCCCCGACCCGCACGCCCTGCCGCTGGTGGACCCGGCCTTCTTCGCCGATCCGGACGATCTGCAGCGCATGGTGCGCGGCGTGCGCCGCATGCGCGAGTGGCTGGCGCAGCCGGCGCTGGCCACGCACGGCGCGCGCGAAATGCCGGCCTCGGCCGCGGCGCAGACCGAAGAGGCCATCGGGCAGTTCATCCGCCAGCATGCCGACACGGTGTACCACCCGGTGGGCAGCTGCCGCATGGGGCCCGGCGCGATGGACGTGGTGGGCGCGGACCTGCGCGTGCACGGCCTGGACGGCCTGCGCGTGGTCGACGCGTCGGTCATGCCGCGCATCGTGAGCGGCAACACCAACGCGCCGACCATCATGGTCGCGGAAAAGGCCGTGGACCTGCTGCGCGCAGCGGCCTGAGGCGGATCGCGCAGCTACGCTGCTGGTGGGGGCCTGAAGGCGTGTTCCATCAGGCCTGGAACCGCTTGCGCGTGAGCGCCAGCGCCGTCCAGAACGCCACCACCGTGGTGACCACCAGCACCAGGCCGTGGCGCAGCGGGTGCGCGGGCCACTGGTCCATGAACAGCGGGCGCACCAGCTCCACCGCGTTGGCCAGCGGCAGCCAGTCGGACACATGGCGCACCACGGCGGGCAACTGCTCGCGCGGGAAGAACACGCCCGACAGGAACATCATCGGCGTGAGCACCAGCGTGAAGTAGTAGGTGAAGAAGTCGTAGCCCTTGGCCAGCGCGTTGAAGATCAGCGCGATGCTGGAGAACATCACCCCCACGAACAGCAGCACGGGCCAGGCCACGAGCAGCTTGGGGCTGTGGCTGATCTTCAGCGCCAGCATCACGCCCAGGATGGCGGTCACTGTGAACACGGCCTTGAAGGCGGCCCACAGCATCTCGGCCAGCACCACGTTGTCCAGGCTGACCGGCGCGTTCATGATCCCGTCCCAGGTCTTTTGCACGTGCATGCGCGAGAAGGCCGAGTACAGCGCCTCGAAGCTGGCCGCGTTCATGGCGCTCATGCAGATGGAGCCGCTGGCCAGGAACAGGATGTAGGGCACCTGCGTGCCCCCCACGTTCACCTGGCCCACCAGCGCGCCCATGCCGTACCCGAAGGCGACCAGCCACATCAGCGGCTCGGCGATGTTGCCCACCAGGCTGGGGATGGCCAGCTTGCGCCACACCAGCAGGTTGCGCAGGAAGACGGGCCACCAGCGGGCGGACAGCTCGGGCGCGCGCCAGATCGAGGGGGTGGCCGGTCGGACCGGCGTGGCGGGGCTGGGGTGGGGGGCGGTGGACATGGCGCTATTGTGCGGCGGCCGAGCGACGGGCCGCGGCCGGGCTCACAGCACCTTCACCGCCCGGCCGATGTACTGGATCGGGCCGGTGGGCTTGCCGATGGGCGAGCCGCTCGGGGGCTCCAGCGTCAACTCGAACAACTGGTTGGGCTGCAGCGGCGGCAGCTTTTCCAGCGCCAACTGCAATGACTGGCCGGGCTGGACCAGTCCCAGCGAGACCGGGCCACTCCAGCTGTCGGCCTTGGTCCAGAACTCCAGCGCGCGGCCCGCGGGCACTTCGGCCACGCCCAGCGGAATGAGCTGGAGCGCGCTGGGCGAATTTGCCTGCACGACCCAGCCGGGCGCCTTGTCCTGCGGTGCCACCAGCACCACCATGAACTGCGGGGGCGTGGCCTGCGGTGCCACGCGGGTGACCAGCACCGCGGCCAGCACGGCCGCCATGGCAAAGCCCGAGCCCGCCAGCCCGCGCCACAGGCCCAGGTGGTTCCACCAGTTTCGGGAAGGCCGGGCCGGCGCCGGCCGGGGCGCTGGTGGCGCGGCCGGTGAATGGGAATGTGAATGGGCGGCGGGCGCGCTGGCCTGTGCGCCGTCGGCGGCCTGCAGCGAGGCATCGATGCGCGTCCACAGCTGGGCCGGCGGTGCGATCGGCTCGGCCAGCCCGGCCAGCGGCAGCAGCCGCGCTTCCCAGTCGGCCACGGCGCGCTGCAGGGCCGGGTCCGATGAAAGGCGCTGCGCCACGCGGGCGCGGGCGGCGGCGGACAAGGTGCCCAGCACGTACTCGCCGGCCAGCAGGTTCAGGTCTTCGGGCACGGCGGGATGGGGGATCGGCGCGGTCATGCCATGCACTCCCGCAGCGAGGTCAGGCTGCGCCGTATCCACGCCTTCACGGTGCCCAGCGGCGCGCCCAGGCGTTCGGCGATTTCGCCGTGCGAGCAGCCATCCACATAGGCGTGCAGCACGCAGTTGCGCCGCGCCGGGTCCAGGCCCTCCAGGCAGTGCTGCAGGCGGCCCAGGCTGGCGTTGAGTTCGAAGGCTTCCGCGATCTCGCGGTGGGCCTGCACCGACTGCTCGGCCTCCAGGGCCTGCACGGTGTCGTCGTCCACGTCGAGGTGACGGCCCGCATCGCGCACGGCGTTCAGGGCCAGGTTGCGCACCACGCTGTAGATCCAGCCGCGGGCGCTGCCCCGGCTGGCATCGAAGCTGCCGGCGCGCGTCCAGATGTTCACGCAGGCGTCGTGCACGATGTCCTCGGCCAACGCCCGCTGCCGCACGATGCGCCAGGCCACGCCCAGCAGGCGCGGCCCCTCGTGCTCGTACAGGCGGCGCATGGCCTGCCGGTCGCCCGCCGCGCAGCGGGCCAGGGTGGCTTCGTAGTCGAAGTCGTCGTCAGCGGCAGGCGTGGAAGGCAAGGGGCGGTGGCTCCAGCGGTCGAAGGCCGGGCGCTGGCGTCGATCGGCCGCCCGGAACGTGGGCCGCATGGTAGCCGACATGACCGTGCTCCAAAGGCTTTCGACCCTGAAAGACCCGCCCGGGCCGTCAGGCGGCCTTCCAGAAGATGTAGTCGGCCTGGTACTTCACGGTCTGGCGGTCGCCCTTGTTGGTGGCGGTGCAGGCCGCGGCCGGGGCCACGCCGCCCTTGAGCGCCACGCGCTGGATGAAGGTCACGCCCGTCAGCGCGCCCGAGCCCATGGCCGGGTTGGCCTTCACGAGCTGGTAGGGCAGGTTGCCGGTGCCGGCCGGCGCCACGGCCAGCTGCGTGGCGGTGACCTTGGAGCCGTCCTGCGCCTCCCAGGTGGCGGGCGGGCCGTAATACGTGCCCACCTGCTTGCCGCTGCGGTCGTTCAGCACGGCCTTCGGTCCCACGAACACCCATTCGGTCTGGCCGGGCATGTTGGCCTTGTCGCGGCATTCGTAGGTGATGTCGCCCACGCCCACGGTTTCCCAGGCCACCTTGTTGCCGGCCGGCACCTTGATCGACTCGGGCAGGCTGTCCTGCGAGAACTTCGGGCCCGATGCCGACATGGAGCCGCAGGCCGCGAGCAGGGCCGCGGCGGCGATGGCGCCGGTCAGGGGGATGAGGCGAGAGAGCGTTGGCTGGATGGTCATGGCGTTTCCCTTGTCTTCGGTTGGGTTGAAAAAAGCAGCAGCAATCTCCGCTGCTGCAGGTACTACCCATGGGAACGCCGTTTGGATGCAGGCCGCGCGAAATATTTTTTTCGAAAGCCGCGCGGCCCGGCTTTTTTACCAGGCGGCCGGTTCAGCCGTCTTCGCGGATCTGCCGGCCGGTGAGTTTCAGGAACAGGTCTTCCAGGTTGGCCGGCCGGTGCAGCGTGCGCAGGTGCCCGTGCGTGCTGAGGGCGGCCAGCAGCGGCCGGGCGTCGTGCGTGTAGAAAAACACCGTCTCGCCGCTCACCTCCACCCGGGCGGCGAGCGGGCGCAGGGCGGCGTCTTCGGCGAGCGCCACGGCGCCCACGCCGAACAGCTCCACCACGTCGGGCTCCAGGTGCTCGGCGATCAGCTCGCGCGGGCGGCCTTCGGCGATCTTGCGGCCGTGGTCCAGCACCAGCAGGCGCGAACACAGGCGCTCGGCCTCGTCCATGAAATGCGTGGTCAGCAGGATCGACTTGCCCTGCTGCACCAGCAATTGCAGGCGCTCCCACATCAGGTGGCGGGCCTGCGGATCCAGGCCGGTGGTGGGCTCGTCCAGCAGCAGCAGGCGCGGGTCGTTCACCAGGGCGCGGGCCAGCGACAGGCGCCGCTTCATCCCGCCCGACAGCTCGCCCGGCTTGGCGCCGGCCTTGTGCGTGAGTGCCGCGAACTCCAGCAGGCGCGGCACGCGCTCCTGCATCACCGCGCCCTTGAGCCCGAAGTAGCGGCCGAAGATGCGCAGGTTCTCCGCGCAGGTGAAGTCCGGGTCCAGCGTGTCGAACTGCGTCACCACGCCCAGCTGCGCCTTGATGGCCAGCGCGTCCTGGGGCATGGCCAGCGGCGTGCCGGCCCCTTCCGGGTGGAAATGCACGCTGCCGCCGTCGGGCGCGGTCAGGCCCAGGCACATGCGGATGGTGGTGGTCTTGCCGGCGCCGTTGGGGCCGATGACGCCCAGGCATTCGCCGGGCGCGATGGAGAACGAGACATCGTCGACCACCGTGGCATCGCCGTAGCGCTTGTGCAGGTGATCGATCTGGAGAAGGGGGGGGTGCGCCATGGGCGTCTATTATTGTTCGCCGTCCTCCGGGACCGCGCCCCCGTTTTTTCCCGACCCTTCTTCTTCATTCCATCCCTTCACCTGCTATGACCACTCTCGGCACCCCCCTTTCGCCCTCGGCCACCAAAGTCATGCTGCTCGGCTCGGGCGAGCTGGGCAAGGAAGTCCTCATCGCCCTGCAGCGCCTGGGCGTGGAGACCATTGCCGTGGACCGCTACGAGAACGCGCCCGGCCAGCAGGTGGCCCACCACGCGCGCACCATCACCATGAGCGATCCGGCCCAGCTCAAGGCGCTCATCGAGGCCGAGCGGCCCCACCTCGTGGTGCCCGAGATCGAGGCCATCGCCACGCCCATGCTCGAAGAGCTGGAGGCCGCCGGCACCGTGCGCGTGATTCCCACCGCCCGTGCCGCGCGCCTGACCATGGACCGCGAAGGCATCCGCCGCCTGGCCGCCGAAACGCTGGGCCTGCCCACCAGCCCCTACCAATTCTGCAATTCGCTGGAAGAGCTGCAGGCGGCCATTGACGGCGGCATCGGCTACCCCTGCATCGTCAAGCCCGTGATGAGCAGCTCCGGCAAGGGCCAGAGCAAGATCGACGGCCCGGCCGACGTGCAAAAGGCCTGGGACTACGCCATGGCCGGCGGCCGCGTGAGCCATGGCCGCGTCATCGTCGAAGGCTTCATCGACTTCGACTACGAGATCACCCTGCTCACCGTGCGCGCGCTCGGCGAAGGCGGCCAGCCCGAAACGCACTTTTGCGAACCCATCGGCCACATCCAGGTCAGCGGCGACTACGTGGAAAGCTGGCAGCCCCAGCCCATGCGCCCCGCGGCCCTGGAGCGCGCCCGTGAGATCGCCAAGGCCGTGACCGACGACCTCGGCGGCCAGGGGCTCTTCGGGGTGGAACTGTTCGTGAAGGGCGATGCCGTGTGGTTCAGCGAGGTGAGCCCCCGCCCGCACGACACGGGCCTGGTCACCCTGGCCACGCAGGTGCAGAGCGAGTTCGAGCTGCACGCCCGCGCCATCCTGGGCCTGCCCGTCAACACCGCCCTGCGCAGCCCGGGTGCCAGCGCCGTCATCTACGGCGGCATGGATGCGCAAGGCATCGCCTTCGACGGCGTGGATGAGGCCCTGCGCGTGCCGAACACCGACCTGCGCCTGTTTGGCAAGCCCGAGAGTTTCGTGAAGCGGCGCATGGGCGTGGCGCTGGCGTTCGATGCCGATGTCGAGGTGGCGCGCGAGCGGGCCAAGCTGGCGGCCGGCAAGGTCAGGCCACGCAAGGGGTGACCTTTCCAGCCGGCTGCCAGGTCACGGGCGGTCTGCGGTATGGGCCGAGGGGCTGAACCACGGGTGGGGCGCTGCCTCAGCGGGTGAACCCCCATTCCTTGACCAGTTGCGCGGCCCGTTGCTGGATGGCCGCATTCGCGATCCCCTGCTCCTTCTTGTTCCGTTCACTGGCCGCGTTGTCCGTCATCCGGCCTTTCTCGGCCTTCTCGAAGGCCGCCACGGCTTTGCCAGCGGCCTTTTCCATGGCGGCGGCGCCTTTCTTGTCGTGCAGGGTGACGTAGGCGCGCAGCGGGGGCCACATTTGCTCCCGCAGGGCCACGGGGTCCCATTCCTCCAGAAGGCGATGCCGCGACATCCGCATCTCGGGATCCTGCAGCGCCTGCGTCACGAGGGAAAGCGCTTCTTCACGGTCCTTCGTGTGCAGGATCCGGTGCTCCAGCAGATGCGAATAGGCGGTCCGGACATCGCCCTCGATCTCCGGCGCCCCTCCTGCGATCGTCACGCCGTCCAGGGGGTTGCGCTGCCTGGGGGCATGCGCGTCGACAAACTCGGCGAATGAACTGCGATAGGTTTCGGACCCGACCGCTTCGGCCACGACTTCCTCGACCATGTCGATGGTGTCATGGGTCAATCGCTGTGCGCCGAATCTGCCCTGGATGCTGAGGCCTTGTGCCCATCGCTCGAAATGCCGGGCCAGGTCCTCGTCGATGCGTCTCAACTCGTTGCCGAGTTCGGTCAGCCGTGCGTCCGGCCGTACGGCGGAGCGCGACGGCGCGTTGGCAGGCCTGCGGACTGCATGGGAGGGGCCGGCCGCGCCCGCTGCCTGGGGATTGCGGATCTGCTCCAGCTGGGCGTTCAGCGATTCCGGCACCAGGATATTGCAGTGCGCCGGCAGCCTGGCGAGGGTGCGCGGCAGGCGTGTGATCCCGGTGCCTCGCAGGTCCAGCGTGCGCAGATTGGACAGGTCGCCGATGCTCGCGGGCAACTCACGCAAAGCGGAGCAACCGTTCAAGTAAAGCGATGCCAGGCCCCGTAGCTTGCCCAGGGCGATCGGCAGCTTTTCGAGGCGCTTGTTGTTCTGCAGATCCAGTTCTCGCAGCAGCCGCAAGTCTGTCAGGCTGGCAGGCAGCGATTGCAGCCGGCGAGCGGATTGCACGGTCAGGAAGCGGAGGTTCTTGAGCTGCCCGAGAGTCTCCGGAAGCGCTCTCAGGCGGGACACGTCGCGCAGTTCGAGGTGATTCAGGTTCTTCAGCTCGGTCAAGCTGCCCGGCAGGCGCTCGTATTTGCCGCCGGTCTGGGTCAGCGTCGTGAGACGCTGCATCGCGCCGATGTTGTCGGGCAATTCCGTGAGCGCCGTGCCGCGCACTATCAAGGCTTGCAGCGACTGCATGTCGCCCAGGGCCTGCGGCAGCGTCTTGCCAGGAAAATCGTCCAGGGTCAGCGCCGTGTTCCCTGAGGCTGCGGCCTCTTTCATGGCGGCGGCGGCCTGCTTCAGTTTTTTTCGCACTGCGGGGACGGCGTCTGCAGTGGCAGCGCTGGTGGAGGACGTCGCGCCTGCCGCATCGCCCTGGGCCGTCGCCAGGCTTTGCTTCAGCCAGGTGTCGATTCCCCGCGCCATGTCTGACGGCGGGCTGGCGGTCGAGGGATGCAGCGGCGAGCGCGGGGCCGAACCGGAGGATGCGTGCAGCGGTGAGCGGGAAGGCGATGCCGCGCTCTGATGCAGCGGCGAGCGCAGCATGCGCGTGAGGAAATTGCCCCGTGGACGGAGGGTTTCGGCAGCGGCTGGGGCCGCGTCGGGCGTGGTGTCGGGGCGGGGACGCCTCGCAAGCTTCGGCCCGCCTTCCAGGCTCTCAGGAGACGGGGGAATCAGGCGGTCCGTGGGGCGCGGCGCCGAAGGGGATGCCTCCGAGACCGGCCTTTGGCGGGGCGGCGTTGAGCGATGGACGGGGAGCATCTTTTCGAGGCGCAGGGCACTTCTGTGGAAAGGGATGTGGCAAGAGGCTGCAGAGCCCTGCGCCATGGCCGGAGCCGCGGGCGAAAAGGGTGCGCAGGGTCCGAACTTGCTGCTCTGCGATGCATTGGCCTGCCGTGCTGCCTTTTGCGCAGCGCCAAACCGTCACCATCCTGTCATCGCGGCGAAATATGAAATGAATAACATTTGCTAACAAACAGCCCCCTTGGCCCCCATGTCCGCAAATTCCGAGTACCTGAGCAGCTTTCGGCCCCGTTTCCGTCAGCCCAGTGCGGCGGACCTGTGCAACATGGTGCCCTGCATGACGACCGACCAGACCAACGAACAGGTCATGGAGGTGTTCGGCCAGCACCGCGACCTCGTCAGCCTGCCCGTCGTGGAGGGCAGGCAGCCCATCGGGCTGATCAACCGGAACATCTTCCTCTCCCAGATGAGCAAGCCGTTTCGCATGGAGCTCTACGGCCGCAAGAGCTGCATCGCGTTCATGGACAAGGAGCCGCTGATCGTCGATGCCGCGCTGGACATCGAGGCGCTGACGTTCAAGACGGTGGAATGCGGCGAAAAGGCCCTGTCCGATGGCTTCATCATCACCCACGAGGGGGCCTTCATCGGCGTGGGCAACGGGCTGCAGCTGATGCGTGTGGTGGCCGACATGCAGGCCTCGCGCAACCGCCAGGTCATGCACAGCATCGAATACGCGAGCGTGATCCAGCAGTCCACGCTGCGCAGCTCGCTCGAGGCGCTGGCACGCGTGTGCCCCGGCGCGCACCTGGTCTGGGAGCCGCGCGACGTGGTCGGGGGCGACTTCTACCAGTTCAGCACCGAGCCTGACGGCTGGTTCGCCACCGTCGCCGACTGCACGGGCCATGGCGTGCCGGGCGCCTTCATGACCCTGATCGCCTCCACCAGCCTCAACCAGGCGATCAAGCAGCACGGCGCCCGCGATCCCGCGCAGCTGCTGGGCAGCGTGAACCGCAGCATCAAGCAGATGCTGGGGCAGCAGGATGCGCAGGAAGGCACGGAGCGCTCCAACGACGGCATGGATGCCGCCTGCTTCTGGTTCGAGCCGGCGCAGGGGCGCCTGGTCTTCGCGGGGGCGCGGCTGTCGCTGTTCCTGGTGCGGCCCGGCGCCGACGCGGTCGAGATCATCGAAGGACAGCGCAAAGGCGTGGGCTACGTGGACAGCGACTTCGATTTCGCCTGGAACAACCAGGAGCTGATCCTGCCCCCCGGCACGCTGCTTTTCGTCAGCACCGACGGCCTGATCGACCAGGTGGGCGGCCCGCGCGCGATCGCGCTGGGAAAACGCCGCGTGCGGGAGTTGCTCTTCGAGCAGCGGGAGCGCACGCCCGCGGAGATCAACCGGGCCGTGCTCGATGCGCTGGAGCAGTGGCAGGGCCAGGGCGATCACCACCGCCGCGACGACCTCACCTTTTTTTGCTTTCGCACCTGAGACGGAAATCCGCCATGTCCTCGTTCATGAACGCTGAAAACCCCGGTTCCTTCTTCAACCTGGCCAGGCAGCACCGCGTCATCTTCTACTACGTGGGCTACTTCTCGCAGAACATCATCGCGGCCATGGCCGATGCGGTGAAACTGCAGCTGGAGGTCGCCGACGTGGCGGGACCGACGCGGCGCAAGCTGTTCTCGTCCTTCGTGGAGATGGCGCAGAACATCATCCATTACTCCGCCGATACGCTCACGCCCCCCAGCCATGACAACGGCGAACTGCGCCACGGCTCGGTATGCATCCGCCGCGAGGCCGACGGCAGCTTCCTGCTGCTGTGCGCCAACCCGGTGGAGCCGCGTATCGCCGACGAACTGCGCGAGAAGCTGGCCGCGCTGCGCAGCATGACGCTGGAAGAGATCAAGCAGGCCTACCGCCAGACCCTGCGCGAGGAGACCCCCGAGGGCAGCAAGGGCGCAGGCATGGGGTTCCTCACCATGGCCCGCGACGCCCGCGAACCGCTGGAATTTGGCTTCGACGCGACGCAAGGACCCGACCAGGCGCCGGTGTTCTATCTGAAAGCGGCGATCTGACGCGCCAAGCCCGCAAACGAATCGAGATCACAGATGGACAACCTCTACATCGCACCGACCCCCAGTTCACCGGAGGTGGACTTCAAGTTCGACGCCCACGCGCTGAGCTTGCGCGGCGAGTCCTACCCCGAGAATGCCGCGGCGTTCTATGGCGACGTTCTCACGCAGCTCAGGGCCTATCTGGCCGAGCAGGTCGACACCAAAATCGAGGTGAGCATCGCGCTCGCCTACTTCAACAGCTCGAGCACCAAGATGCTCTTCAACCTGATCGAGGCGCTCAGCGATGCGGCCGGCGCGGGCAACGAGATCGTGGTGCACTGGTACCACGATGAGGAAGACGACACCATCCTCGAATTCGGCCAGGAGCTCAGCGAAGACTTTCCCGCCATCCATTTCTCGACCCACCCCGTCAGCGCGGCCTGATGCCCATGGACGCCGCGACCCCCCCGGACCTGTTCGAAGCCGAAAACCAGGCCTTGCTGGTCGCACGCAGCGTCTACCAGCGCCATGAAGGCCTGGAAGAGGCCCCCTGCCGGCAGGCGCTGGGCGATCTGCTGGTCGCCTACGAGCGGCTGCTGCGGGAGACGCGTCGCCTGGTGCGCCGCAGCGACCGGGCGGAACTGGACATGAACCAGCTGAACCTGCGGCTGCAGGACCTGGCAGCCCAGTTGGAGTACCGGGCCAACCACGACCCGCTGACCGGCGTGCTCAACCGGGCGGCCATCATCGAGCGGGTCAACCAGCAGTTGCGAAGCGGCGGCCTCGCGTTGATCGTGCTGGACATCGACCATTTCAAGCGCATCAACGACAGTTTCGGCCACCCGGTGGGCGACCGGGTGATCCTGGGCGTGGTCGCCTGCCTGCAGGCCGTCGTGCCCCCGACCGCGCAGGTCGGCCGGGTCGGCGGCGAGGAATTCACCGTGGTGCTGCCGGGGCAGGGCCACGATACGGCGATGCCGGTGGCCGAGGCCTTGCGCCAGGCCATCGAGTCCCACCGTTTCGACCTGCCCGATGGCAGCGGCATCACTGCCAGCTTCGGGCTGAGCTGCCTGGCGCAGGGCGGTACCTTCGACAACGCCTACGGTCTGGCGGACGAAGCCTTGTACGTTGCCAAGCGCGGCGGCCGCAATCGCGTGTCGCTCGCCCCGTGCAGCCGCCACCTGCCTGCCGCATGAACGCCGGGGTGGCGCCCGACTGTCCAGCGCCGGAAGTCGCCGCCGCGCGCGCCGTCCGCACCCGCGACCCGCAGGGCGAGCCCGACTGGCGCATCCTCGTCGTGGACAGCGACGCAGGCGTGCATGCGGCCATGCGCGCAGCGCTGCAGGGCCGCACGCTTTTCGGCCGCGCCCTGGCGCCGCGGCACGCTTTTTCGGGCGAAGAAGCGCGTGCGTTGCTGATGGGCGAGCCGAACGTGGCGATGGTGCTGCTCGACGTGGCTTCGGAGCCGGTGGGCGGCACCGGCGCGGCGGCCGGCACCGCCCTGGCGCTGGTGGACTTCATCCGCCACGCCGCCCGCCTGCCCAACGCGCGCATCGTGCTGCGAACGGGCCAGCCCGGGCCAGTCATGGACCTGGACACCCTGCTGCAGTACGACATCAACGACTACCGCCCCAAGTCCGAGCTGACGCATGACCGGCTGCTGGCCCTGGTCGTCACCTCCGTGCGGTCCTACCAGCGGCTGTGCGCCGCCGAGGCCAGCCGCCGCAGCCTGGAACTCATCGTGCGGTCCAGCGCGTCCTTGCTGGAGACCACCGATCCGCGGGCTTTCGCCTCGGGCGTCATCACCCAGCTGGCGGCATTGCTGGGCGTCGCATGCCATGCGCTGGTGTGCGCGCAGCAGGGAGAGACTGCGGGCCGGTTCCAGGTGCTGGCGGCCGCCGGCCGGTTCGCCGTCCTCGCTGACGGCCCGTTCGATGCCGTTGCCGCCCGGCCCGAGTGGAGCGTGCTGCGCCGTGTGCTGGAGGGCCGCTGCAATGGGTATGCCGCCGATGGCGGCGTGGCGCTGTACATCGGGCACCAGGGCCGGCAGGGCATGGCCGTCTTCATCGACGTGCCCGCGGCGCGCGGTGCGCTCGATACCCAGATGCTGGATGTCTTCTGCGCCAACCTGGGTACCCTGCTGCACAACCACGGCCTGCTCGCGCGGCTGCACGAATACGCCTATTACGACCCGCTGGTCCGCCTGCCCAACCGCGCGCACTTCGTCGAGAAGGTGGACGAGTGCGCTCGCCTCGGCACGCGCGGTCACATCCTGGCGCTGCTCGACATCGACGATTTCAGCGCCACCAACGACGTCATGGGCCACCGCTTCGGGGACTGCCTGCTGGAGCGGGTCGCCCGCGCGCTGTCCGCGGCACTGCCACCGGGCGTGCTGCTGGCCCGCCTGGGGGCGGACACGTTCGGCGTGCTGGGGGCGGTGGCGCAGGTGTCGCTGCAGCGGCTGCTGGACTGCGTCCGCCGGCCCCTGGCGGTGAATGGCGTGGCGCAAAAGGTGTCGCTCACCTGCGGCTATGTCTTCCTGCCCGAGGTGCCGCAGGCGGGCGCCGATCTCGTCAAGGACGCCACCATCGCCTTGAAGCGCGCCAAGCGCGACCACCGCGGTCAGCACGTGGAATATTCGGACCACATGGGGGCCGAGGCCCGCACCCGGGCGCTGCTGCTGTCCGATCTGCGGGCGGCCATCGACACGGCCAAGCTCTTTCTGGTCTACCAACCCCAGATCGACCTGGCGACCCGGCGCCTGGTGGGGCTGGAAGCCCTGGTGCGCTGGCGCGCGGACGACGGCCAGCTGATATCGCCCGACCAGTTCATTCCGGTGGCCGAGCATTCGGGACTCATCGTGGCGCTGGGCAAGTGGGTGCTGTCCACCGCGTGCGCCTGCATGCGGGAGTTGCTGGAGGCGGGCCATGCACCCGGGCGCATGGCGGTCAACGTGTCGTCCGTGCAGTTGCAGGACCCCGCTTTTTTCGACACGGTCTGCGCGGCCCTGGCGGACAGCGGGCTCCAGGGGCCGCAACTGGAGCTGGAGATCACGGAGTCGGTGGCCGCGCTGCCCACCCAATTGCTGAACTCGACCCTGTCCAGCCTGCGCGCGCAAGGCATCTCCATCGCGATCGACGATTTCGGCACGGGCTATTCCTCGCTGAGCTACCTGGAGCGGCTGGCGCTCGACCGCATCAAGATCGACCGCTCCTTCGTGCGCCACCTGGGCGAGCCGCACGGCGTTCGCATCGCGGAAATGGTGGCGCAACTGGGCCGCAAGCTCGGGCTGCAGGTGCTGGCCGAGGGCATCGAGGATGCCGCGGCGCTGCGTGCCCTGCTGGACATGGGCTGCCACGAGGGCCAGGGCTACCACATCGCCATGCCGATGGAGAAGGGGGCCCTCATGGCCTGGCTGCAGCAACGGCGGTGAGCCGGGGCCACGCGCGTGTCGAACACCGACCTGAGCCTGTTCGGCAAGCCCGAGAGTTTCGTGAAGCGGCGCATGGGCGTGGCGCTGGCGTTCGATGCCGACGTCGAGGTGGCGCGGGAGCGGGCCAAGTTGGCGGCCGGCAAGGTCAGCCCGCGCCAGGAATAAGGAATGGATGTTCGCCCGGTGTGGCGAACCTACTGATACAAGTGTTATGTTGTGCAAATCTTATATTGAGAAATAGATTTGCTTCTGCTTTCGGTTTGGCTTATCTGGCGGAAGCTCTGGCTGCCATCGACCATGGGCTTTTTGCAACAGAACCTATGAATAGTTCTACATTCTTATGGCCGCGGCATCAGAAAAATTTTGCTATGCCAGAATGTCTTGATAGTATTGCGAATGTTTCGCATTGCATGCATAACTTTCTGGGAGGGAAAATGAAACGTATTTTGGCTCCGCTCGTCTTTGCTTTGCCGTTGGTTGCATTCGCTCAAACACTTCCACAGGTTACCGTGACTGCTCAGGGCTACTATAGCTTTGGCTACGATACCTACAGTTATGGCGGTGGCCAGGGAGGGGCTGTGCCCTTTGATGAATATCCTATTCTTATTGCCGGTGCTGCTTCATTTGCAGATGCGAGCAGCGTAAGGTGTAGTTCTTCTGGGTCTAGTAAAGAGGTCACTTCCCAGAGCAGCGTAACCGAGCGTTGGATTGCAGCGGAAGAGGTTTACCGCCGCCTCAAGCTCTTTGATACTTTTTGGACTCGATTTGGTATCAATAACTCGGTTGATAGAAAAGGGTATTTTGTCGTTATTTATGCTGATGGCTATAAAGAGCAGTGGGCAGTGATTTCACCGCTATTCTCCACTGTGACTCCAGGGTCGCCCATGCCGGGCACCCTTGAGCCCGGGAGTACTCCTGCTGGCGTAGTGACGCCGCATCCGGTATGCGGATGATGCAAAAAATAGCAGTGTCCTGCGTGGTTGTTGGGATTTTCGCTATATTGGCGTGGAACCATCTGTCTTTTGGAGGGGGGGCTGCTCCAAAGATGCAAACGAATAATGGTGCCAAATCTGCGCCGCCTCCGTTCAGCGCCGGAGTGGGGGAAAATCTTGCGGATCATGAGGAGGTGTCAACTCGTCAAGTGGAAGCCCCGGCTGGAAAAGTTGTAAATAGCTTGGCGAAAAATTTCCATGAGTCAAGAAATTTAAGGAAGGTCTATCTTGATGCAATGCAAAATTTCGATAAAGGAGGCGGGCTTTATGCCTTGAATATCGTGATGCGCTGCGCGGCCACCAAAAGGGATCAGGCGCGGTTGGATTGGGTAGCACAGTCTCGAGAGCAAGAGGCGGCAAAAATTCTGCGCGAGGAAAGGTGTTCATCCTTCATCGAGTCTGAAATTTCGCCCGAGCATATCAGGGCGATACGTCAAGCTGCCAGCCAAGGCGGCGATCCCTACATCAAGCTGATTGACTCAACTGCTGGTAAAGCGCTTGGTAATCAAGAGCGAGCCCAAATCGTTCGGAAAATCTTTGATTCCCGTGATCCGCTCCTTTTGGAGCAGTTTTCGGCGGCTCTTTTTTATGAAAATGGTGATGGAATATGGTTGAACGGCAAGTCGTATAAACAGGAAGGGGCACATCAAATATTTACGACGGCGTGGTTGGCGGCTTCGTGCAACATCATGGAAGGCAATTGTGGTGGATCGTTCGATGCATACGCGGTTGAAGGATGCGCACTGACCAATAAGTGTTTTGCGAACAGGCAGGAATTTTTTGAGAACGATGTTGAAGAGCGCTTTGGAAGGGCAGGTGTCGGATTGTATAAAGAAATATTTCCTATCATTTCTAATGCGGTAACGAATGCTGACTCTTCTGTTTTTGAAAAGAAATAAATTTTTAAAATTCTTCCGCAGAGCGATGGAGTTTAAAAAATCATTGAGACTCGTGTAAGTCAATGGTTGCGATTGCAGAGCAGATAATAATCAGATTGAAATTAAAAGGATGCGCTGAGTCATGAGCCGCATCGCCTTAATGGCATTCCTTGCCCTGCCACTGGGCGCCACAGCCAGCGAATCATTGCTCACGCGCCAAGTGGAATCCCTACCCCTGTCTGTGCAAAAGGTCGAAACCTGCGGCGCCTGGACCCAGGCGGACCGGGCAGGTTACTACCGTGTGGTCGTTGTCGATGTGCACGAAGGGGCGGGCAGCGAGATCTACGTGCAGTGGCTCACGCAGCCGACGCAGGAGCGGAGGTCGGAGTTGGTCCGGACCCTGGCGTTTCCCGAACTCAATGACGACCACAGCCAGTACGCCATTCAGGAAATGCGGTGCAGGAAGGTGGGTAGCGGAATCGAGATCGCGATCAAGGCGCAGTACGAGCACGACACGGTGGAAAAGACCCATGCCATTCGGGTCCTTGTCAAAGCAGCGGGAACCTACGCGATATCGGGCATGGCGCGCGGCAGCCAACGGCGCTGAGCCTGGATGGGGTGGTGCTGCGCATCGCTGGGCGGACGATTCCCCGCCAACCGTTTCGAGCTCAGCCTCGTCATCCCCTGCGCGTGGAGCCCCGCGCCAGCAGCGCTCCTTCCAGCACCACCCGCCGCACCGTCCGTTCGGGCTCTGCCAGCCGCTGCAGCAGCAACTCGGCCGCGGTGCGCCCGATGTCGTAGGTGGGCTGCGCGATCACCGTCACGTCCAGGGCCGGCAAGGCCGTCCAGTCGTTGTTGTCGAAGCCGGCCAGGCCGATGTCGTTCGGCATGGACAGGCCCGCGGCCTGGATCGCGTGCACCGCGCCCAGCAGCAGCAGGCCGTTCGTGGCCAGCAAGGCGTCCGGGCGTGGCACGCCGCCGGTGCCCGCCAGCAGCGCCGTGGCGGTGGCCATGCCGGCCTCGCGCGTGGGGGCGACCCAGTGCGGATCGGGCGCCAGCCCGCGTTCGCGCAGCGCATCCGCGTAGCCGGCCTGGCGCTCCTGGCCTGTGGTGCTGTGCGTGCCAGCCAGCACAGCGATGCGGCGGTAGCCGGCGTCCAGCAGGTGTTCGGTGGCCCGCCGGGCGGCCGCGCGGTTGTCCAGCACGACGCGGTCGGCGCGGGTGGTGTCGAGGGCGCGGTCCACCAGCACCATCGGAAACGGCCAGTCGGCGGGCCGCAGGCGCTTGAGGCCTTCCATGGTGGGCGAGAGGATCACGCCGCTGGCCTGCTCGTCGGCCATCAGTTCGAGGTAGGACTGCTCCTTGGCCGGGTCTTCATCGGTGTTGCACAGGATGAGCCGTAGGCCGTGGCGGTAGGCCAAGTCCTCCACCGCGCGGCCCACGTCGGTGAAGAACGGGCTGCGGATGTCCGAGACGATCAGCCCCACCAGCGAGGCCCGCTGCTGGCGCAGGCGCCGGGCCGCCAGGTTGGGGCGGTAGGCGAGCGCGGCGATGGCCTGCTCGACGCGCTCGCGCAGCGGCGTGCTCACGGCGGCGGGGTTCGACAGCACGCGCGATACGGTGGTGGTGGAGACGCCCGCGCGCTCCGCGACGTCCTTGATGCTGGCCAAGCGGCTTTCTCCTACAAAAGAAACCGGCGTTCTGGTATCGATTCCTGAAATCACTTTGCGACGGCCGATCTTGCCGCAGGCGGCGACAGGCCAGGGCGTTGATTCTGCGCTGCCTCGCGGGGGTTGCCGTGGCATTCATTCATAGGGGATTACCCGAATTTCCATAGGAAAGGGGTTCTTCGCAGCCTTGTCCGCTCTGAAAAGCAGTTTCATAATCCTGCTCTGGAATCGATACCAAAACAAGGAGACATCGCACCATGTCCACGATCCCGGTCGAGGTCCGCCTGGGCGCCGCGCCCCACAACCGAGAAGATGCCGTGCGCGCCGCGGGCGCGCTGCTGGCCCAGGCCGGCCATGCCCAGCCCGCCTACACCGACAGCCTGCTGCAGCGCGAGAAAGTCGCCAACACCTTCCTGGGCCAGGGCCTGGCCATTCCGCACGGCATGGTCGAGGACAAGCACCTCGTGCGGCGCACCGGCCTGGCCGTGCTGCAGGTACCGGGCGGTGTGCGCTGGGGCGACGATGCCAAGCAGGCACGCCTGGTGGTGGCCATTGCCGCCGCGTCGGACGAGCACATCGCGGTGCTGCGCCGCCTGACCCGCCTGATGCGCGACGACCCCCTGATGGACCGTCTGGCGACCACGCGGGATGCCGGCGAGATCGTGCGGGCGCTCACGGGCGAGGAGTCCGCAGGGGCGGCCGAGGCCGCCGGGCTGGAGGACTTTCCGCTGGGCCACAAGCTGTCGCTCAACTACCCCAACGGCCTGCATGCGCGCCCAGCCGGGCAATGGGCGCAAGCGGTCAAGCGCTTCACCGCGCGGGTGCATGTGCGCTGCGGCGACACGGTGGCCGATGCCAAGAACCTGGCCGCGCTCCTAAGCCTGGGCGCGGGGCGCGGCGCGCAGCTGCGCCTGTCGGCACAAGGCCCTGATGCCCCGGCGGCGCTGGCCGCCCTGCGCGACACCATCGTGCGGCTGGGCGAGGAGGAAAGCCGCCAGGCCGAACTGTCCGCCGCGCGCCAGGCGCAGGCCCAAGGGCTGGGGCGCGAGCTGGGCGACTGGCAGCCCACGGCCCGCCAGACCTTCACCGGCATCGCGGCCAGCCCGGGCCTCGTGATCGGCACGCTGGTGCAGGCCGGCGCCGCGGCGCTGGAGGTGGACGACCGCTTCACCTCGGTGGCCGCCGAGGCCGCCGCGCTGGACCAGGCCCTGGCCGCCGCGCTGGCGCAGTTGCAGCAGCTGGCCGATGGCGCGCGCGCTGCGGGCAAGGCCGAGCAGGCGGGTATCTTCACCGCCCACGCGGGCCTGCTGCAGGATGCCGACCTGCTGCTGGCCACCAGCCGCAGCGTGGTGCAGGGCCACGGCGTGGCCTGGGCCTGGCGCCGCGCGGTGGGCGAGCGGGTGGCCGCGCAGCGTGCGCTGGCCGATGCCACGCTGGCCGCGCGCGCGGCCGATGTACAGGACGTGGGCGAGCGCGTGCTGCGCCACCTGCTGGGGCGCGGACACGAGGCCGAAGGCGGCGCCGCCGCCGCGTGGCCGGCCGATGCCATCTTGCTGGCGGACGACCTGTCGCCCTCGGTCACCGTGCAGATCGACACGGCCAAGGTGCGGGGCTTTTGCACCGCGCGCGGCGGCCCGACTGCCCACACCGCCATCCTGGCGCGCGCCCTGGGGCTGCCCGCCGTCGTGGCGGCCGGCCCCGGCGTGCTGGGCGCCGATGCCGCGGCCGGCACGTCCGCCATCCTGGACGGCTACCGGGGCCGGCTCTACGTGGGCCCAAGCGAGACGGCGCTGATCGAGGCGCGCGAGCGCATGCAGCGCCTGGCCCGCCGGCAGGAGGAAGAGGCCCGCACCCGCCAGCTGCCCGCCACCACCACCGACGGCCACACGGTGGAGATCGCCGCCAATGCCAACCGGGCCGACCAGGCCACGCACGCGCTGGCGGCGGGGGCTGAGGGCGTGGGCCTGATGCGCACCGAATTTCTGTTCCTGGAGCGCGACGCGGTGCCCGACGAGGACGACCAGTACGCCGTGTACCGCGCCATGGTCGAGGCGCTGGACGGCCGCCCGCTGATCGTGCGCACGCTGGACATCGGCGGCGACAAGCAGGTGCCGCACCTGGACCTGCCGGTGGAGGACAACCCCTTTCTCGGCCTGCGCGGCGCGCGGCTGTGCCTGCGCCGCGACGACCTGCTGGTGCCGCAGCTGCGGGCGCTGTACCGCGCGGCGCGGCACGGCCCGCTGTCGGTCATGTTCCCGATGATCAGCACCGTGGAAGAGGTGCACCAGCTGCGCCAGCGCATGGAAGCGGTGCGCCGCGAGCTGGACGCGCCCCAGGTGCCCGTGGGCATCATGATCGAGGTGCCCTCGGCCGCGCTGATGGCCGACCGGCTGGCGGCGCATGTGGATTTCTTCTCCATCGGCACCAACGACCTCACGCAGTACGCGCTGGCGGTGGACCGGCAGCACCCCGAGCTGGCCGGCATGGCCGACAGCCTGCACCCCTCGGTGCTGCGGCTCATCGAACGCACCATCGCCGGCGCCCGGGCCCATGGGCGCTGGGTGGGCGTGTGCGGCGGACTGGCGGGCGAGCCGCTGGGCGCGGCGCTGCTGGCCGGCCTGGGCGTGCAGGAGCTGAGCATGAGCAGCGGCGACATCGGCAGCGTCAAGGCGCTGCTGCGCCGCCATTCCCTGGCCGAGCTGCAGGACCTCGCCCGCCGCGCGCTGGACGTGGACACCGCCGACGAGGTGCGCGCCCTGGGCGCCGCGCTGCGCCCGGCCGGCCCGGTGGCCGATACAGGGGATGCATCATGAGGTTTGCTATGAAAAATATAGCGATATGCCATAGTATTGATTGCGCTGGGACCGTTTTTGATGCGGCATGTACCATGCCGGGAAAGGCCGCGCCATGACGCCCGAAGTTCTGGCCGGCGCGGCCGCGCCTGCCCGCGTGTTCACCATCACGCTCAACCCGGCCATCGACCAGACGGTGCGCATTCCCACGCTCGTGCCCGGCGCCGTGCACCGGGCGCTGGGGCAGCAGACCGAGGCCGGCGGCAAGGGCATCGGCGTGGCGGCGGTGCTGGCGGCCCTGGGCGTGCCGGTGACCGCCAGCGGCTGGCTGGGCGCCGAGAACGACGGCGTGTTCACCACCGCCTTCGCCGCCAGCGGCATCGCTGACGCCATGGTGCGGGTGGCGGGCAGCACCCGCACCAACATCAAGCTGGCCGATGCCGGGCGGGGCGACTCGACCGACATCAACCTGCCCGGCCTGTCCCTGCCGCCCGAGGCGCTGGCGCAGGCCGAAGCCCGGTTGCTGGCCACGCTGCAGCAGCAGGTGCAGTACGGCGACTGGTGCGAGCTGGCCGGCAGCCTGCCGCCCGGCGCGGCGGCGGGCGTGTGGGAGCGGCTGGCGCGCGCCCTAGCGGCCCAGGGCGCGCACATCGTGATCGACACGGGCGGCGACGTGCTGCGGCAGCTGCTGCAGCGCCTGTCCGACCCGGCCACCGGCCCGGCGGTGCCGGTGGCGCTCGTCAAGCCCAACCGGGCCGAGCTGGAAGAACTGGCCGGCCGCGCGCTGCCCACGCTGGCGGAGGTGGCCCAGGCCGCGTCCGATTTGTGCCGGCGCTACGGCGTGCGGCAGGCGGTCGTCTCGCTCGGCGGCGATGGCGCGGTGATCGCCACGCCCCAGGGGCGCTGGCATGCCGAGGCACCGCGCGTGCCGGTGGCCACCACGGTGGGGGCGGGCGACGCGCTGGTGGCCGGCACGCTCGCCGCGCTCGCGCAGGGCGGCACCTTCCCCGGCGCGGCCGCCTTCGGCATGGCCTGCGCCGCCGCGCGCATCCAGCGCATCGCGCCCGGCCTGCCGCCGCGTGCCGAGGTGGATGCCATCGCCGCCGCCATCGCGCCGCAGCCGGTCTGACCGGCCCCGCCACATCAAACGAATCCGCACGGAGACCCATCCCATGGCCCACCTCATCGCCATCGCCGCCAGCCAGGCCGGCCCGGCGCACAGCTTCATGACCGGCGAGGCGCTGCGCGCCGCCGCCGAACGGCTCGGCCACCACATCGCCCTGAGCGTGCGCAGCAGCCTGGGCGCGCAGGGCGGCTGGACGGACGACGAACTCTTGCGTGCCGACGCCGTCATCATCGCGGCCGACATGGCCGTGGACCGCAGCGGCCTGCCTGCCGCACGCCTGCACGAGACCACGCCGGGGGCCGTGCTGGCCGATGCGGCCGACGTCGTGCGCGCCGCGCTGGCGCGCTCGGGCGCAGGCGGTGGGACAGTGGCGGCGCACGGCGGGCCGGCTCCAGCCGTAGCGGCGGTGCCGGCGGTGGCCACTGCCGACGTGGCGCGCCCCCTTCGCATCGTCGCCATCACCTCCTGCCCCACGGGCGTGGCCCACACCTTCATGGCGGCCGAAGCGCTGGAGCAGGGCGCCCAGGCGCTGGGCCACACCATCAAGGTCGAGACGCAGGGCTCGGTCGGCGCGCAGAACGCGCTCACGGCGGACGAGATCGCCCAGGCCGATCTGGTCGTCATCGCCGCCGACACGCAGGTGGACCGCGCGCGCTTCGCTGGCAAGCGGCTCCATGCGACCGGCACCAAGGCCGCGATCCACGACGCGGCCGCGGTGTTCGCCCAGGCGGCGGCGCAGGCCGCCGTGTGGGGCGGCGCGCCCGCTGCGGGCGCGGCCGCGACGCCCGGGGCGGCGCCTGCCGGCGCCGCCGCCCGCAGCACGGAGCGCACCGGCCCCTACAAGCACCTGATGACCGGCGTGTCGTTCATGCTGCCCTTCGTGGTCGCGGGCGGGCTGCTGATCGCGCTGGCCTTCGCGCTGGGCGGCATCTACGTGTACGACGACGCGCACCAGGGCACGCTGGGCTGGACGCTGTTCCAGATCGGCGCCAAGGCCGGCTTCACGCTCATGCTGCCGGCGCTGGCGGGCTACATTGCGTTCTCCATCGCCGACCGGCCGGGCATCGCGCCGGGCATGATCGGCGGCCTGCTCGCGGGCACCGTGGGCGCGGGCTTCCTGGGCGCCATTGCCGCGGGCTTCATCGCGGGCTATGCGGTGCACTGGATGAACCGCGCCATCCGCCTGCCGCGCACGCTCGACGGGTTGAAACCCGTGCTGCTGCTGCCGCTGCTGGGCACGCTGGTGGTCGGCGTGCTCATGATGATGGTCATCGGCAAGCCCATGGCCGGTGTGATGGCAGCGCTCACCGAATGGCTCAAGGGCCTGCAGACCGGCAGCGCCGTGCTGCTGGGCGTGATCCTCGGCGCGATGATGGCCTTCGACATGGGCGGCCCGGTCAACAAGGCGGCCTATGTGTTCTCCACCACGCTGATCGCCAGCGGCGTGGCCAACCCGATGGCCGCCACCATGGCTGCCGGCATGGTGCCGCCGCTGGGCATCGCGCTGGCGTGCTGGGTGTTCCGCAGCCGCTTCAGCGCCGAGGAGCGCGAGGCCTCCAAGGCCGTCGCCGTGCTGGGCCTGGCCTTCATCACCGAAGGCGCCATCCCGTTCGTCGCGCGCGACCCGCTGCGGGTGATTCCCGCCTGCATGGCCGGTGCGGCGGTGGCGGGTGGCCTGTCGATGATGTGGAACATCGGCCTGCAGGCACCACACGGCGGCGTGTTCGTGCTGGCCATTCCGAACGCGGTCAACCACGTGGTGCTGTACGCGCTGGCGATCGCGGCCGGCACGGGGGTGACCGCGCTGGCGCTGGGGGTGCTCAAGCGGCGGGTGGTTGTGGCGTAGCGCCCTCGGCGCAGGGGCGGCACCGCCCGTTCTTTTTTCCTAGCCCATGGCCAGCTGCCGCCGCCCCTGTTCCTTGGCGGCATACAGCGCCGCGTCCGCGCGGGCCATGAGCTCGGCCAGGTCCTCTTCGCCACCGTGCCACAGCGCCGCGCCGGCGCTGTAGTCGATGGGAAACCCCAGGGCCTGGGCGCTTTCGGCCTGCAGGCGTTCGCGCAGGCGCTGATCGAAGCGTTGCGCCTCTTCCTGCTGCGCATGCAGCAGGAGCACACCGAATTCCTCGCCGCCGAACCGGCACACGGTGTCGTGCGGCCCGGCCATGGACTGGGCGAGCCGGGCGAACCAGGCCAGGGCGCGGTCGCCGGCTTCGTGGCCGTAGGCGTCGTTGATGCGTTTGAAGTGGTCCAGGTCCAGCAGCAGGGCGGCCAGGGGCAGGCGCTGGCGCGCGGCGCGCGTTCGCAGGGCCTGTCCGTGGGCCTCGAAGCCGCGGCGGTTGAGCAGGCCGGTGAGCGGATCGGTCATGGCCAGGGTGCGCAGTTGCTGCTCGGCCTCGTCGCGCCACGCGACCAGCACCGCCACCGTGCCCAGCACGAGGGTGACGTTGGCGGCCACGGCCGCGGCGATGTTGACGGGGTGTGGCGTGCGGAAGCTGGGGTAGGCGTCGGTGAAGGCGCCCAGCACGCCGCGCGCGGCGGTGAACGCGGCCATCGTGGCCAGGCAGCCCATGAGCAGCAGGCGCCAGCGCCGGTCCACCGAGTGCGCTGGGTGGGCCGGGTAGAGCGTGGCGCGCGCCACGGCCAGCAGCAGCGTGGCCAGCAGCAGGTTGGCCCAGCCGACGCGAAACGCGTAGTGCGAAAAGCCCAGGGTGTAGCCCAGCGGGATCGCCACCACCAGCGCCTGCACCAGGCGCCGCCCGGGGCGGGGCCCCAGCCAGATCGCCAGGGCCTCGAAGAGGGCCCATTGGGCCAGGGAATTGGCGGCCATGGACACGGTGGACAGGGTCTGGTCCCACGCGTAGGAGGACGCGATGATGGCCGCCCAGGCCAGGCCCTGCAGCAGCAGGCTGGCCTGCACCCAGCGCGCGGCGGTGCCCGCGCCACGGCCCATGATCAGCGGCAGGGCCGCGGAGAGCATGCACAGGTTGGTGGCCGTGATGGCCATCAGGGTGACGAAATCCAGCCGCATCAATCCCTGGTGGCGGCGCCCACCCGGTGCGTCACTGGAAGGCCACCTCGGCGAAGCTGCGCAGCTTGCGGCTGTGCAGGCGGCTCACGCCCCCGGCCCGCAGGATGTCGATGGCGCGCATGCCGATGCGCAGATGCTGGTCCACGCGCTCGCGGTAGAAATGGTTGGCCATGCCGGGCAGCTTGATCTCGCCGTGCAGGGGCTTGTCGCTCACGCACAGCAAGGTGCCGTAGGGCACGCGGAAGCGAAAGCCGTTGGCGGCTATTGTTGCGCTCTCCATGTCCAGCGCGACGGCGCGGCTCTGGCTGAACCGGCGCTGTGGCATGTTGTCGGGCAGCAGCTCCCAGTTGCGGTTGTCGGTGCTGGCCACGGTGCCGGTGCGCATGATGCGTTTCAGGTCGGCGTCCTCGATCTGCGTGACGTCGGCGACGGCCTGCTGCAGCGCCATCTGGATCTCGGCCAGCGCGGGAATGGGCACCCACAGCGGAAGCTCTTCGTCGAGCACGTGGTCTTCGCGCACATAGGCGTGGGCCAGCACGTAGTCGCCCAGCTGCTGGCTGTTGCGCAGGCCCGCGCAGTGGCCCAGCATCATCCAGGCGTGCGGGCGCAGCACGGCGATGTGGTCGGTGATGGTCTTGGCGTTGGACGGGCCCACGCCGATGTTGACCATGGTGATGCCGCTCTTGTCCGCCCGCATGAGGTGGTAGGCCGGCATCTGCGGCAGCCGCGGCGGGGCCACGCCCAGCTCGTCGCCCGGCTGGGCCGGCAGGCCGGTGCGGCGGGTGACGACGTTGCCCGGTTCGATGAAGGCCACGTACTCGCTGTCTGGCTTGGCCATCTCGGCATGGCCCAGGCGCACGAATTCGTCGATGTAGAACTGGTAGTTGGTGAACAGCACGAAGTTCTGGAACCACTCGGGCGCGGTGCCGGTGTAGTGGCGCAGCCGGTGCAGCGAGTAGTCCACCCGCGGCGCGGTGAAGAGCGACAGGGGCTGGGCCTCGCCGGGGCGGGGCGCCCAGGTGCCGTTGGCGATGCCGTCGTCCATGGCCTCCAGGTCGGGCAGGTCGAACACGTCGCGCATGAGCATGCGGCGCTGGGCGGTCAGCGTGCCCTCGATGTGGTCGTGCTCCGCGAACGAGAAGTGGATGGGGATGGGCTGGCTGCTGATGCCCACCTCCAGCTCGATGTTGTGGCTGTTGCGCAGCAGGCGGAACTGCTCGGCGTAGTAGTTGGCGAACAGGTCGGGCCGGGTGAGGGTGGTTTCATACCGCCCCGGGCCTTCCACGAAGCCGTAGGCCAGCTGGGTGGCGGCGCGGGCCACGGTGGTGGTCTGCACCCGCACGAAGGGGTAGAAGGCCCGCACGTGGCTGGCCGGGGTCTCCCCGGAGAAGAAGCGCTGCATGGCATCGCGCAGGTGCCCGATCTGCTGCTGGTAGATGCGCTGCACCTGCGACAGCGCCTCGGCGGGATCGGTATGAAGGGTGGGCTCGGTGAAGTCGGGGATCTGGGCCATGGTCCCTATTGTCCACGGGCGCGCGGGTCTGCCCCATGACGGGCCCGCTATCTTTTTTTCAGCAGCCACTCGCGCGTCTGGCGCGGGTCCATGGGCGGCGAGATCAGGTAGCCCTGCGCCAGATGGCAGCCCAGGGCGCGCAGCAGGTCGCGCTGGGCATCGGTTTCCACCCCCTCGGCCACGGTCTGGATCTGCAGGCTGCGGCCCATCTGGACGATGGCGGTGACGATGGCCACGTCGTCTTCGTTGGCGGGCGTGTCCGAGACGAAGGAGCGGTCGATCTTGAGCTTGTCGATCGGGTAGCGCTTGAGGTAGGCGAGCGACGAGTAGCCGGTGCCGAAGTCGTCGATGGACACGCGCACGCCCAGCGCCTTGAGCGCGTCCAGCGTGTGGCGCACCTGGTCGGCATCGTGCATGAGCACGGATTCGGTGAGCTCGATCTCCAGAAAGCGCGGTGCCAGGCCCGTCTGGCGCAGCACGCCCGCGATCTCGCCGGCCACGTCGCGCTGGCGGAATTCGAGCGCCGAGAGATTGACCGCCACCGGCACCTGCGGCAGGCCCTCGTCGTGCCAGGCCCGCATCTGCCGGCAGGCCTCGACCAGCACCCAGCGGCCGATGGGCGTGATGAGCCCGCGGGCCTCGGCGAAGGCGATGAAGTCGATGGGCCCCACCAGGTCGCGCTCGGGGTGGCGCCAGCGCACCAGCGCCTCGAAGCCCACGAGCGCACCGTCGTCCAGGCGCACCTGCGGCTGGTAGTGC
Organism: Acidovorax sp. SUPP1855; assembly: GCF_030158955.1. Lineage (NCBI taxonomy): Bacteria > Pseudomonadati > Pseudomonadota > Betaproteobacteria > Burkholderiales > Comamonadaceae > Acidovorax > Acidovorax sp. SUPP1855. Next base: position 132,085 of record NZ_BQXI01000011.1, on the reverse strand, counting down.
AGCACGAACGCGCCGTGCAGGATGGCGTCGCGCAGCAGGCGTTCGTGCTGCAGCACGCCGGTGGAGGGCGTCTCCATGCCCGGGGCGTAGGCCTGGCGGTTGGCGCGGCCGCTGTCCTTGGCCTGCTGCATGGCGGCGTCGGCCCGGCGCACCAGTTCGGCGGCGGTGTCGCCGTCGTCGGGGTACATGCTCACCCCGATGGAGACCGACACCGACAGCGGCGTGCCGTCGGCATGGAACACGGCGCACACGTCGGCCAGCAGCTGGTCGGCCACCGCCAGGGCGGAGGGCCGGTCCTGCGCGTCGCGCAGCACCACGACGAACTCGTCGCCACCCACGCGCGCCACGATGTCCACCGAGCGCACGCCCTGCACGAGCCGGCGGGCCACCTCGCACAGCAGCATGTCGCCGGCCTCGTGGCCCAGCGAGTCGTTCACCGTCTTGAAATGGTCCATGTCGATGAACAGCACGGCGGCGGCCTGCGGCGTGCGCTGTGCGGCCTCGATCACGGTGGTGAGCCGCTCCATGAGCGTGGTGCGGTTGGGCAATTGCGTGAGCGCATCGTGCCGCGCCAGGAAGGCCTCGCGCTCCTGGGCCTGGCGGCGCGCGGTGATGTCGCGAAGCACCGCGATGCGGTAGTCCGAGCCCTTCCAGGGCATGGTCTTGCCGACGATCTCCACGGGAACGGCATGGCCGTCCTGGTGCAGCACCGTGACTTCGTAGGGCTCTTCGCGGCCCTCGCGCACATAGGCCTCGGTGACGGGGCGGAACTCCTCGCTCACGAAATCGAGCATGCGCCGGCCGCGCCCCTCGGCCAGGGAGTAGCCCATCAGCCGCGTGAGCGCTTCGTTGAAGTCGGTGACCAGGCCTTCGCGGTGGAACACGATGGCCTCTTCGGTGGCCTGCGAGAACTTGCGCATGCGCTCTTCGCTCTCACGCACCGCGCGTTCGGCCTCCCAGTGGTGGGTGATGTCGTTGATGAGCACGAAGGCGCCCATCAGTCCCAGCTTGGGGTGCAGGTGGGGAATGAGGTTGACCTCGATCATGCGCGGCGGCCCGCTACGCACCCGCTGCTTGCGCGTGTATTGCACGCGCTCGCCCCGCAGCACCTGCTGGATCTGGGGCTGGATCGAAGCCCAGGCGCTGTCGCCGATGGCTTCCTGCACCGTCTTGCCCAGGATCGCCTCCACCGTGTGGCCGGTGGATTCGGCGTAGCCCTGATTGGCAAAAACACAACGCAGGGTGGACGATTCGAAGTAGGCCAGCAGCGCCGGAACGGAGTCGGCCAGCAGCCGCAGCAGGGAACTGCTGCAGTGGGGGTCCTGGGAAGGACCGTCCGCTCGGCTTGATGTGTCTGGCATGTCCCACCCTTGTATCTCGAAGTTTTATAGCCGATCGGGGCGCCGCTGGCGAGGGGTGCAAGCCCTTGCCCGCCTCGCGCCGGCCGGGCCCCGGGATAATCCGGGGATGACTTCTTCCGTTTCCGGCGCTGGCGCCGAGTTCTCCTCCCTGGCGCTGCACCCCGCGATCCTGTCCAACCTGCAGCAGCTGGGCTACACCCGCATGACCCCGATCCAGGCCGCGAGCCTGCCCGTGGCCCTGCTGGGCCGCGACCTGATCGCCCAGGCCAGCACCGGCAGCGGCAAGACGGCGGCCTTCGCCCTGGCGCTGCTGGCCAACCTCAATGCGCGCCGCTTCGCGGTGCAGGCCCTGGTGCTGTGCCCCACGCGCGAGCTGGCCGACCAGGTGGCCACCGAGGTGCGGCGCCTGGCCCGCGCGCAGGAGAACATCAAGGTGGTCACCCTGTGCGGCGGCGTGCCGCTGCGCGGGCAGATCGCCAGCCTGGAGCACGGCGCGCACATCGTGGTGGGCACGCCCGGGCGGGTGATGGACCACCTGGAGCGCGCCACGCTCGATCTGCAGGCGCTCAACACCCTGGTGCTCGACGAGGCCGACCGCATGCTGGACATGGGCTTCTTCGACGACATCGCAAAGGTCGCGCGCCAGTGCCCGGCCGAGCGCCAGACGCTGCTGTTTTCCGCCACCTACCCCGAGGGCATCGAGCGCCTGGCGCGCCAGTTCATGAAGGAGCCGCAGCGCATCACGGTGCAGGCCCAGCATGGTTCGGCCAAGATCGCGCAGCGCTGGTACGAGGTGAAGGAGAGCGAGCGCCTGCACGCCGTGTCGCAGCTGCTGAACCACTTCCGGCCCGAATCGGCCATCGCCTTTTGCAACACCAAGCAGCAGTGCCGCGACCTGGTGGGCGTGCTGCAGGCGCAGGGCTTTCACGCGCTGGCCCTCTATGGCGAGCTGGAGCAGCGCGAGCGCGACCAGGTGCTGGTGCAGTTCGCCAACCGCAGCTGCTCGGTGCTGGTGGCCACCGACGTGGCCGCGCGCGGCCTGGACATCGCCCAGTTGCAGGCGGTGATCAACGTGGACGTGACCCCCGATCCCGAGATCCATGTGCACCGCATCGGCCGCACCGGCCGCGCGGACGCCGAAGGCCTCGCCTTGAGCCTGGCCAGCCTGCCCGAAATGGGCAGCGTGGGCAAGATCGAGCAGCTGCAGGGCCGCGAGTCGGAATGGCACCCGCTGTCCGAGCTGACCGCCGCTCCCGGCGGGCCATTGCTGCCGCCCATGGCCACCATCCAGATCATCGGCGGGCGCAAGGAAAAGATCCGCGCCGGCGACGTGCTGGGCGCGCTCACCGGCGAGATGGGCTTTGCGCGCGAGCAGGTGGGCAAGATCAACGTGAACGATTTTTCCACCTACGTGGCCGTGGAGCGGGGCATCGCCCAGGACGTGGTGCGGCGCCTGGCGGCCGGCCGGGTCAAGGGCAAGCTCGTGAAGGCGCGGCTGGTGGATGGCACCTGACGGCCTTTGAGGGCCCCTGAGGGGCCCTGGCGGTGGCGGGGCCGGCGCCCCCGGGTTTGTCCCGATCGCGCCGCCTGTGCCCTGTTTTAGACTGCAAGTCATCTAGAGGAGTAGATCAATTGCCGTCGCCCGCATCCCCTCCCGCCGTGGCGGAGCACCCCGGTCTCGCCCGCTATGCTGCGCTGGCGGCCGCGCTGCGGCACCGCGTCGTCCGGGGCGAATGGCTGCCCGGCACGGCCCTGCCGGCCGAGCAGGCGCTGGCCGCCGAGCATGGCGTGGCGCTGGGCACGCTGCGGCGCGCGCTGGAGCTGCTGGTGGAGCAGGGCCTGATCGAGCGCATCCACGGCAAGGGCACCTTCGTGCGCAGCGGCATTGCCGGCGCGTCGATGCTGCGGTTCTTTCGCTTCGGCGAGGGCGCGGCGGGGCAGGAGCCCGCTTCGCGCATCCTGTCGCGCCAGACCATGGCGGCCCCGGCCGAGGCGGCCCGCGCGCTGGGCCTGGCACCGGGCGAGCCGGTGCTGCGCCTGCACCGCCTGCGGCTGATCGACGGCGAGCCCTGCCTGCTGGAGCACATCTGGCTGCCGCTGGACCGCTTCGCTGCGCTGGCGGAGGACGACACCGCCGCCTGGCCGCCGCTGCTCTATCCCTTCTATGCCAGCCGCTGCGGCGTGCACGTGCAGCGGGCGGTGGACGACATCGGCTTCGGCGTGCTGTCCGCGCCCCAGGCGCGCAGCCTGGGGCTCGCGGCGGGGCACCCCTGCGCCGTGGTCACCCGCCGTGCCATGGACCTGGCCGGCCGCTGCGTCGAATGGCGCGTCACGCGCGGCGATGCCCACGCCTTTCACTACACCGTCACCCTGACCTGAACCGAACCTGGAGACCCGCATGCCTTCCATCGCATCCCCCGCCACCGGCGGCGCCCGCCGCCGCTGGATCCTCGGTGCCGCCGGCGCCGCCCTGGCCGCGCCCTGGGTGGCCGGCCGCGCGCAAGGCATCGGCGGCAAGCCCGTGACGCTGGTGGTCTCCTACCCTGCCGGCGGCGGCGCGGACCTGATGGCGCGCATCATCGCGCCGCGGCTGGGCGAAGCGCTGGGCCAGAACGTGGTGGTGGACAACAAGCCCGGCGCCAGCGGCCAGATCGCCGGCGCCTACGTGGCGCGTGCCACGCCGGACGGCAGCACGCTGCTGCTGGACGCCTCGTCGTTCGCGGTCAACCCCGCGCTCTATCCCAAGATGGCCTACGACACCGACAAGGCCTTCACGCCGCTGGCCGTGCTGGCCACCTTTCCCAACGTGCTGGTGTGCTCCGCGGGGTTCCAGGCGCGCGGCGTGCAGGACGTGATCGCGCTGGCCCGCGCCAGGCCGGGCGAAGTGGCCTATGCATCGTCCGGCAACGGCTCGGCGCAGCACCTGGCGGGAGCGCTGTTCGAGGAGCGCGCCGGGGTGCGGCTGTCGCACATTCCCTACCGGGGCGGCGGCCCCGCGATGAACGATGTCATGGCGGGGCAGGTGCCGCTCTTTTTCGCCAACGTGGCCTCGGCGCTGGGCCACATCCGTTCCGGCAAGCTGCGCGCGCTGGCCGTGACGGCCGCGCTGCGGGCCCGTTCGCTGCCGGAGGTGCCCACCATGACCGAAGCGGGCGTGCGCAAGTACGAGGTGCTGGAATGGAACCCGGTGCTCGCCCCCGCCGGCTTGCCCGCCGCCGCGCGCACGCGCCTGGTCGATGGCATCCGCAAGGCGCTGGGCGATGCCGAGGTGCTGGCGCGCATCCGCGCGCTGGGCGGCGACGTGTTCGCCGATGCATCGCAGGCCTCGGCCGGGGCCTTCATCCGGGCCCAGCAGGGCCAGTGGGCCCAGGTGGTGCGCGACCGCAACATCTCGGTCGGCTGAACCGATGCCGACCGCCGCCGGCCGCGATGCCCACCCCGATGCCAATGCGGACGCCAGTGCCGATGCCGATGCCGGAGCCGGTGCCTGCTGGGACGCGCACGTCCACGTGTTCGACGCCGATGCGCCGACGCAGCCCGGCCACTACCGCCCCGCGCACCACCCGCTGGAGCGCATCGAGGGGGTGGCTGCCGCGCACGGGGTGCGGCATCTGGTGCTGGTGCAGCCCAGCGTGTACGGCACCGACAACGCGGTGATGCTGCGCGCGCTGGCCGCGCGGCCCGGCCGGCACCGCGGCGTGGCCGTGGTGGACGCGGCGGTGCCCGATGCGCTTCTGGACCGCATGCACGCGCTGGGCGTGCGGGGCGTGCGCTTCAACCGCGTCTCGCCGGTGGGCAACGGGCCCGAGGCGTTCCGCGCCCTGGCGCCGCGCCTGCGCGAGCGCAGTTGGCACGTGCAGTGGTATGCCGGCCCGGAGCATCTGGCGGAGATTGCGGCGCTGCACGCCGGTACCGGCGTGGCCTGTGTGCTCGACCACCTGGCGGGCCTGCATGCCGAGTTGCCGGCGGACGACGCAGCATGGAGCGCCCTCGCGGCGCTGGCCGCGCAGGGCGCGTGGATCAAGCTGTCCGGCTGGTACCGGCTGCGTGCTCAGGCGCCCTACGGCGCGCTGCAGGAGACGGTCCGGCGCGTGGCGGACCTGGCGCCCGGGCGGCTGGTGTGGGGCTCGGACTGGCCGCATACGTCGTTCGCCGCCGACGCCATGCCGGCCTACGATTCGGTGTGGCAGCCGGTGGTGGAGGCGCTGGGCCCGGTCCGGGCCGGCACCGTCCGGCAGAACGCCTCGCGGCTATACGCCTGACGGAGGACGTCCCGATGTGCTTCAGAAAATATCTTTTCAGTAGTGACTTAATACTGTTTCGATAGTAATATCCCTTCGTCGGCCATCCGGCCCATGACGAAAGGAAAACAATGCGCAAGACGAACAGGGGTATCGCCGTCGTAACGGGGGCGTCGTCGGGCATCGGGCTCGTGACCGCCCGGTCCCTGGTGCAGGCGGGCTACCAAGTCTTCGGAACCAGCCGCAAGGCACCCGCCGATCCGCCCGCCGGTGTCACGATGCTGGCCTGCGATGTGACCGACGAAGCGTCGGTCCAGCGCCTCGTGGACGAGGTGGCCAGGCGGGCGGGGCGAATCGATCTGGTCGTCAACAACGCCGGCGTGGGCCTGCTGGGCGGGGCCGAGGAATCCTCGATCGGGCAGGCGCAGCGCCTGTTCGACGTCAACGTCTTCGGCGTCGCCCGCGTCGTCAACGCGGTGCTGCCGCTCATGCGGGCCCAAAAGAGCGGCCGCATCATCAACATGAGCTCGATCCTGGGGCTGATTCCGGCGCCCTTCAACGCCTTCTACGCATCGACCAAGCACGCGATCGAGGGCTACTCGGAATCCCTCGACCACGAAGTGCGCCGGTTCGGCATCCGCGTGGTTCTGGTGGAGCCCGGCGTGACGCGCACGGCGTTCGAGGAAAACCTGTCGCGCGCCGACCGCCCCCTCGCGGACTATGCCGACGATCGCGCCCGCAGCGAAGCGCTCATGCGCCAATGGGTGGAGGCGGGCGATGCGCCGCAGATCGTCGCCGACGCCGTCGTGAAGGCCGCCACGGCCATCCGGCCCAAGCTGCGCTATTCGGCCGGCAAGCAGTCCACCCAGGTCCGCTCGCTGCGCCGCTATCTGCCCGAAGGGCTGGTCGACAAGACGCTGCGCAAGTTCAACGGCTTGCCGGCCTGAGCCGGGCGGGCGCGAGCGCTCTCTCGCGCATCCCCTTCCGGGTGCCGGCCAGGCCGCAGTGGATGGGGGCCTCGCGGGCTTGGCGGGCTCGCCGTGGCAGGCCGCCGGCGGGTCGGGATGGCGCCGTTCGGGGCAGAATGGCGGCCCCGGCGCTTTCCTTGCCAGCCCATGCCCTCCCGCCCCCTGCCTTCCGATCCGAGCGCCCCGGGCCGCACCGGTCCTGCCGCGCCCGCGCCCCGCACGCTGCTGTGGGGCTCGGTGGCCGTGGCGCTGGTCACCATCGTGCTCAAGACGCTGGCTTGGCACCTCACCGGCTCGGTGGGGCTGCTGTCCGATGCGCTGGAGTCGTTCGTCAACCTGGCGGGCGCGGTGTTCGCGCTGGCGATGGTGACCGTGGCACAGCGCCCGGCGGACGACGACCACCCCTACGGGCACCACAAGGCCGAGTATTTTTCTTCCGGGTTCGAGGGCATTCTGATCGTGGGGGCCTCCGCCGCCATCTTCTGGGCGGCGGCGCACCGGCTGTCCTCGCCGCAGCCGCTGGAGCAGGTCGGCTGGGGCCTGGCGCTGTCGGTGGTCAGCTCGGCGCTCAACGGCGGCCTGGCGTGGCTGATGTTCCGCTCCGCACGCGTGCACCGGTCGGTGGCGCTGGAGGGCGATGCGCGCCACCTCGTCACCGATGTCTGGACCTCGGCGGGCGTGGTCGTCGGCATCGGCGCGGCCAGCGCGACCGGCTGGCTCTGGCTGGACCCGGTGGTGGCCATGGCCGTGGCGCTGAACATCCTGCGGGAAGGGGCGCACATGGTGTGGCGTGCCTCGCAGGGCCTGATGGACGCGGCCGTGGAGCCCGAGGCGCAGGCCGCCATCGACGCGGCGCTGCACGATTTCTCGCAGGGCGCGCCGCAGGTGCGCTTCGACCACCTCATCACGCGGCAGGCCGGGCAGCGCCGCTTCGCCGGCCTGCACATGCACGTGCCCGCCGAGTGGAGCCTGGGCCGCGCCGCCCAGTTGCGCGGCGCCGTGGAGACCGCCCTGATGCGCGCCGTGCCCGGGCTGCGCGTGACCATCGAGCTGCTGCCCGTCGGGGTGGAGGCATTTCTGGAAGAACCGAAGGATTCCCCACCATGATGAGCGTGCTGCAGCGCGTGCGCGAAGCGCGCGTGGAAGTCGATGGCGAGGTGGTGGGCCGCATCGGCCCCGGCCTGCTGGTGCTGCTGTGCGCCGAGCGCGGCGACACCGATGCCGAGGCCGACCGGCTGCTGGCCAAGCTGCTCAAGCTGCGCGTGTTCACCGACGATGCGGGCAAGATGAATCGCAGCGTGCAGGACGTGGGCGGCGGCCTGCTCGTCGTGAGCCAGTTCACGCTGGCCGCCGACACCTCCGGCGGCAACCGCCCGAGCTTCACCCAGGCGGCGGCGCCGGACGAGGGACGGCGGCTGTACGACCTGTTCGTGGCCCGGGCACGGGCGCTGCACCCGGTGGTGGAAACCGGGCGCTTCGCGGCCGACATGCAGGTGCACCTGGTCAACGACGGGCCGGTCACCATTCCGCTGCGCATGGCGCCAGCGGATAGTTTGCTATTGAAATAATAGCTAAACAGGCAATCAATACCCCGGCATGGGGCTGTTCGGAGGCCCCATCCGGCCTTTCAGCGGCGGGTAAGGCGCGGCCCGCGTCGTGTTCGGCTCAGCCCGCGTACGGGTCGTCGAAGCCCAGATCCTGCAGGATGGCCGTCTCGTAGGCCTCCATCTCGTCGGCGTCCTCGGCGCTGGTCTCGTGGTCCCAGCCCTGGGCGTGCAGCGTGCCGTGCACCAGCAGGTGGGCGTAGTGCGCGCGCAGGTCGCGGTTCTGCTCGCGCGCCTCGCGCGCCACCACGGGCGCGCACAGCACGAGGTCGGCCATCACCAGGGGCTCCTGCGCGTAGTCGAAGGTGAGCACGTTGGTGGCGTAGTCCTTGCGGCGGTACTCGCGGTTGAGGGCCTGGCCTTCTTCCGCATCGACGATGCGCACGGTGATCTCGGCGTCGCTGGACAGCGCGTGGCGGATGAAGCGCGCCGCGGCATGGCGGGGCAGGGCGGCGCGGTGTTCCTGCACCCCGGGAAAGCGCGCGAACTGCAGCGACAGGGTCAGATGGTTCAGGGTCATTTGGGCCTCTGGCGCATGTTTCACTAGGGCGTTTTGCTATTAATTCAGGAGTGTCCTGCGCGGCTGCCCGCCGCGCGCTGGGCATCGTAGGCGTCCACGATGCGGGCGATGAGCGGGTGGCGCACCACGTCGGCGGTGGTGAACCGGGTGATCGCGATGCCCTTGACGCGCTTGAGCACCCGTTCGGCGTCGATCAGGCCGCTCATCGCGCCCTTGGGCAGGTCGATCTGGCTCACGTCGCCCGTCACCACGGCGCGGGCGCCGAAGCCGATGCGGGTGAGGAACATCTTCATCTGCTCGGGCGTGGTGTTCTGGGCCTCGTCCAGGATGATGAAGGCGTTGTTCAGCGTGCGCCCGCGCATGAAGGCCAGCGGCGCGATCTCCAGCGCGTTGCGCTCGAAGGCCTTCTGCACCTTCTCGTAGCCCATCAGGTCGTAGAGCGCGTCGTACAGCGGGCGCAGGTACGGGTCCACCTTCTGCGTGAGGTCGCCGGGCAGGAAGCCCAGGCGCTCCCCGGCCTCGACCGCCGGCCGCGTCAGCACGATGCGCTGCACCGCGTTGCGCTCCAGGGCGTCCACCGCGCAGGCGACGGCCAGGTAGGTCTTGCCGGTGCCGGCGGGGCCGATGCCGAAGGTGATGTCGTGGCTGGCGATGTTGTCCAGGTAGTTGCTCTGCGTGGGGGTGCGCGCGCGCAGGTCGGCGCGGCGGGTGTTGAGCGTCACCGCGCCGTCACCGGGCGCCTCCAGCATGGAGCTGTCGCCGGCCAGCATGAGCTGCAGGTGCTCCTCGGCGATGGGCCGCTCGGCCATTTCGTACAGCGCCTGGAGCAGCTCCATCGCCTGGGTGGCCTTGGCCTTCGGCCCATCCACCTTGAACTGCTCGTGCCGGTGCGCGATGCTGACCGACAGCGCCGTCTCGATGGTGCGCAGGTTCGCATCGGCCGGGCCGCACAGGTGCGACAGCCGGTTGTTGTTGTGGGGGGTGAAGGTGTGTCGCAGGATCACGCGGATAATTCCGGTTGGATGGCCGCAACGGTGCGGCGAAGGACATCAATGATAGGCAAACTCACCGGCACGCTGCTGGAAAAGAACCCGCCAGAAGTGCTGCTGGACTGCCACGGCGTCGGCTACGAGGTGCAGGTGCCCATGAGCACCTTCTACAACCTGCCGCCCGTGGGGGAGCGCGTGGCCCTGCTCACCCAGTTCATTGTGCGCGAGGACGCGCAACTGCTCTACGGCTTTGCCACGGCGCCGGAGCGCCAGGCGTTCCGCGAACTCATCAAGATCTCCGGGGTAGGCCCGCGCACCGCGCTGTCTATCCTGAGCGGCATGGGCGTGTCCGACCTGGCGCAGGCCGTTTCCCTGCAGGAGGCGGGGCGCCTGGTGAAGGTGCCCGGCATCGGCAAGAAGACCGCCGAGCGCCTGCTGCTGGAGCTCAAGGGCAAGCTGGGGGCCGACATCGGCGCCCATGCGCACGCCACGAGCGACGCGCAGGCCGACATCCTGCAGGCCCTGCTGGCGCTGGGCTACAACGACAAGGAAGCGGCCGCCGCACTGAAAGCGCTGCCACAGGACGTGGGCGTGAGCGACGGAATCAAGCTGGCGCTCAAGGCGCTGGCCAAATAAATCAAAACAACGAGTCAGCAGGGAAGTGAAGCGAAACGGGGGGCACTGTGGACGCGCCGGCAGGCGGCGCGGCGCGGGTCCCGGTGGGTCAATCAACAGGGAGTCGACGGAAGATGGCACGAGGTAAATCAAAAGGGAAATGGATGGCGCGCACTGCTGCGCTGGCCGTGGTGGTTTCGCTGGTGGCCGGGTGCGGCGGCGGAAGTGAAACCGTTCTGGCGGGCGGCGCGACGCAGTCCGAGGTGCTTCAGGTCGGATCGGCGGTGCAGCCGGCCGACACCGATGCAGGGGTTTCCAGCACCAAGCAGCGGGCAGCCGGCCCGCAGGTGGAGGCGGCCCGCGTGGCCCTGCCCGCCTTCGTGCGCCCAAAGTCGTCGCAACTCCGGCGCGACGGCGCCCGCTGGGTGGGCGAGGCCCGCACCGTCGAAGCCACGGCCACGGCGGACAACCTGCAGCGGCTGCTGCAATGGGTCCCATTGGCCAACGGCGGCATGAAATCGGCCGTGAGCTTTACCTCCGAAGATGCGCAGGGCCTGCGCCTGGGGGTGCGGGTGAGGCAGATTCCCGACGAGGCCGTGGTGCGGGTCTATCGCCAGGACCGGCCTGCTGCCGTGTACGAAACCACCGGCCAGGCCATTCGCCAGACCATCGAGCGCAATATCGCGGCGGGAGACGCATCGGACAACGCACGCACGTGGTGGACCCCGAACTCCGGCGCGAACGAGGCCACGCTGGAGATCGAGCTGCCCGCTGGCGTGCCGGCCTCCGCGCTGGAGGTGGCCGTGCCGGCGCTGGCGCATCTTTTCGAAAACCTGTCCCTGCCGCAGGAAGGCGCCCAGACAACCAAGGCAGTCGGCGATGCCATCGCCTGCAACCTGGATGCCAGCTGCTTCGACGAATACGCTGCCCAGCGCGACGCCGTGGCGCGGATGCTGTTCGTGGACAAGGGCAAGGCCTATGTGTGCACCGGCACCCTGATCAACGACCGCGACGCCACGCGCACGCCGTATTTTCTGAGCGCCAACCATTGCATTGCCTCGCAGACCGTGGCGTCCACCTTGCAGACGGACTGGTTCTTCCACTCCGCGGCCTGCAACAGCGCCACGCTGTCGTCCCGCTCCACCGCGCGCACGGGTGGCGCTACGCTGCTGTATGCCAGCGCCGATACCGACACCGCCCTGCTGCGGCTGAACGAGGCCCCACCTGCAGGCGCCGTGTTCGCCGCCTGGGACGCCAGCCCGCAAGCCGAATCGACGGCGGTCGTGGGCATCCACCATCCGAGGGGTGACCTGCAGAAGGTCAGCATCGGCAGCGTCATGGGCACGCTGGCGTGCACCAACGACACCGACGGCTCCATGCTGTGCGACTCTTCGACGGATGCCTCGGCGGGCTACTACGACGTCGGATTCGACCGCGGAACGGTGGAAGACGGCAGCAGCGGATCGGCCATCTTCCACGATGGCCGTGTGATCGGCACGCTGTACGGATTCGCCTCCAGTGCCCAGTGCTCGGTGAACGACGTGCGGGTGTATGGCCGCTTCGACCTGGCCTACCAGAAGGCCCTCAAGCAGTGGCTGTCGCCTTCGGTGAGCGTGCCGGTGGCCTGGCGGCATCCCGCCCATCGGTTCGGCCTGCCGCACGGGCACACGCAGGCCGGTGTGTCCGGCAACGGCGCGGCCCCGTTCGGGAATGGCTGGCTGGCCTCGCGCTAGCCGGCCGAGGCCCATCACCGGCGCGATGATGCAATGAGGTAAAGCGCGAAAAAATCACCTGCTGGCAGCCATGTGGCTGTGGCACATTTTGCAATCCGGGGGCGGCATGGGACCGCCCAGATTTCGATGACAGGAGTTGTTCCATGCAACAGGCACTGAGGCGAGTTCGATCTTTGGCGGTTTTGGCCGTGGCCGCCGTGCTGGCCGCCTGCGGCGGCGGCAGTGGCACCGAGGCGGTGCAGTCCGCGGCCGCCCCCCAGGCGAGGGCGGTGGTGTACAGCGTGGAGTCGCGCGAGCAGCCGGCGTCCGCCGTGCAGGACGTGGCACGGGTCAAGGACCGTGTGGTGCGCACGGCCATCACGCCCGCACGCATCGACCTCGGGCCGCTGGACCAGTCCAAGGAAGCGGTGGCCAGCGACTTCGGTCCGCGCCAGGTCGGCAGCCCCCGCAGCATCGCCCAGACGGCCACGGCCAGCGCCACCTTGCAGCAGCTGCAGTGGACACCCACCGCCAGCGGCGGCCAGGTCGCTGCCCTGAGCTTCTCGGCCGAAGGCGCGCACGGCCTGCGCCTGGGCGTGCTGGTGCGCCAGCTGCCCGGCAGCGCCGTGCTGCGTGTGTACAGCCAGGCCCGGCCCTCGGCGGTGTTCGAGATCGCCGGCCAGGAAGTGCTGCAGATCATCGAGCGCAACCAGACGTCGGGCGATACCTCCGACGCCGGCCGCACTTGGTGGACGCCCGACACGGGCGGCGACGAGGCCACGCTGGAGATCGAGTTGCCATCCGGCACGCCCGCGAGCGCGATCGACCTGTCGGTGCCGCGCCTGTCGCACATCTACGACAACCTGTCGCTGCCCACGGCCGAAGAGCTGGAGCAGCAGACCAAGATCAACGAATCCGACGCCTGCAACCTCGATTCGACCTGCTACGACGATTACGCCGCCCAGCGCAACGCCGTGGCACGGATGCTGTTCGTGCGCCCCGACGGCAAGACCTACGTGTGCTCGGGCACGCTGCTGAACGACCGCGACGGCACCGGCACGCCCTACTTCATCTCGGCCAACCACTGCATCTCCACGCAGACCGTGGCTTCCACCCTGCGCACCGACTGGTTCTACCGCTCCCCCAGCTGCAACAGCCGCACGCTGTCGTCCGCCACCACGGCCCGCACCGGCGGCGCCACGCTGCTGTACGCGACGGACAGCAGCGACACGTCGTTCCTGCGCCTGAATGAGGCCCCGCCCGCCGGCGCCGTGTTCGCCGCATGGAACGCCAATCCCCAGGGGCTGGGCGGCGCCATCGCGGGCATCCACCATCCCCGCGGCGACCTGCAGAAGATCAGCTTCGGCAACCTGGCATCCCTCACCGCATGCACGTCCATCAGCGACACCAACTTCACCTGCAGCGGCACCAGCGGCAACTTCTACCGGGTGACGTGGAGCCAGGGCACGACCGAGGGCGGCAGCAGCGGCTCGGGCATCTTCTCCGGCGGCGCGCTGATCGGCACGCTCTACGGCGGCAGCGCCGTGTGCACCAACAAGGCCTCGTCGGACTACTACGGCCGCTTCGACGTGGCGTACAACGCGTCCATCAAGAACTGGCTGTCGCCGGCCACCAGCGCCAGCGGCCGCACCGCCGTGTACCGCTTCTTCAACAGCAGCACGGGCGCGCACTTCTTCACGGCGAGCGCGGGCGAGCGCGACTTCGTGATCAACACTTACCCGGCCTTCGCCTACGAAGGCGTGGCCTTCTACGCCTACGGCGGCGCCACTGCCGGCCAGAGCGCCGTGTACCGATTCTTCAACAAGAGCAATGGCGCGCACTTCTACACCATCGATGCGGGCGAACGCGACTTCGTGCGCGCCACCTACCCGTCGTTCGAGTACGAGGGCCCGATCTGGTATGCCCAGACCGGCGCCGGCAACGGCTCGACTGCGATGTACCGTTTCTTCAACAAGGGCAACGGCACGCACTTCTACACCATCAGCCAGGGAGAGCGCGACTTCGTGCAGGCCACCTATCCGGTGTACCAGTACGAAGGCCCCGTGTACTACGCCTGGACTTCCAATTGATCCGCAACGCATGAGCATCCAGACCGACGACTTCGCCCCCGCACCCGCCAAACGCGTGATCTCCGCCGCGCCGGCCTCCCCGCAGGAGGAAGCGCTGGAGCGGGCGCTGCGCCCCAAGCTGCTGCAGGAGTACGTCGGTCAGGCCAAGGCGCGCGAGCAGCTGGAGATCTTCATCGGCGCGGCGCGCAAGCGCGGCGAGGCGCTGGACCACGTGCTGCTGTTCGGGCCCCCGGGCCTGGGCAAGACCACGCTCAGCCACATCATTGCCGCCGAGCTGGGCGTGAACCTGCGCCAGACCTCCGGGCCCGTGCTGGAAAAGCCCAAGGACCTGGCCGCGCTGCTGACCAACCTGGAGCGCAACGACGTCCTGTTCATCGACGAGATCCACCGGCTCTCGCCCGTGGTGGAGGAAATCCTCTACCCCGCGCTGGAGGACTACCAGATCGACATCATGATCGGCGAGGGGCCCGCGGCGCGCAGCATCAAGCTGGACCTGCAGCCCTTCACCCTGGTGGGGGCGACCACCCGCGCCGGCATGCTCACCAACCCGCTGCGCGACCGCTTCGGCATCGTCGCGCGGCTGGAGTTCTACACCCCCGAGGAGCTCTCGCGCATCGTCATGCGCAGCGCCGGGCTGCTCAACACGCCGATCCAGCCGGACGGGGGCTTCGAGATCGCGCGCCGATCGCGCGGCACGCCGCGCATCGCCAACCGCCTGCTGCGCCGGGTGCGCGACTACGCCGACGTGAAGGGCACGGGCCAGATCACGCTCGATATCGCCCAGCGCGCGCTCACCATGCTCGACGTGGACCCCCAGGGCTTCGACGTGATGGACCGCAAGCTGCTCGAGGCCGTGATCCACCGTTTCGACGGCGGTCCAGTGGGGCTGGACAACATCGCCGCGAGCATCGGCGAGGAGTCCGGCACCATCGAGGACGTGATCGAGCCCTACCTGATCCAGCAGGGCTACCTGCAGCGCACGCCGCGCGGGCGCGTGGCCACCCTGGCGGCCTATCGCCACCTGGGCGTGGCGCCGTCCCGCAACCCTGCCGACCTGTTCGGCGGGCCGCCTTCGGCGGCTTGACCGATCGCTTCCGGACCCCTTGTCCGAACGCTCCTGCGGCTTCATCGCAGCAGCCAGATACGCGCCGGGGACCGGCGCGCGTTGCATTCTCGACGCCCCGTGAATTCTCGCTTGTCGCCCTGCGATTTCTGGTGTTTACTCCCTCTATCCGCCTTCGCTGCGAGATCGTCAAAAAGCATCGCTGCCAGGTGCGGATATTTGATCGACAAACTTTTTTGGGAGAGGGAAACTCACATGGATCCGATTCTGGGCCAGATCATTCTTTGGGCCGTGCCATGGGTTCCGCAGGGCTGGGCCCTGTGCGACGGCACACTGCTGTCAATCAATCAGAACCAGGCGCTCTACTCGCTGCTGGGCACCCGTTATGGCGGCGATGGCGTCAACACCTTCGGCTTGCCCGATCTGCGCAACCGGGTTCCGCTCGGTTCCCAGAATATGGTGACCATCGGTGGTACGAGCGGTGCCGCTACCGCGTCCACCAACGCCATTGGCGCTGCGATCCTGTCGCTCGCCAACCTGCCGGCCCACACCCATGGCGTGACGGTGGCCGCGGGCGGAACGGCCGCAGTGTCCATTCCCGCCGACGACACCACGGGCGACAACAACATTCCAAGCAATACGTTGGTGATGGGCAAGGGCGCTGCTGGCACCACGCCCGCCAAGGTGTACAGCTCCAAGTCCGCCACCACGACGCTCAAGCCCTTCGATGCACCCTTGACCCTGCCTGCCATCACCACGCAAGCGGCTGGCAGCGCCACGCCTACGCCCGTGCAGATGAACGTGCCCGTCACGGTCAGCACGCTGCAGCCCGGCATCACGCTGAACTTCATCATTGCCGTGAACGGCATCTATCCGTCGCGTCCCTGACCGCGGATGGGCAGGCAGCGGCCTGCCTGCCGCCATGGCCACCCGGGCGCGGCTAGCGCTTCGGTGGCGATGGCCGACGAGGCCGGGGCAACCCGGCCTTTTTCTTTCTTTTTGCGGACCGTCGCACAGGCGTCCGCCGGTGCTTCAGGTCAGGTCAACGCGCCCCGGGCATCCACCCGGATGATCCGCTCCACCACGCCGTGCGCCAGCCCGCCGCGCACGCCGATCAAGAAGTCGTACAGGTTTACCGTCGGGTCGCAATGGCCGGGAATGAGCCACAGCATGCGGCCTAGCGAGGGCAGCCGGGCCTTGTTGCCGTCGGCGTAGAGAATGCCGTGCTCGTCGCCCCCGTTGGCATAGCGCAGCGCCCGCTCGGGCGGCAGCATCGCCACGATCGGCAGGCCGGAGTCGATGGCATGGCTCTTGTGGCCGGCATCGCACACCGCGTGCGTTTCCTGGCTGGAGATGACCTGGGTCTTGACGAACAGTGCATGCTCGAAGGCCGGCTGGGCTGGCTCGCGTTCGTTGCCGGCGTAGTCCGCGTCCATGAACAGGAACGAGCCCGCCTGCAGTTCGCCGTAGACGCCGCTGGCGGCCTCGTGCACCAGCGTGCCGGTGCCCGCGCCGGTCACCAGCGGCACAGCAAGGCCGGCGGCGGTGATGAGGTCGCGCGTGTTGCGCGCGGCCTCCACCACGGCGGCGATGGCCTCCCGGCGGGCCTGGGCGCCGCGCAGGTGCTGCGCGCGGCCATGGTAGGCATGCAGGCCCGCGAAACGCAGCCGGGCATGGCGCGCCACGGCCAGCGCCAGGGCCACGGCCGGTTCGCCGGGCGGCACGCCGCAGCGCCGCTGGCCCACGTCGATTTCCACGAACACATCGATGCCCGCATCGCTGGCGGTGACGGCCATGGCCTCGGCCAGGCGTTCGATGCCTTCCTCGCTGTCCACCGCCAGGGCCAGGCGCCCGCCGCGCAGCCCGAGCTGGTGCGCCAGGCGTGCCACGCGCAGCAGCTTGGCGGCGGCGATGACCTGGTTGCTGATGTACAGGTCGTTCACGCCGGCGGCGGCCAGCGCCTCGGCCTCGCTTACCTTCTGCACGCAGGCGCCCGTGGCACCGGCCTGCTGCAACAGCAGGGCGAGCTCGGCGCTCTTGTGCATCTTGGCATGGGGCCGCCAGCGCACCTGGTGCTTGCGCGCGAAGTCGGCCATGCGCTGGATGTTGCGCTCCATGGCGTCGAGATCGACGACGAGTGCGGGGGTGTCGATCAGGTCAACGCGCAGGCCGATGCTGGCGCGCAGGGATTCAGGAATGGGCTTCATCGCGCGTGGCGTCGTCCAGGTGCTGTGTGTCGGCCCAGCCGACCAGGGTGAGGCCGTCGCCGGTCCAGAGCAGGCGGTTGATGGCCGCGTTGGTGAGTTGCCAGGTGCGTGGGGCCTGCAGTTCCTGGCCGGTGGCGGCGCGGTACAGCACGTCCATCACGCCGCCGTGGGCGACCAGCACCACGAGTTCGCCAGGGTGGCGCTGCGCCAGCTGGTGGGTGGTGCCAAGGATGCGCTCTCGGAACACGATCAGCGACTCGCCCCCGTCGGGCACGAAGTGCGGATCGCGCTGGCGCCAGCGGCGGGCCTCCTCGGGCATTTCGGTCTCGATCTCGGCGAAGGTGCGGCCCTGCAGCTGGCCGAAGCTGCGCTCGCGCAGGCCAGGCTCGGCGACCAGCGGTGCGCCCGTGGTGTCGGCCACCGCCTGCGCGGTGGCATGGGCGCGCTGCAGGTCGCTGGCATAGATGGCGGCCACGGGCTCGCCGGCCAGGGCCTCGCCCACGCGGCGTGCCTGCCACAGGCCGGTGTGGTTGAGCGGAATGTCCAGATGGCCCTGGATGCGCGTGTCCACGTTCCAGGCGGTTTCTCCGTGCCGGATGGCGATGATGCGGGTGGCGTGCATGGTGGCGAGTTCGTCGATCAGGGGGCAGGCGGCGCCAGCGTGGTGCGCACCTGTCGCGGGCCCGCGGGGGGCTGCGGGAAACCGGTCAGGGCGGCGTCGAACAGGATGCCGAAGATGGCCGGGTCGCTGGTCCAGACGTCCTCGTGCACGGCGGAGGTCTCGTACACGATCTGCTGCGTGGCGGCGTCGCGCAGCACCAGGCTGGCCTCGCGGCGGTAGAGCGTGGGGGGGCGGTCCATCATCCAGCTGCCGCCCATGCCCCAGCCCCAGCGGCCGCCATGGCCCCCGTAGCCGAGGCCCAGGCCCCAGCGGGGGTAGAACGGGTCGCCGTAGTAGGGCCAGTAGGCCGGCGTGGCATAGCTCGCCTGTGCGCCGATCTGCAGCACGAGCCGGGCGTTGGCGTCGTCGCGTTGCAGCCCCACGCGTGCCAGCGACTGCTGGGCCATGGCTTCGATGGGGGCGAACGATGCGGCCTGGGCCTGCTGCGAGGGCAGGCGCTCCAGGCGATAGGTGGGCGGCGAGGGCAGGGCGGCCAGCGTCGAGTAGCTGTGCACCGCGCTGTCCACGGTGCGGGTGACGGCGCAGCCGCCGAGCATCAGGGCGGCCGTGGCCAGGGTGATGGAGAAAGCGCAGCGCAGGGTCTTCATGGGTGTCTCCGGAAAGGGTCCGTCATGGTGCGGTCAGCGCTGGCGATGATCGATGGGGCGTTCAGGACAGCTGGACCACCTGCACGCCCGGCAATCCGGGGGCGGCAGGGAAATCCTCGCGATCGAACGCCTTGTCTCCGTCTTCGCTGGCGATGCCCGTTGCCTTCAGACCTTTGAAGTCGTGCAGTGTTCCATCGAGCAGGTGCGACGGCACGACGTTCTGCAGCGCGTTGAACATGTTTTCCACGCGGCCGGGGAATTTCCGGTCCCATTCGCGCAGCATCTCGCCCACCTGCTTGCGCTGCAGGTTCTCCTGGCTGCCGCACAGGTTGCAGGGAATGATGGGAAAGTTGCGGTGCGCGGCCCAGCGCGCGGTGTCCTTCTCGGCCACGTAGGCCAGCGGGCGGATCACAACGTGTTTGCCGTCGTCGCTCACGAGTTTCGGGGGCATGGACTTGAGCTTGCCGCCGAAGAACATGTTGAGCAGCAGCGTCTGCAAAATGTCATCGCGGTGGTGGCCCAGGGCGATCTTGGTGCAGCCCAGTTCGTCGGCCACGCGGTACAGGATGCCGCGGCGCAGCCGGCTGCACAGGCTGCAGGTGGTCTTGCCTTCGGGAATGAGGCGCTTGACGATGCTGTAGGTGTCTTCGTTCTCGATGTGGAACGGCACGCCCTGCGAGGCCAGGTACTCGGGCAGCACGTGCTCGGGAAACCCCGGCTGCTTCTGGTCGAGGTTCACCGCCACGAGGTCGAAGTGGATGGGTGCGCGCGCCTTGAGCTTGAGCAGGATGTCCAGCAGGGCGTAGCTGTCCTTGCCGCCGGACATGCACACCATGACCTTGTCGCCCTCCTCGATCATCTGGTAGTCCACGATGGCCTTGCCCACCTCGCGGCACAGGCGCTTTTCCAGCTTGTGGGTCTCGCGCTCGATCTTCAGGCGGGCCGGCGCCGCAGCGGCCTCGGCGCTTGCCGCTGCATCGGGCGTGCCGAGGGGCTCGGGGGCGTTGGCGGTCCAGCCGGGCGTGGGGTCGTTGAGGATGGCATTCATGGGGTTCACCACTGTCCTGTCTCGCTGCGGATGGCCACTTCGCAGTCGTCAAAAATTTCCAATTTGGCGATCTTCACGCGCACGCCCAGCACGCCGGGCAGCAGCATGAGCCGGGCGCTGAGCTTGCCGATCAGCGTCTCCAGCAGGTTCACGTGCTCGGCCGTGCACTCGTCGATGATGATCTGGCGCACCTTGCGGTAGTCCAGCACGTGCAGGATGTCGTCGTCGCTCGGGTGCAGGGGTTGCGTGCCCAGGTGCAGCTCGGCATCGACCTGGATGGGCTGCGGCGTGGTCATCTCGTGCGCGAGGATGCCCAGGTTGGCGTCGAAGCGCAAACCGGTGAGCGTGAGGATCTGGGTGCCTGCGGCGTTGTACATGGGGTATGGGAAGGAAAGGGGGAGGGCGGAGCCGGCCTGCGCTCACATCATCGAAAAGTCGCGCTCGAAACGCATCAGGTGCTGGCCGCCATCCACCAGCAGCGTAGTGCCGGTGATGGAGCGGTTTTCCAGCGCGAACTTCACGGTGGCGGCCACGTCGGCGGGCGTGGAAGACCGGCCCAGCGGGCTCAACGCGTGCAGCTGGCGGAATTTCTCGTCTTCCAGCAGGTGGCTGGTGAGGGTGAGGCCCGGCGCCACCCCCACCACCCGCACCCGGGGCGCGAGGGCCAGCGACAGCATGGTGCCGGCCGCTTCCAGCGCTGCCTTGGAGAGGGTGTAGCTCAGGAAGTCGGGGTTCTGGTTCCAGAGCTTCTGGTCGAGCAGGTTGACCACGGCGCCGTGGATTTCGCCCTGGTCGCCCTCATCGCCTGCGGCCCGCTGTTCCAGATGCGCATGCAGGCCCTGGGCCAGCAGCACGGGCGCCGCGGTGTTGCTGCGCAGGTGCTGCTCCAGCGTGGAAAAGCCGAAGCTCGCGGCATCGTCGTGCTCGAAAAGCGAGGCACTGTTGACCACCGCATCCACCGCGCCGAAATGCTGCACCACGCGGGGCAGCAGGCCGCGCACGGCGGCCTCGTCCTGGAAATCGGCATCGAAATGGGCGCTGGCGCAAGAAAATCGCCGGCATGCTGCTACGGTTTCAATAGCATCCTGCTCGGAATGCCGATAGTGGACGGCCACCTGCCAGCCGCCGGCGGCCAGCGCGAGCGCGATGTCGCGGCCCAGGCGCTTGGCGGCGCCGGTCACCAGCACGGTGCGAGGACGGGAGGGGGAGGGCATCGGGGACAATCGGGACCGTGACGACGACAGAACCCCCAAGTTTAACGACCGCCCTGGCGGCCCACATTGGCCAGGCCATTGCGCAGGCCGGCGGCTGGATCGGTTTCGACCGCTTCATGGCCCTGGCCCTGTACACGCCCGGCCTGGGCTACTACGCCAACGACTCCACCAAGTTCGGCCTGCTGCCCGGGTCGGGCAGCGACTTCGTGACCGCGCCCGAGCTGAGCCCCCTGTTCGGCCAGACCCTGGCCGTGCAGGTGGGAGAGGCCCTCGCACGGACCGGAACGCACGAGCTGTGGGAGTTCGGCGCGGGCTCCGGCGCCCTGGCGCTGCAGCTGCTCGATGCCCTGGGCGAGGGGGTGCAGCGCTACACCATCGTCGATCTGTCCGGCAGCCTGCGCGCGCGCCAGCAGGTGCTGCTGTCCCCGCATGCGCACAAGGTGCGGTGGGTGGATGCGCTGCCCGATCGCTTCGCGGGCGTGGTGGTGGGCAACGAGGTGCTGGACGCCATGCCTGTGAAGCTGCTGGCCCGCCACGGCGGGCAGGCGGGCGGCGTGTGGCATGAACGCGGCGTGGTGCTGCAGGGCGATGCCTTCGCCTGGGCCGACCGGCCCACCGATCTGCGCCCGCCCGTCGAGGTGGAAGGCCCGCACGACTACCTGACCGAGATCCACCCGCAGGGCGAGGGCTTCATCCGCACCCTGGCCGACCGGCTGGAGCGCGGCGCAGCCTTCCTGCTGGACTACGGGTTCGGCGAGGCGGAGTACTACCACCCCCAGCGCCACATGGGCACGGTGATGTGCCACCAGGGGCACCTGGCCGACAGCGATCCGCTGGTGGCGGTGGGCCGCAAGGACATCACCGCGCACGTCAACTTCACGGCCATGGCGCTGGCCGCGCAGGACGCGGGCCTGCAGGTGCTGGGCTACACCACGCAGGCGCACTTTCTCATCAACTGCGGGTTGGCCCAGCGCATGGTGGAGTTGCCCCTGCTCGAACGCGCGACGGCCGCCAAGCTGGTCATGGAGCACGAGATGGGCGAGCTGTTCAAGGTGCTGGCCCTGGGCACGGGCGAACCGTGGGAGCCCATCGGCTTTTCGCAAGGGGACCGGTCCCACCGGCTTTGAAGTGCTGCCCTTCAATGCATCACGCCGTCCCGACCCTGATGGGGCGGACGGCGTGATGCGGCTCAGCTTACTGCCTGCGCACAGGCAGGCGGCCTTCGCCGGGAAACCGATAATCCGATGCCATGGCGGGAAAATAGGGACCCCGCCAAGGCATGGATATCAGGCTTCTGCCAATTCCAGCATCTTGGACAAGGCAGGAACCGGCAGGGAACTCCATTTTTGATTCTGACCGCCGTTATAGGGCCAGATCAAGATCGGGTTGCCGGGGGTGGGGTTGTTGTTGGCATTGTCCAGAACCATCTGGGGGTATTGGACGTTGGAAATGGTGGGTGCGCGGCCCACCCAGTTCCATTGCTGGCTGGTCCGTCCGAGAACCAGGTTGGCCACGATGACCTGGCCCTGCTGGCCGTCATAGCCCTGAACGTCGAGGCAGAGGCTGGGGTTCGCCACCAGCGTGATGAAGCCGCTGTTGGGGTCCATGTTCCATTGAGAGGTCGTCCCACCGACCCCGGACAGCACATTCAGGGTGACCAGCGAACCTGCCGAGGGGCTGGTGACGCCGATGCAAAGGTTGGTATTTTGCAGGCTCTGGATTACGTATGCAGTCATTGCTAAACCTCCGTGTATTGTGGATTTGTCGTGCCATATGTTTTTGGCCGACACGCCATTCTGGTGGGAGGAATATTGAATGCAATAGGGAATATCAGGACGGGTGGTGGTAATTTGTGATGAATTGTTGGTGATTTCTGAAAATAACTGAATTCTTCTGAATCATTTCAAATCACCTATCAATATTTATATTGGCGATTATCAATTCGGTAGCGAATCACGGTGTCGGACATTGCCGAATTCGAATCCTTCGAATCTCTCCGACCAGAACAGGGCATCAATTCAGCCGCAGACCACTGGCCGCATCGAACAGGTGCGCCTGCGCCGCCACGGGCCGCAACTGAAGCGCGTCGCCCGGCCGCACGTCGATGCGGTCGCGGAACGCCGCCAGGATGTCGTGCCGGCCATCGAGCCGCAGCGCGACCTGGGTTTCCGAGCCCGTGGGCTCCACCACGACGACCTGGGCCGGCAGGCCCGCGCCGCTGGTGTCCAGCGCGAAGTGCTCGGGCCGGGCCCCGTACAGCACGCTGTCGCCCTGGCGCCCGCGGGGCGGGCGGGCCAGGGGCAGGCGCAAGCCGTCGTCGGTGACCACGCTGGCCTCGCCCTCCAGATGCAACCGGCCGGGAATGAAATTCATGGCCGGCGAGCCGATGAACCCCGCCACGAACGCATTGGCCGGCCGGTCGTACAGATCGAGGGGCGCACCCACCTGCTCGATCACCCCGTCCTTGAGCACCACGATGCGGTCGGCCAGGGTCATGGCCTCCACCTGGTCGTGCGTGACGTACACCGTGGTGGTGCCCAGCCGCTGGTGCAGCGCCTTGATTTCGGTGCGCACCTGCACGCGCAGCTTGGCATCGAGGTTGGACAGCGGCTCGTCGAACAGGAAGGCATCGGGCTGGCGCACGATGGCGCGGCCCATGGCCACGCGCTGGCGCTGGCCGCCCGAGAGCTGGCGCGGCGTGCGGTTCAGCAAGGCTTCCAGGCCCAGGATGGCGGCCACCTCGTTCACCCGGCGCCGGATGGCGGCCTGGCTCTCGCCCTGCAGCTTCAGCGAGAAGCCCAGGTTCTGCGCCACCGTCATGTGGGGGTAGAGCGCGTAGTTCTGGAACACCATGGCGATGTTGCGGTCCTTGGGCGCCACGTCGTTGATCACGCGCCCGCCCAGCCGGATCTCGCCGCTGGTGATGGTTTCGAGCCCCGCGATGGCGCGCAGCAGGGTGGACTTGCCGCAGCCCGAGGGCCCGACGAGCGCGACGAACTCGCCGTCGCGGATGTCGATGTCCACCCCGTGGATCACGGGTGTGCCGCCGTAGTGCTTGACGATCTGGTGAAGGGACAGTTCGGCCATGTCAGTCCTTGACGCCGCCGGCCATGAGCCCGCGCACGAGGTAGGTGCGCACGAGCACCGTGAAGATCACCACCGGAAACATCACCAGCGTGCCGCTCGCGGCGATCTTGGTCCACTCCCAGCCTTCGTACTGCAGGAAGTTGACGATGGCCACCGGGGCGGTGATGGCATTCGTGCGCGTGAGGATCAGCGCGTAGAAGAAGTCGTTCCAGGAAAAGATGAAGCACAGCACGGCGGTGGCCGCCAGCCCGGGGGCCGCCAGCGGCAGCGTGATGCGCCAGAACGCCTGCCAGACGCCGCAGCCGTCGATGTAGGCCGCCTCTTCGAGCGCGGTGGGCACCGCTTCGAAGAAGGTCTGCATCAGCCAGATCACGATCGCCAGGTTGAAGGTGAGATAGACGATGGCCAGGCCCACGATGGTGTCCTGCAGGCCGAGCCAGCGGTAGGCCAGGAAGAACGGGATGGTGAAGGCGATGGGCGGCGCCATGCGCGTCACCAGGATCCACAGGGCCACCTGGCGCCGCCACCGGAACTGCCAGCGCGTGAGTGCATAGGCGGCCGGCACGCCGATCAGCAGCGACAGGCCGGTGGACAGGGTGCTGACCGCCAGGCTGTTCCAGAACGACTTGAGGAAGTTGCCCTGCAGCAGGCTGCGAAAGCCCTCCAGCGTGGGCGTGAAGAGCAGGCGGTCCTCGAAGATGTCCGCGCTGGGCCGGAAGGCCAACTGCACCAGCCACAGGAAGGGGAACACCACCACCAGCAGCAGAGCGACGGCCACGAGGCCGCGCGCGTGGCGGCGCAGCCAGCCGGCGCGGCGTGCATCTGGCAAGCGCAGCGCGGCAGGGGGCGGCGTGAACGTGGAGGGCAGGGGCAGGGCGGCTTCAGCGTTTGTCATGGTCGTTCCATCCGAGTCGGCCCACCAGCCAGCTGAGCGCGAACACGCTCGCGAGAATCACCATCGCGATGGCGCTGGCATAGCCCCAGTAGGAGAAATTGAAGGCCTGGATGAAGCCGTAGTAGTTGGTCACCTCGGTCACCGTGCCCGGGCCGCCATCGGTCAGCACGTAGATCAGCGGAAAGGCCTTGAAGCTGTCGATCAGCCGGAACAGGCCGCACACCACCAGAACCGGCCGCAGGTAGGGCAGCACGATGTACCGGAACAGTTGCCAGCGGTTGGCGCCGTCCAGGCTCGCGGCCTCCAGCGGGTCGTCCGGCACCATCTGCAGCGTGGCCAGCACCATCAGCAGGGTGAACGGAAACCACTGCCAGGTGTCGGCGATGGAGATGGCCCACAGGGCCGTGTCGGGGTTGGCGATCAGTGAGCGCACCGGCAGGCCCACCGCCTCCAGCGCGCGGTGCAGCGGGCTCACGTCGGGCGTGTACAGGATCTTCCAGATCAGCGCCACCACGATGGGCGGCAACACCATGGGGATCAGGAACGCCGTGCGCGTGGCGCCCAGCAGCTTGGAGCGCCCATTGAGCAGCAGCGCCAGGCCCAGCCCCACGCCCAGTTGCAGCGCCACGCTGGAGACCGACAGCTGCAACTGCGTGGCGATGGAGCGCAGAAAGCGCGTGTCCTGCAGCAGGTGGCGGTAGTTCACCAGCGGATCGTCGAAGCGGAAAGTGCCGGCCGCGTCGGTGAGGCTCAGGGGCGTGAAGCTCGTCACCAGCAGTGCCGTGGCCGGCGCCAGCGTGATGACCAGCAGCACGGCCAGCGAGGGCAGCAGGCCCCACAGGAAGGCGCGGCGGCGCGCCGCTTCCCAGCCGAGGCCGGGGCGCAGAGTCAAGGTGCTCACTGCCGGCTCACAGCTTCAGCCCGGCGCGCTGGAGCTCGGTGATCGACTGGGCCTGCGCCTGCTGCAGCGCCTGCCGCGCGCTGGCCTGGCCGGAAGCGATCAGCGCGATCGCCTTGTTGAGCTGCTGGTCCACTTGCGGGTAGACCGACACCGTGCGGTACTTCATGTGCCCGGTCTTGGAGGCCAGCTCGATCGAGTCCAGTGCCAGTTGCGCCAGGTCGTTGCCGTTGATGACCTGCCTGGCGCGGAACTCCCGGGAGTCGATGTCCGAACGGCGCGCGGGCGAGCCGTAGCCGGCCAGCACCGCTTTGCGCGTGGTCTGCTTGGACAGCGCCCACTGGATGAAGGCCCACGCGGCCTCCTTGTTCTTCGACCCCGTCGGAATGCCCAGGCCATGCACGGCCGTGCCCGGAAAGCGCCCTGCAGGCCCCTTGGGCACCTGGCCGAACTGCAGTGTCTTCAAGGTCTTGCTGGAGGCAGGGTCCCCCAGTTGCGCGAGATGCAACTGCCCCGCATCGGTGAAATTGACGCGGCCGAGCTTGAGCGCCTGGGTCACCTGGTCGGGCGTGTAGGTGATGGCACCGTCGGGCCCGAACTCTCGCAGCAGGCTGGCGTAGTACTCGGCCGCTGCGATGGCTTCGGGCGTGTCCAGCGTGGGGTACAGGTCGTCCGGTGCCTTGCGGAACACGTCGCCACCGAAGGCATGCAGATAAGGCACGAAGGTCCAGCCGTAGTGGCTGTCGGACACGAAGCCCGCCACGCGCTCCTTCTTGTTCACGGCGCGCAGCACCTTCACCAGGTCGTCCGTGGTGTCGGGGTAGGCCAGGCCGGCCTGCTGCACCAGATCGAAGCGCGAGGAGGCGGACAGCAGCGCCTCGGCCGTCCAGGGAATGCCGTAGAGCTTGCCGTCCTTGCCGGTCTCGGGTGCGCGCGCGCCGGGCAAAAAGTCGTTCACGTCCCAGTCGGCGGGCGTGAGGTTGGGGTTCCTGATGAAATCGTCGAGCGGCGCGAGCCAGCCCGAGTGGATCCATCGGCTCGAGTAGATGAAGGTCACGTTGACCACGTCGTAGGCCGAGCCTTTGGTGGACAGCTCCAGGTCGGCACGCTGGTTGTAGACCGGGAACGAGGGCGTGTCGAAGTTCACCTTGGCGCCCGTGAGCGACTCGAACTCGGGCAGGTACTGCTGCAGCAGCTTGGGGTAGGCCGCGCTGAAGGTCGAGACATTCAGGGTCACGCCCTGGAACTTCTTCGCACCGCTCTGCGCCTTCGCAAAGCCGGGCAGCAGGGCGGTGGCGCCCAGGGCCGATGCGGCCTGGAGCCACTGGCGTCGTTGGGTCATGTCGATGGCTCCGTGGCGTCAGGCGGTCGCGGTAATGACGCTGTCGATCTGCGCGTCGTTGGTGGCTTCGGGCCGCACGCGGGTGCGGCTGCGGCGCCCGTCCACCGCCACGGCGGGCTCGCCGTGCACCGTGACGCGGCGCACCACGCGGGCCTGCGTGCCGTAGTCGTTGATCGCGAAATGCTGCGTCGCCCGGTTGTCCCAGATCGCCACGTCGTCCTGCTGCCACTGCCAGCGCACGGTGTTCTCCAGGCGGACCACGCGGTTTTGCAGGATCTCGAAGAGGCGTGCCGATTCGGTGCTGGAAAAGCCCGCGATCTTCTTGACGAAGTGGCCCAGCAGCAGCGCGCGCTCGCCCGACACGGGGTGCACGTGTACCACGGGGTGCTCGGCCTCGAACACGGAGGACACGAACACCTTGCGGTGGTGGTTCAGCCGTTCCTCCTCGACCACCACGCGCTCGGCGCCGTAGTCGTAGTCGTTGCTGTGCACGGCCCACAGGCCGTCCGCCAGGCGCTGGAGATCTTCGGGCAGGCGGGCATAGGCCGCGGCCGTGTTGGCCCACACCGTGTCGCCGCCGTAGGCCGGAATGGTCACACCGCGCAGGATGCCGTACTTGGGGAATGCGTCGATGAAGGTCACGTCGGTGTGCCACGAATCGGCACGGCCACCGCCCTTGGAGGCGTCGAGTTCGAAGATGCGCGTGCCCGTGGGCGAGGGCACCGTGGGATGGGCCACGGTCTTGCCCAGGCGCGCGCCGAACGCCTGGTGCGCGGCATCGTCCAAGTGCGTCTGGCCGCGGAAGAACAGCACCTTGTGGCGCACCAGCGCGGCGGTGAGGTCGCCGATGGTCGCGTCGTCCAGTTCGCCCGACAGTTGAAGGCCGAGCACTTCACCGCCCAGGCTGCCCGCCACGCGGCGGATGCGCAGGTTTCCAAACGATGTATCGAACCGGGATGGGGATGTTTCGCTCACGGGCAGCTCCAGCGGGGAAAGGGTGATGGCCCGATTCTGGAGACCGCCATGGCGGACGCGAAGCGACCAAATCGGATATGCAAGCGACCCGAACATCGGGCCATATCCATAGGCCGAAAAGATGGAAGTGCGCTGCCGGCCCGTTACCCGTTACCGTTACCCGTCGGTCAGCGTGCCCTTGGCCGGTGCGGCGTCCAGGGTGGCCGCATCGCTGCGGTCCTTGAGCCCGATGCCGGTGAGCCCCAGGCGCCGGGCCTCCTGGCACAGCCACCACAGGCGCGCCGCCGCCGCGGCCGGTGCCAGCCCTTCGTGCCGCACATTGGAGATGCAGTTGCGCTGCGCATCGCTGCGGTCCACCTGCGGATGCCAGGTGAGGTAGATGCCCAGGCTGTCGGGCGAACTCAGGCCCGGGCGTTCGCCGATCAGCACCGCCACCAGGCGTGCGCCCAGCAGTGTGCCCACCTCGTCGCCCAGCGCCACGCGCGCCTGCGTGGCAATGACCAAAGGGCCGATGCGCCAGCCCTGCGGTGCCGTGCCCCGGATGGCGTGCACCAGCGGCGCGGCATGGCGTTCCACGGCCAGGGACGAGAGGCCATCGGCCACCACCAGCAGCAGGTCGCATCCCGCCTGCGGGGTGCCGCCATCGCCCTGGCGACCCAGGCCTCGCAGGCGCTCGGCATCGGCATCGCCCAGGCGGCGGCCCAGGTCCGGGCGCAGCAGGTAGGTGGCACGGTCGGTGGCGGCGCTGGCCACCTGCAGCGGGGTGCCGCCTTCCGGGGCGAGCTGCGTGGCCAGGCCTTCGGCATCGAGTGGCCGGTGCACGGCATCGCGTGCCTGGGCGTGGGCCATGCCGAAGTCCAGCAGTTCGCGCGTGGGGATGGCGGTGCCTGCGCGCCCCAGCGCCAGCCGCGCCGCCGTGTGGGCGCGCAGGTCGTCCCAGGGATCGGGCGGGGGGCCGGCGTCCGGAGTGGCGGGTGTGTCGGCCATCACCCGGCCCCTCCGATGCGCCGCAACTGCGCCAGCGCGGGCCGCTGCTGCGCGGCGGGCAGCAGGCGGCCGGCCCCGTCGGTCAGCTGCATGCGCTGCAGCCAGGCCTCGAACTCGGGTGCGCGCCGCAGGCCCAGCACTTCGCGCAGGTACAGCGCGTCGTGGAACGAGGTGCTCTGGTAGTTGAGCATGATGTCGTCCGCACCCGGAACGCCCATGATGAAGGTCAGGCCCGCCACGCCCAGCAGCGTCATCAGCGTGTCCATGTCGTCCGAATCGGCCTCGGCATGGTTGGTGTAGCAGACGTCGCAGCCCAGCGGCACGCCCAGCAGCTTGCCGCAGAAGTGGTCTTCCAGGCCCGCGCGGATGATCTGCTTGCCGTCGTACAGGTATTCCGGCCCGATGAAGCCGACCACGGTGTTGGTGAGCAGGGGCGAGAACGCGCGCGCCACGCAGTAGGCCCGTGCCTCGCAGGTCTGCTGGTCCACGCCGTGGTGGGCGTCGGCCGACAGGGCACTGCCCTGGCCGGTCTCGAAATACATGACGTTGTCGCCCAGCGTGCCGCGCCGGAGCGACAGGGCCGCCTCGCGCGCCTCGTGCAGCAGGGCCAGGTTCACGCCGAAACCGGCGTTGGCCTTTTCGGTGCCGGCGATGGACTGGAACACCAGGTCCACCGGCGCGCCCTGCTCGATCATCTGGAGGGTGTGGGTCACGTGCGTGAGCACACAGGACTGCGTGGGAATCCGCAGCGTGGCGATCACCTCGTCGAGCCGGTGCACCAGCCCCGTCAGGGCCGCGATGCTGTCCGTGGCCGGGTTGATGCCGATCACCGCGTCGCCCGCGCCGTAGAGCAGGCCGTCGATCATCTAGGCGGCGATGCCGCGCAGGTCGTCCGTGGGGTGGTTGGGCTGCAGCCGCACGGCCAGGTGCCCGGGCAGGCCGAGGGTGTTGCGAAAGCGCGTGGTCACCCGGCACCTGCGCGCGACGGCCACCAGGTCCTGGTTGCGCATGAGCTTGCTCGCGGCCGCCGCCATCTCGGGCGTGAGGCCCGGCGCCACGGCGGTCAGCAGGGCGCTGTCCGCGGCCAGCAGCCAGTCGCGCAGCCCCCCGACGGTGAGGTGGGCGATGGGCGCGAAGGCCGCGGCATCGTGCGTGTCGATGATGAGGCGGGTGACCTCGTCGTCCTCGTAGGGCACCAGCGCTTCGCTCAGGAAGCGGTCGAGCGGCACATCGGCCAGGCACATGCGCGCGGCCATGCGTTCCACCGCCGTGCCCGCCGCGATGCCCGCCAGCACGTCGCCCGACCGGGCCGGCGTGGCCTTGGCCATCACGTCGCCCAGGTCGCGGAACTGCCAGCGCTGTCCGCCGGCGGTGTGGTGGTAGCGGCTGGCGGGCATGGGGCGTCGGGGGCCTTTCGTGGACGGTCAGGCGACGATGACGTGGCTGCCGGCCGCCTGCAACGCCGACAGGCCGGGCAGCGCGCGCGAGCCCGCATCGGTCACGATGGTATCGATCTCGGGCAGGCCTGCATACACCACGCGGCTGGCCTGGCCGATCTTGCTGTGGTCGGCCAGCACGATGAGCCGCTGCGCCTGCGCCGCCATGGCGCGGGCGATGGCCGCCTCGTGGTGGTCGAAGCTGGTGGCCCCGTGCAGGCAGTGGATGCCCACGGGCGAGAGCAGCGCCACGTCGGCGCGGTAGCGGTGGATCTCGGCCACCGTGATGTCGCCGTGCGTGGCCCGCACCCCGGGGTCGGTGCGGCCGCCCAGCAGGATGACGTCGTTGCGCGCCGGGCGGCCGGCGTCGGCCCCGGCCAGCTGGAGCGCGGCGTTCAGGCTGTTGGTCACCACCGTCATGCCCGACAGGGACGACAGCTCCGCCGCCAGGAGGGTGGTGGTGCTTCCGGCATCGAGGAACAGCGTCTGCCCCGGCTGCAGCTGCCGCAGCGCGGCGCGGGCGATGGCGCGCTTTTCGCGCTCGCGCACCGCCTGGCGCACGGCCAGCGGGGGTTCGGGCGCCGGGCCGGGCGCGACCACGCCGCCGTGCACACGGCGCAGCACGCCCTGCGCCTCCAGCTCGACGAGGTCGCGCCGCACGGTCTCGCGCGAAACGTCGAGGTCCTTCACGATGCGCTCGGTGCTCACGCGGGTGAGCGTGGCCAGCAGCGTGCGGATGCGGATGAATCGTTCTTCCTGCAGCATGTCCTGTGATCCTGTCGTGTCGGTTCGTTCGCGGGTGGGGATAGCGCAGGGGCCGTGCCCGCGGTCCGGTGGTGCCGGGTGGCTCCGTTCACCCGCAGGCGCCGGTGTCCTGGAGCATCGCGAAAGAACGGGGGAGGGGGTGTGCGTGTGCGTGTTCCGTGCGGCCCCGGTCGGTGCGATGGGGGGCATGGGTGCCCAGTGTTATCTTTTGCTTGAAAGGGCACAAGCACCCAATATGCCAAGGTCAGGCGTCCGTTTCGTGACGGGTGCCAGCACTGGGCAAGCAGTGGGGGCACCGTGTCGATAGATGATTTTGTAGTTAGCAATGCATAAATCATTCGTTCCGGTTTGGAGGTGTGCTGAATAAAGTGGCAACCCAGAGGGCCCCGCCGGGCCCGTTCAAAGGTGGTTCACCATGTCGGCAGTTCTGTCCCACGCCCCGGTTTCCGCGACGGCCATCGCCCTGGACGATGATGCCGCGCCGCAGCCCTTCGATATCCGCCCGGTGGCCGGCGCCGCGGGCCCGCTGGGCGCCGAGGTGGTGGGCCTCGATCTGTCGCGGCCCCTCGGCGCGCAGGACTTCGACCGCATCCACCGCGCGCACCTTGCGCACCACGTGCTGGTGTTCCGCGACCAGCGCATCACCCCGCGCCAGCACATCGATTTCAGCCGCCGCTTCGGCCCGCTGCAGATCCATGTGCTGAAGAACTTCCAGCTGGCCGATCACCCCGAGATCCTGATCGTCTCCAACATCAAGGACGCAGGCGGCCAGCCCATCGGGCTGGGCGATGCGGGCCACTACTGGCATTCCGATCTGTCGTACAAGGAAAAGCCCAGCCTGGGCTCGCTGCTGCATGCGCAGGAGCTGCCCGGAGAGGGCGGCGACACGCTGTTCGCCGACCAGCACGCGGCCTACGATGCCTTGCCCCTGGCGCTCAAGAACGCCATCGCCCCGCTGTCGGCCGAGCACAGCTACCTGGCCAAGTACGAAGCGTTGCGCGCTCGCAGCCCCTGGCGCCCGAAGCTCACGCAGGCGCAGATCGACGAGGTGGCGCCTGCGGTGCATCCGGTGGTGCGCACCCACCCCGAAACCGGCCGCAAGGCGCTCTTCGTGAGCGAGCACTTCACCACGCGCCTCGTCGGCCTGCCTGACGATGAAAGCCGCGCTCTGCTGGACGAACTGTTCGCCGCCAGCGTGCGGTCCGAGTTCCTGTACCGGCACCGCTGGCTGCCGCACGACCTCGTGTTCTGGGACAACCGCTCGGTCATGCACCTGGCGGCCGGCACGCCCGACAGCGAGCGCCGCAAGCTCTACCGCACCACGGTCGAGGGCGACCTGCCGTTCTGAACGGCCGCCGCCTTCGCCCTGCGTTCCTCCCTTCCCCTTCTTCGTTGCTTCTCGCTTCTCGCGCCAGGAAATGCCCACCATGCACCAGTCTTCACGCCGCGGCATCGCCCGCCGCACCCTTGCCGCCCTGGCCGCTGCCGGCCTCATCGCCTGCGGCCTGGGGCTGCCCGCCGCTTCGCACGCGGCCGAAGGCCAGTTGCGCATCGCGCAGCAGTTCGGCGTGGTGTATCTGCTGTTGAACGTGGCGCAGGATCAGAAGCTCATCGAAAAGCACGGCAAGGCGGCGGGCATCGACATCCAGGTCGATTACCTCCAGCTGTCCGGCGGCTCGGCGGTCAACGATGCCCTGCTGTCCGGCAACATCGACATCGACATCGCAGGTGCTGGCGTGGGCCCGCTGTTCACGCTGTGGGACCGCACCAAGGGCCGCCAGAACGTGAAGGGCGTGGCCTCGCTGGGCAACTTTCCGTACTACCTGGTGAGCAACAACCCCAAGGTGAAGACGCTGGCCGACTTCACCGAGCAGGACCGCATCGCGCTGCCCGCCGTCGGCGTGTCGGTGCAGTCGCGCGTGCTGCAGATGGCCTCGGCCAAGCTCTGGGGCGACAAGGAGTTCAACCGCCTGGACAAGATCCAGGTGGCCCTGCCGCACCCCGATGCCGCCGCCGCGATCATCAAGGGCGGCACCGAGATCACGGGCCATTTCGGCAACCCGCCGTTCCAGGAACAGGAACTGGCCGGCAACCCGGCCGCGCGCATCGTGCTCAACTCCTACGACGTGCTGGGCGGGCCTTCGTCGGCCACCGTGCTGTACGCGACCGAGAAATTCCGCCGCGAGAGCCCCAAGACCTACAAGGCGTTTCTGGATGGCCTGGACGAGGCCGCCAAGTTCATCACCGCCCACCCCGAGAAAGCGGCGGACATCTACCTACGCGTGACCGGTGCCAAGACCGACCGGGACCTGCTGCTCAAGATCATCAAGAACCCGGAAGTCCAGTTCAAGGTGCGACCCGAGAACACGCTGGGCATGGGCCAGTTCCTGCACCGCGTGGGCGCCATCAAGAACGCGCCGACCACGCTCAAGGACTATTTCTTCGAAGACGCCCACACCGCGGGCGGCAACTGAAGCGCGCCATGCGGCTGGGACCCCTTTCCCCCGCGCTGATGGAGCGCCTGGAGCCCGAGACCGGCGGCGCGGCCCCGGCGGCCGGGCCTCTGCCCACCCGCGCGGCGGACCCCTCGGCGCTGCTGCATGTGGAGGGCGTGAGCATCGACTACCGCACGCGCGACACCGTGGTGCGGGCCACGCACCGGGTGGATTTCCAGGTGCATGCGGCCGACCGCTTCGTGCTGCTGGGCGCCTCGGGCTGCGGCAAATCGACGCTGCTCAAGGCCATTGCGGGCTTCATCCCGCCGAGCGAAGGCCGCATCGTGCTCGACGGCCAGCCCGTCACGCGGCCCGGGCCCGACCGCGTGGTGGTGTTCCAGGAATTTGACCAGTTGCCGCCCTGGAAGACCGTTCGTGAGAACGTCATGTTCCCGCTGCTGGCCGCACGCCGCGCCAGCCGCGCCGAAGCCGCGGAACGCGCGGCGCTCTACCTCGACAAGGTGGGGCTGTTCCGGTTCGCCGATGCGCACCCGCACCAGCTGTCGGGCGGCATGAAGCAGCGCGTGGCCATCGCCCGCGCCCTGGCCATGCAGCCGCGCGTGCTGCTGATGGACGAACCCTTCGCCGCGCTCGATGCGCTCACGCGCCGCCGCATGCAGGAGGAACTGCTGGGGCTGTGGGACGAGTTCCGCTTCACGCTGATCTTCGTCACCCATTCCATCGAAGAAGCGCTGGTGGTGGGCAACCGCATCGCCATCCTGTCGCCGCACCCGGGGCGGCTGCGCGCCGAGGTCAACTGCCACCAGTTCGGGCTGCACAGCCTGGGCGGCACGGCGTTCCAGGCCACGGCCCAGCGCATCCACCGGCTGCTGTTCGACGAGCCGGCGCCCGGAGGCGGCGCTGCCGGGCCGGTGCAGGCCGAGGTGCAGGCGCACGAGCGGGCCGTGCCTTCTGCCGCGGCGCGGCCGATCAGCGGCCTGCCTTTTCAGATTTCCGTATGACCGCTGCCCTCACCCCTCCCATGGACGCCGCGCCCCGTGCGCGGCCCGAGCCGCCCGTGCGGCCGGAGTTCGAAGGCCCGCTCGCGCCGCTCGAAGGCATTGCGCCCCAGCAGCCGCTGCCGCTGTTCGCCCGCGTTTGGCAGCAGCAGGCCGTGCGGCGGCTCGCCATCCTGGCGGTGCTGGCCGTGCTGTGGGAGCTGCTGGCGCGCTGGCAGGACAACGATCTGCTGCTGCCCACCTTCGTGCAGACCGCCCGGGCCCTGGCCGAAGGCCTGGCGTCGGGCGAGCTGCTGGCCAAGGCCGCGATCTCGCTGTCGGTGCTGCTCAAGGGCTACCTGGCCGGCATCGCGGGGGCCTTCGTGCTGACCACGCTGGCGGTCTCGACCCAGTTCGGGCGCGATCTGCTGTCCACGCTGACCGCCATGTTCAACCCGCTGCCCGCGATCGCGCTGCTGCCGCTGGCGCTGCTGTGGTTCGGCCTGGGGCAGGGCAGCCTGGTGTTCGTGCTGGTGCACTCGGTGCTGTGGCCGCTGTCGCTGGCCACCTACGCGGGCTTTCAGGGCGTGCCCGAGACCCTGCGCATGGCCGGGCGCAACTACGGCCTCACGGGCATCCGCTACGTGCTGCAGATCCTGGTGCCGGCGGCGCTGCCGTCCATCCTGTCGGGCCTGAAGATCGGCTGGGCCTTTGCCTGGCGCACGCTGATCGCCGCCGAGCTGGTGTTCGGCGCGTCGTCGGGCAAGGGGGGGCTGGGCTGGTACATCTTCCAGAACCGCAACGAGCTCTACACCGACAAGGTGTTCGCCGGCCTGGCGCTCGTGATCCTCATCGGGCTGCTGGTGGAGACGCTGGGCTTTCACACCCTGGAGCGCCTGACGGTGCGCCGCTGGGGTGTGCAGCGCTGACCGAACGGCCCGCTGCACGGGGGCGCGTGCGGGCGGGGGCCATGCCCCTGGGCTTTCAGGCCCCTGGCCGGCCGATCCGGGGGGCGAAAATCCGCAAGCCCTACACTTGCAGCCCATGTTTCGCTGGCTGATCGTCGTTTTTCTCGCGCTGGTGCTCATCAACGGCCTCACGCCGCTGCTGCAGCGCCTGGGGATGGGGCGTCTGCCGGGGGACTTCCGGTTCCGTCTGTTCGGTCGCGAGTGGTTCATTCCACTCACCAGCACGCTGCTGCTCAGCGCCTTGGCGAGCCTGATCGCCAAGTGGGTGTGAGGCCCGCGCGTCGCCTGTCACGGATTTTCCATCTGCCCTTGTCACACTGGGCGCGCCCGATGTCCCGGCCGCCCCTTTGAAAGTCGTTTTTCCCATGTTCCGCTCTATCGCCCGGCTGCTGCCGCTGCTCGCCTGCGCCATCGCGCCGTTTTCCGCCATGGCCCAGGGCCCGGCCAACACCTTGCAACGCATCCAGGAAACCCATTCCATCACCCTGGGCGTGCGCGAAGCGGCCTGGCCGTTTTCGTTCCTGGACGACAAGAAGGCCCCCGCGGGCTACTCCGTGGACCTGTGCCTGGCCGCGGTCGATGAGATCAAGCGCACGCTCAAGCTCAAGGAGCTGGACGTGAAATACAAGGTGGTGAGCGGCACGGAACGCATCCCCAAGCTCGAAGCCGGCGAGATCGATCTCGAATGCGGCTCCACCACCAACACCAAGGCGCGGCAGGATCGCGTGGCGTTCAGCAACACCGTCTTCGTGGCGGGCATCCGCGTTCTGGTGCCCAAGGGCGTCAAGATGGATGTGCTGCAGGACTTGGCCGGACTGCCCGTGGCAGTGAGCAAGGGCACGACGTCCGAAAAGCTCCTGACCCAGCTCGCCGTCAACGAGGTGAAGATGCAGCTCAAGGTGTTCGCGTCCGACACCGAGGCCTACAAGGCCTTCCAGGACGGCACCGTGCGCGCCTATGCCAACGACGATTCGCTGCTGCTCGGCATGGCCGCCAAGAACAAGGCCGCGGACAAGGTGGAGTTGAGCAAGTTCGTGCTGTCGGTGGAGCCCTACGCCATCATGATGCGCAAGGGCGATACCGAGCTGGGCGCCGTGGTGGACCGCACGCTGAACCGCCTGTTCTCGAGCCGCGAGATCGACCCGCTGTACAAGAAATGGTTTGCCACCGCGCAGTTCAACCTGCCCATGGCGCGCCTGAGCCGCGAGAGCTTCAGCCGCCCGAACAAGGAGCCGGGCGTGGCGATGGTCCTGGGCTACTCCATCTGAGGTCCCCGCCGGGCGCGCCGGCGGTCGGCCCTGGCCTACATGCCGCCGCCGCCGCCCCGCCGATACTGGCGGGCAACGCCTGCGTCCGTTGACCGCCGCCCTTGCGGGCCGGCCGGGCCCAGGCCCTGCACGAACGCGAGGTGGTAATGAGAGCATGCATCGACATCGGCGGCACGAAGATCGCCGTCGCCCTGGCGCCCGCGGGCACCGGCCTGGCCGAACTGGTGGCGCGCCGCACCGAGCCCACCGCCAAGACCGGCGCACCCGACGCCCTGGCCCGGCAGGCCCTGCGCATGGTGGACGAGGCCTGCGCCGAAGCGGGCATCACCCGCGCGCAATTGCAGGCCACCGGCGTCTCGGCCTGCGGCCCCTTCGCGCTGCGTGACGGCCAGGTGGAGCTGGCCACCCCCAACATCTGCGGCGGCCTGGCCGGCCCCGGGCGCGACGCGCCGAACGACTGGATGCAGATCCCGCTGCAGGCGCCGCTGGCGGCCGCGCTGGGCACTGTCCATGCGCAGAACGACGCCGTCGCCGCGCTGCTTGCCGAGCGCCGCTGGGGCGCGCTGCAGGGCCTGAACCACTGCGCCTACGTGACCTGGAGCACCGGCGTGGGCGTGGGCCTGTGCGTGGACGGCCGGGTGCTGCGCGGCAAGAACGGCAACGCGGGCCATGCGGGCCACAGTTTTTCCAGCGACGGGCCGGGCGACGCCCTGTGCGGCTGCGGCAACGTGGGCGACGTGGAGTCGCTCGTGGCCGGCAGCTCGATGCCGCGCCGCTTCGGCCACGACGCCGAACAACTGGTCGATGCGGCCAAGCGGGGCGATGCCGCCGCGCACGCCGCGGTCGCGGGCATGTGCCGCGTGCTGGGCCGCATGCTCTACAACCTGGTGGCCACGCTGGATCTGCAGCGCATCAGCCTCGGGGGGAGCGTGTTCCTGCACCATCAGGACTACCTGCTGCCGCCGCTGCAGGCCGAGGTGTCGGCGTACCTGCCGGCGCTCACGGCCGGGGTGCAGCTCGTGCCGGCCGGCCTGGGCCTGCAGGTGGGCGACTATGCGGCGCTGGCGGTGGCGAGCGGCTGAGATGGATCGGCCTTCAACCGTCTCGCTCCGTTGGTTCGCCTGGCCGTGCTCCGGCACTGTCTGCGGCTTCCCGCCGGGTGTTCCGGCGGAAGGCCAAACCGCATGAACCGTTACATGGCGGCCCGGTCGGGGGGACGATAATCCGGCCCCATGCACATCCGCTTCACCAAGATGCAGGGCGCGGGCAACGATTTCGTCGTGATCGATGAAACCCAGGGCCGCCTCGGCCTCACCGCCGCGCAGTACCGCTTCCTGGGCGACCGCCACTTCGGCGTGGGCGCCGACCAGATCCTCACCGTCCGTCCCTCGCCCGCCGAGGGCATCGACTTCGAATACGTCATCCACAACGCCGACGGCGGCGAAGTGGAGCAGTGCGGCAACGGCGCGCGCTGCTTCGCCCGCTTCGTGCGCGACAAGGGCCTGACCACCCGCGACCGCATCCGCGTGCGCACCCGCGCTGGCGACATCGCCCCCGAACTCACCCCCGACGGCCGCGTGACGGTGGACATGGGCCGCCCGGTGCTCGATACCGCGCGCGTGCCGTTCGACACCACGGGCCTCACCCCCATCATGCAGGGCTTGGGGCAAAAATGGCCTCTGGCGCATGATTCACTAGGGCATGATGCTATTATTTTTGTAGCAGTCGTTTCCATGGGCAATCCGCACGCGGTGCAGCTCGTGGACGACGTGGACACCGCGCCCGTCGCGCAGACCGGCCCGCTCATCGAGCGCCATGCGCGCTTTCCGCAGCGCGTGAATGCGGGCTATCTCCAGATCGTGGACCGCGCCCGGGTGCGCCTGCGCGTGTACGAGCGCGGCGCCGGCGAGACGCTGGCCTGCGGCACGGGCGCCTGCGCCGCCGTGGTGGCGGGCATCCGCCTGGGGCTGCTCGATGCGCGCGTGGACGTGCAGACCCGTGGCGGCCTCCTCACCATTGCCTGGAACGGCGGCGACACGGACCCGGTCTTCATGACCGGTCCCGCCACCACCGTCTTCGAAGGCCAGATCGACATTCCCGACACACCATGACCATTCCCCACAGCACCCAGGTTCCCCCCATCACCGAAGACGACATCGCCGAGTTCCTGGCGCAGACGCCGGGCTTTTTCGAGCGCCACGCCGAGGTGCTGGCCAGCGTGCAGATCACCAGCCCCCACGGCCAGCGGGCCGTGAGCCTGCAGGAACGCCAGGCCGAGATGCTGCGCGAGAAGATCAAGGGCCTGGAGCAGCGCATCATGGAAATGGTGCGCAACAGCAACGAGAACGCCGCCATCGCCCACAAGATCCACCGCTGGACGCGCGAGCTGGCCGAGGCCCGCAACCCCTCCAGCCTGCCGAACGTGGTGGAGGAGGGCATCCGCCGCCTGTTCGACGTTCCCCAGGCCGCGCTGCGCCTGTGGGACGTGGCCCCCACCTATGCCGGTGCGGCCTATGCCCAGGGCGCGAGCGAGGATGCGCGGGCCTTCGCCTCGTCGCTGACCATGCCGTTCTGCGGGCCCAACCTGGGGTTCGAGCCCACGGCGTGGCTGCCCGATGCATCGCAGGTGCAGTCGCTGGCCCTGCTGCCGCTGCGCGAAGGCGCGATCGACAGCACCGAGCCGGCCTTCGGTCTGCTGGTGCTGGGCTCGGCCGATCCGCACCGCTTCGATGCCGCCATGGGCACGGATTTTCTCGCCCGCATGGCGGAGCTGGCGAGCGGCGCGCTTTCGCGCCTGCGCTGAGCGGCGGCGCCGGCCCCTTGCCCGCCGGTGCCTTCTGCCTTTCTTTTCCCCTGCATCGCCGCCTGCCATGACCGAACCGGTGCCCACCGCCGATGCCGAGCCGGCACCGGCCGCCACCGCGCCCACCGATCCGGCGGTGCTGCGCTACCTGGAGCACGTGCGCGTGGAAAAGCGCCTGGCTGCCCGCACCCTGGCCCTGTACACGCTGGACCTGCAAAAGCTCGCCCGCTTCGCCGAAGGCGCGGGCGTGCCGCTGCTGGGCATGGCCACCGCGCACATCCGCCGCTTCGTGGCGCAGATGCACAGCGGCGGGCGCAGCGGGCGCGGCATCGCGCTCATCCTCTCGGGATGGCGCGGGTTCTTCACCTGGGCCGGGCAGCAGGGCCTGGTGCCGCACAACCCCGTGCAGGGCGTGCGGGCGCCGCGCGCGCCCAAGCCGCTGCCCAAGGCCCTGCCCGTGGACGATGCGGTGCGCCTGGCCGAGTTCGAGCACGCGGGCGGCGACCCCTGGCTGGAGGCGCGCGACGCCGCCATGGTGGAGTTGCTCTACGGCTGCGGCCTGCGGGTGGGCGAGCTGGTGGGGCTGGATGCCGCGCCCGGCCCCCACACCCAGCGCCAGGGCCGCGGCTGGATCGACCTGGAGGCCGGCGAGGCGCATGTGTTCGGCAAGGGCTCCAAGCGCCGCAGCGTGCCGGTGGGAACGGCCGCACTGGCTGCGCTGCAGGCCTGGCTGGCGCAGCGCCCGCAGCCCTTTGGCGGCGCTGCTTCGGCGCGGCTGGATGCGGCGCTGTTCGTGGGCCAGCGCGGCCAACGGCTCACGGCGCAGTCGATCTGGCTGCGCCTGCGCCAGCGCAGCCAGCAGGCGGGGCTGACCACGCCCGTGCACCCGCACATGCTGCGCCACTCGTTCGCCAGCCACCTGCTGCAGTCGAGCGGCGACCTGCGCGCGGTGCAGGAGCTGCTCGGCCACGCCAACATCACCACCACGCAGGTCTACACGCGGCTCGATTTCCAGCACCTGGCCAAGGTGTACGACGCGGCCCATCCGCGCGCCCGCAAGAAATCCGACGACTGAGGGGCCGGCCGCTGGCGCCGGGCCTGGAGGCCGGCGGCCGGCCGCCGGGCGGGATCAGCCGCGCACCAAGCGCCGCGGGATGCGCGGTGCCGCCAGGACGGGGTGCTGGGGCAGCTTGAAGGCCGCCACCGAGGCCAGCAGTTCGCGGGCTCGGCTGCTCAGGGCGGCCGCGGCCGCGGCCATTTCCTCGACCATGGCGGCGTTGTGCTGGGTGGTCTGGTCCATCTGCGTCACGG
Organism: Acidovorax sp. SUPP1855; assembly: GCF_030158955.1. Lineage (NCBI taxonomy): Bacteria > Pseudomonadati > Pseudomonadota > Betaproteobacteria > Burkholderiales > Comamonadaceae > Acidovorax > Acidovorax sp. SUPP1855. Next base: position 91,016 of record NZ_BQXI01000011.1, on the reverse strand, counting down.
CGCCGTTGATCTGGTCCACGCCCTCGCTCTGCTCGCGGCTGGCGGCGGTGATCTCGCCGACCAGGCCGGTCAGGCCGCCGATGCTGCTCACCACGCTGCCCATGGTCTGGCCTGCGCGGTCCACCAGGGCCGTGCCCGCGTTCACGCGGTCCACGCTGGCGGTGATGAGGCCCTTGATCTCGCCGGCCGCCTGCGCCGCGCGCTGGGCCAGGTTCCGCACCTCGCCCGCCACCACGGCGAAACCCCGGCCCTGGTTGCCGGCGCGGGCCGCTTCCACGGCGGCGTTCAGCGCCAGGATGTTGGTCTGGAAGGCGATGGCATCGATCACACCGATGATGTCCGCGATCTGGCGGCTGCTGTCGTTGATGCCGCGCATGGTCTGGATCACGTCCGACACCACCGCGCCGCCCTCGCGGGCCACGGCGGACGCGGTCTGCGCCAGCTGGTCGGCCTGCCGCGCGCTGTCGGCGTTGTGGCGCACGGTGGCGCTCAGTTGCTCCATGGACGCCGCCGTCTGCTGCAGCGCGCCGGCCTGGCCCTCGGTGCGCGCCGACAGGTCGCCGTTGCCCTGGGCGATCTGCGCCGCAGCGGCCGAGACGCTCTCGGCGCCCTCGTGGATGGCGGTCACCACGGTGGCCAGGTGGTCACGCATGTGGCGCAGCTGCGCCATCAGGCTGGTGTCGTCGCCGGGGGCGAGGGCGATGGCCACGGTGAGGTCGCCCTGGGCCACGCTGCGCGCCAGGGCGGCGGCGGTGGCGGGCTCGGCGCCCAGTTCGCGCAGGATGCTGCGCGCCACGAGGTAGCCGAAGCCGAGCGCGGCCAGCACGCCCGCCGCCACGGCCACCACGATCCCCAGGCGGGTGTCGGCGAAGGCCACCTCGGCGGCTTCGTAGTCGGCCTGCGCCGTGTCCAGCTGCACCTGCGTGAGGGACGACAGCACCGTCTGCAGCGGGTCGAGCGCCGGGTACATCTCGCGGGCGGCGAAGGCGGTCAGCCCCGGGATGTCGCCGGCGTGCAGCAGGCCTTCGAGCCGCGCCACCGCCGCATCGGCGGCCAGTTGCAGCGGGCGAAATTGCGCGACCAGCCGGCGCTCCTCGCCGATCAGCGGGGCGGACAGGTAGGCCGACCACTGGGCGTCGATGTCCTTGCGTGCGCTGGCGATCGAGTCGAGGCCCTGGCGGGGCGTCATGGCGCCGTCGCGCACCTTGTGCGCCGTGTCCACGACGTTCACGGCATAGGCGTCCGCCACGATCTTGATCTGCTTGAGCGGCACGACACGGTCGTGATAGACCGACACGAGTGCGGCATTGGAGCCCGCCATGCCCAGCAGGCCGGCGGCGCCGACGCCGGCGGCGAGCAGGCACAGGAGGGCCAGGAGCAGGGCCAGGCGGGTGGCGACTTTCAAAGGACCGAAGTGCAGCATGTGGTGTTTTCTCCCTGAAATTGTTGGAATGCTTGTGGGCTTGGGTGTGCGTCTCCCGCCAGGGGGCTGGAGATGGGGGGATTGTAGGAATCTGTGAGCGGATGTTTCTCAACAATGCTCAAATGTTGCTTTGCGTCCTCCCGGCGCGCCCCGCTTGCCATCGGGCCCGCGCCATGGGTGTGGCCGGGGCGGCGCACGGGCATCGCACAATCGCGGGCATGAAAACCCTACGCCTTCGACCCGGCAAAGAGCGCTCCCTGCTGCGCCGCCATCCCTGGATCTTCGAATCGGCCATCGCCAAGGGCGGCGGCGACAGCGGCGAGACCGTGCGCGTGGAATCGCACGAAGGCCAGTTCCTCGCCTGGGCCGCGTTCAGCCCGACCTCGCGCATCCGCGCACGCGTGTGGAGCTTCGACGAAACCCAGCGCATCGATGCTTCTTTTTTCATAGCAGCATGCCGGCGTTCCATATGCGCCAGAGGCCGATTCGGGATTGAAAGCGATGGTGTGCGCCTGGTGCACGGCGAGTCCGACGGGCTGCCCGGCCTGATCGTGGACCGCTATGGCGACACCCTGGTGGCGCAGTTCACCAGCGCCGGCACCGAGCGCTGGAAGGCCGTGATCGCCGACGCGCTGCTGCAGGAGACCGGGCTGGCGCGCCTCTACGAACGCTCCGATGCCAGCGTGCGCGGGCTGGAAGGGCTGGAGCCGGCCACCGGCTGGCTGCGCGGCGAAGGCGAGACGGGCCTGTCGATCCGCGAACACGGCTGGCGCCTGACGCTGGACATCGCCGAAGGCCACAAGACCGGCTTCTATCTGGACCAGCGCGACAGCCGCAAGCGCTTCGCCGACGCCACGCAGCGCCTGGGCTTCCAGCGCGTGCTCAACTGCTATTGCTACACGGGCGGGTTCACCGTCGCGGCGCTCTCGGGCGGGGCGGGGCACGTGACCTCGATCGATTCGTCCGGCCCGGCGCTGGAGCGCGCCCGGGCGCACGTCGCCCTGAACGGCTTCGAGGCCGGCCGCGCGGATTTCCTCGATGCCGACGTGAACGCCTCGCTGCGGCAGTTCCTCAAGGAAGGGCGCACCTTCGACGCCATCGTGCTGGACCCGCCGAAGTTCGCACCGACCGCCGCGCACGCCGACCGGGCCGCGCGCGCCTACAAAGACATCAACCGCCTGGCGCTGCAGCTGCTGGAGCCGGGTGGCATGCTGTACACCTTCTCGTGTTCGGGCGGCATCAGCGCCGACCTGTTCCACAAGATCGTCGCCTCGGCCGGGGCCGACGCGGGGGTGGACGGCTTCATCCTGGAGCGCCTGGGCGGCGCGCCCGACCACCCCATGACGCTGGAGTTTCCCGAGGGCGAATACCTCAAGGGCCTGGCGGTGATGCGCAAATAGCCGGTCGCGCTCAGCCGCCCGCGCCGAACACCTCGACGCGCCCGCGGCCGTTGTGCTTGGCCCGGTAGCAGGCCACGTCGGCATCGTGCAGCACCACGTCGGGGCTGTCGCTGTGGCTGGAGAAGACGCGCACCCCCACGCTGGCGCCCACGCGGAAGCGGGCGCCTTCGGCGGCGAAGTCCTGCTGGTGGATGGCCTGGACGATCTTCGTCCCCACGGCCTGCGCCTGCTGCGTCTCGCAGGCCTGCAGCACCACGACGAACTCGTCGCCGCCGATGCGCACCAGCGTGTCGGCCATGCGCACCGACTGGCGCAGCAGCACGGCCACCTGGCACAGCACCTGGTCGCCCGCGCCGTGGCCCGCCGCGTCGTTCACGGCCTTGAAACCGTCCAGGTCGATGTACAGCAGGGCATGCGGCCCGGGCTGGCCGGACAGCGTTTGCACGATCGAGTGCAGCCCGCGCCGGTTCTGCAGGCCTGTGAGCGCATCGTGCAGGCTTTCCTCGCGCAATTGGTCCGTCAGCGCGCGCAGTTCGTCCTGGCGCCGCTTGTCGGTGCTGATGTCGGTGTGGAAGGCGCAGGTCTGCCCGTCGGCCATGCGGTTCATGGCCACCCGCACCCAGCGGCCGCCGGGCAGCGGCACCTCGAACGGCACCCCGGCGAAGTTCAGGCTGTCGTGCAGGGCGGCGACGATGTCTTCGGCGCGCGCCGCGTATTCGTCCGGGGCGCAGGCCGACGCCCAATGCTGGCGCACCACCTCGGCGTAGCTGCGCCCGAGCGCCGCCACCTTCGAGGGCAGGCCGTACATGGCAAGGAAGTGGTCGCTCGCAAACACGATCCGCCCGTCGCCGCTTTGCACCGAGGCGCCGTCGCCCGCGTGTTCGAGCATCTGCAGCGCATCGTCGGTCGGCCGGTCGGCGGGAGGCAGTGCGGGCGCCTGGGTGGGCATGGGAAGGGCGGCCTCGGCCACCTCCAGCCAGATGCGCACGCGGTGCCCATCGCCCATGGAGGACGCCGCCACCCGCAGCCAGCGGCCCCGGTGCTGGAAGACGTATGGGCGCGTCTGCTGCACGTGCCGAGCGATGCCGTCGGCCACATGGCGCTCCAGGTAGCGCAGGTCGTCCGGGGCCAAGCGCTGGCGGTAGAAGCGGCGCAGGTTGTCCGCGTACGGCTCGCCGGCGTGGACGTGGCCGTCGTGCTCTGGAAAGAAGCGCAGGAAGCTCTGGTTCCACAGCACGGTGCGGTGCTGGTCGTCGAAGACGCACAGGGCAATGCCCAGGGAATCGAGCAGCGTGGCGGTCAGGCGGTAGTCCATGGCCAAAACGTATCAAAAAGCTTCTTCGATAGTCACTGTATAGCAGGCCGATGACGGTGTTGCGCTCGATGGGGGTGCTTGACAGCGCCGCTACACTGGATGATGGTCCTGCAGCCGCCTTCGCGGCCGCGCTGCAGAGGCCGGCGCGCCGTGCTTTTTCTTTCTTTCCGCGTTGCGGCACCCGCTGTTTCACCCAAGGCTTTTCTCCATGTCCCTCATTCCCGCCACCATCCTGACCGGCTTCCTGGGCTCGGGCAAGACCACGCTGCTCAAGCGCCTGCTGTCCGAGGCCCACGGCCAGAAGATCGCCGTGATCGAAAACGAATTCGGCGAAGAGAACATCGACAACGACATCCTGGTCACCGAGTCCAAGGAGCAGATCGTGCAGATGAGCAACGGCTGCATCTGCTGCACCATCCGCGAGGACCTGCGCGAGACGCTGCAGCTGCTGGCCGCCAAGAAGCGCAAGGGCCTGCTCGACTTCGACCGCATCGTGATCGAGACCACGGGCCTGGCCGACCCCGGCCCCGTGGCGCAGACCTTCTTCATGGACGAGGAGATCGCCGAGACCTACCTCATCGACTCCATCATCACCCTGGTGGACGCCAAGCACGCCCCCCAGCAGCTCAACGACCGCCAGGAAGCGCGCCGCCAGGTGGGCTTCGCCGACCAGATCTTCCTGTCCAAGACCGACCTCGTGGGCAAGGAAGAGGCCGACGCCCTGATCCACCGCCTCAAGCACATGAACCCGCGCGCGCCGATCAAGGCCGTGCATTTCGGCGAGGTGCCGCTGGCCGAGGTGCTGGACCTGCGCGGCTTCAACCTGAACGCCAAGCTCGACATCGACCCGGATTTCCTCAAGGAAGACGACCACGGGCATGACCATGGCCACGACCATGGGCATGACCACCACGATCACGACCACGCGCATGGCGAGCATTGCGACCACCCCTCGCACCAGCAAGGCCAGGGACACGGCCACCACCATCACCACGACGATGACGTCAAGAGCTTCGTCTACCGCGCCGAGCGCCCGTTCGATCCCGCCAAGCTGGAAGACTTCCTGGGCGCCATCGTCAACATCTACGGCCCGCGCATGCTGCGCTACAAGGGTGTGCTGAACATGAAGGGCACCGAGCGCAAGGTGATCTTCCAGGGCGTGCACCAGCTCATGGGCAGCGATCTGGGCCCGCAGTGGGCCGAGGGCGAGCAGCGCCTGAGCAAGATGGTCTTCATCGGCATCGACCTGCCCAAGGACATCTTTCTCCAGGGCCTGGAACAGTGCCTGGCCGAGTAGGACAGGACCCCGTTTGGGGCTTGCCGCACCGGCTTGTGTGATATCTGCTACTTTCCAGTTCGCGCCGGGCCCGGATCGATACAATCGCGCCCCGGTAAAACGCCGGAAGGCCTGCTACTGCCCCTGGAGCCGCGTCGCGTGCTCAGGGCCCGCCCCTACTGCGAGGAGACAGGAAGTGAAAGCCGAACCCAGCAAACCCGAGGCGGATGCCAAGGCACCCTCCAGCGGCACCGTCCGCGCGGCCGCCAAGGCGCCCGCCAAGTCCAAAGCCGCCGTGCCGGTGCCTGCCTCCGCGGGGCCTTCGAGCGAACCCGCGCGCAGTCCCCGGCCTTCTTCCCGTTTGGCCCAATTGACCGTACCATCCATGGCACCCGCGGTGGCCTCCACCGCCGCCAAAGCCAGCTATACACACACCATGCCTACGACCCTGCAACCGCAAAATTCCGTCGCGGCCGCCAAGAAAGATCCCAAGCTGGCCGGCAACTGGAAAACCAAGTCCGCCGAAGAGTTGAGCGATGCCGAAGTGCTCGCCATGCCCGACAGCGAGTACATGAACGAAAAGCAGCTGGCGTTCTTCCGCCACAAGCTGGTGCAGCTCAAGCAGGACATGCACAACAACGCCGGTGAAACCACCGAGCACCTGCGCGAAGACACCGTGGTCGTGCCCGACCCCGCCGACCGCGCCACCATCGAAGAAGAGCACGCCCTCGAACTGCGCACGCGCGACCGCGAACGCAAGCTGCTCAAGAAGATCGAGCAATCCATCGGCCGCATCGATGCGGGCGACTACGGCTACTGCGACGAGACGGGCGAGCCCATCGGCGTCGGCCGGCTGCTGGCGCGCCCCACGGCCACGCTGTCGCTGGAAGCGCAGCAGCGCCGCGAACTCAAGCAAAAGATGTTCGGGGACTGACCGGCCGATCCTGCCCTCCCTTTTTTGCGCGGCGAGCGACCTGACCCACCATCCATGAGCAAGGAAGAGTCTTCCCCCGGCCTGTTGTCCAAGATGGTTCGGTTCGTCCGCAACCCCACGGTCAACTGGACCGATCTCGATTCCATCGATGCCGACCGCGAAAGCCAGTACAGCAAGCAGATGCTCAAGGAGATGATCGAGCGCAAGCGCCGCAACGATTTCGTGCGGCGCCGGGAGTTCGATCAGTTGCGCAAGCTGCGCAAGCGCGAGGCCCTGCAGGGCCAGCGCACCGAAGACCCGACCGCGCGGCCTTCGTTCTTCCAGAGCAGCATGGCATCGCCCGACGACCGGGCCGTCACGCTCAAGAAGATCGACGAGATCGAAGCGCAGATGTCCCAGCAGTGGTGGAAGAGCAAGAACACCCCCACGCCCAGCGAACTGGGTGACTCCGCCGCCACCGCCACCGATTCCACCATCGCCGCGGCCCACGACCGGGCCTTCGCCCCCACGGCACCCGCCAGCCTGCCTGGCGTGCTGTCGGCGCCGACCGCCGTGCAGCCGCTGTTTTCGGGCGAGAGCCTGCTGCCCTCCGGCGCGCCCGAGGGAGCCGGCGCGGCGCCATCGCCTTCGCAGGCGGTGCCGGCAGCCGCTGCTGCATACGCCCCGCCACCGGCCCCCGAGGTGGCCCCCGCAGAACCGGAGGAATTCGTGCACGAACCCGACCTCGAGGAAGCCGCCATCCGCTTTGCCAATGGCGACCATGCCGGCGCGGAGTCCGGCCTGCTCGAAGTGCTGGCCCAGCACGAGCAGGACGATCCCCAGCAGCAACTGGAGATCTGGATGACGCTGTTCGACCTGTACCGCGCCATCGGGGAGCACGAGCGCTTCGATGCGCTGGCGATCGACTACGCGGCCCGGTTCAGCCGCTCGGCGCCGCTGTGGTTTTCCATGCCCGAACTGCTGGGCCTGCAGGCGCAGCCCGCGCCGGCCGCCACGGGCTTCGCGCAGCGCGAGTTCAGCTGGAACTCGCCGACCACGCTGGCCGCGCAATCGGTGGTGGCGCTGCAGGCGTCGCTCGCCCGCGCCGCCCCGCCCTGGACGCTGACCTGGTCGCGCCTGGCCGCCATCGACGAGGCGGCCGTGCCGCTGCTGGCCAACCTGTTCACGCAGTGGGCGGAGCAGGAGGTGCAGCTGACGTTCTTCGGCGTGGAAGCGCTCAACACGGTGCTGGAAGCCCGCACCCAGTCCGGCGACCGGGATACGTCCCCCGAGTGGTGGCGCCTGCGCATGGCGGCGCTGCGCCTCATGGGCCGACCCGACGAGTTCGAACTCGTGGCACTCGACTACTGCGTGACCTACGAGGTCTCGCCGCCATCGTGGATCTCGCCGCGATGCAGCTATTCCAGCGACGACGGCGGGGCCCCGGTGCCCGAAGATGCCACGTCCTCCGATTTGCATGCCTCCGGCTACGGCGATCCCTCGTCCATGCCGGCGGGCCTGGAGAGCGCCGAGCCTTCGGCCTCGCTGTCCGGCCACATCGAGGGCGACGCGGTGCCGCTGCTGGCGCCGTTCGAGGAGCAGGTGAAGCCCGGCGCGCCGCTGATCATCGCGTGCGACCGCCTGGTGCGCGTGGACTTCGCGGCGGCCGGCTCGGTGCTCAACTGGGCGGCCGAGCAGCAGGCCCACGGCCATGCGGTCCACTTCGTCAACCTGCAGCGGCTGGTGGCGGTGTTCTTCAACGTGATCGGCGTGAACGAACACGCCTGGGTCGTTCCGCGCAAGAACTGACCCTCGGGCGCACGGCGCCGGCAGGGCGCGCTGGCCGCTCTTCATGCCCCGTGCAGCGCCGTGCGCTGGGGCCGTTGCAAACCGTGCAGGCATCCCCACATGCCAACGCTATGGAACAGTTTCACGGCACCACCATCCTCAGCGTCCGCCGCCAGACGGCGGACGGCATCCAGGTCGCCATCGGCGGCGACGGCCAGGTCACCCTGGGCAACATCGTGGTCAAGGGCACCGCGCGCAAGGTGCGCAAGCTCTACCACGGCAAGGTCTTGGCGGGCTTCGCCGGGGCCACGGCCGATGCGTTCACGCTCTTCGAACGGTTCGAGGCCAAGCTGGAAAAGCACCAGGGCCACCTGACGCGCGCGGCCATCGAACTCACCAAGGACTGGCGCACCGACCGCGTGCTGCGCCGTCTGGAGGCCATGCTGGCCGTGGCCGATACCAGCGCCTCGCTCATCATCACCGGCAACGGCGACGTGCTGGAGCCCGAGCAGGGCATCGTGGCCATCGGATCGGGCGGCGCCTATGCGCACTCGGCGGCCAAGGCGCTGCTGAACCACACCGAGCTCAGCGCGCAGGAAGTGGTCAAGAAGTCGCTGGAGATCGCCGGCGAACTGTGCATCTACACCAACATGAACCACACCATCGAGACGCTCTGAGCGCCCCGGTGGTTACTATTATTTTGATAGCTTTCTGCCCTAGAAGAATATGTGCTGACGGCTGATTTGATTGCAGGTCCCCATGTCGTCCATGACCCCCCAGGAAATCGTCTCCGAACTCGACCACCACATCGTCGGCCAGGCCAGCGCCAAGCGCGCCGTCGCCATCGCGCTGCGCAACCGCTGGCGCCGCCAGCAGGTGGAAGGCAGCCTGCGCCACGAGATCACCCCCAAGAACATCCTCATGATCGGCCCGACCGGCGTGGGCAAGACCGAGATCGCGCGCCGCCTGGCCCGGCTGGCCGATGCGCCCTTCATCAAGGTCGAGGCCACCAAGTTCACCGAGGTGGGCTACGTGGGCAAGGACGTGGACTCCATCGTCCGCGACCTGGTCGAGATGGCCGTCAAGCAGGCGCGCGAGAGCGACATGAAGAAGGGCCGCGCCCGCGCCGAAGACGCGGCCGAGGACCGCATCCTCGACGTGCTGGTGCCGCCTGCGCGGAACACCGCGCAGGATGCGGCCGCGCCCGCCGACAACACCGCCCGCCAGGTCTTTCGCAAGAAGCTGCGCGAGGGCCAGCTGGACGACAAGGAAATCGAGATCGACGTGGCCGACGCCCGGCCGCAGCTGGAGATCATGGGCCCGCAGGGCATGGAAGAGATGGCCGAGCAGCTGCGCGGCATGTTCAGCCAGATGGGCCAGGAAAAGCGCCGCACGCGCAAGCTCAAGATCGCCGAGGCGCTCAAGCTGCTCATCGACGAGGAGGCCGCCAAGCTCGTGAACGAGGACGAGGTGAAGACCCGCGCCGTGCAGAACGCCGAGCAGAACGGCATCGTCTTCATCGACGAGATCGACAAGGTGGCCACCCGGCAGGAATCGAGCGGCTCGGACATCTCGCGCCAGGGCGTGCAGCGCGACCTGCTGCCGCTGGTCGAGGGCACCACCGTGTCCACCAAGTACGGCATGGTCAAGACGGACCACATCCTGTTCATCGCCTCGGGCGCGTTCCACCTGAGCAAGCCGAGCGACCTGATCCCCGAGCTGCAGGGGCGCTTTCCGATCCGCGTCGAACTCGAATCGCTGTCCGTGCAGGATTTCGAAGCCATCCTCACGCAGACGCATGCCTCGCTGGTCAAGCAGTACCAGGCCCTGCTGGCCACCGAAGGCGTCACGCTCGAATTCGCGCCCGAGGGCATTACGCGCCTGGCGCACATCGCCTTCGAGGTGAATGAGCGCACCGAGAACATCGGCGCGCGCCGGCTGTCCACGGTGATGGAGCGGCTGCTGGACGAAGTGAGCTTCGATGCCGCCCGTTTGTCCGGTCAGACGGTGGTGGTGGATGCCGCGTACGTGAACGCGCGGCTCGAGTCCTTGAGCCAGGACGAGGATTTGTCGCGCTATATCTTGTAAAAGATTCCGGCGTGTTGCGGGCCCCTGGATTCTTGCCCGGATTCCGGGTTGCCCGATAGCCTTCAGGTATCACTTGCATAGCCTGGGCTAAGTGCTTATTCAGTAAAGCATTTTGGGCGTTCTCCACTGGCACTTTCGGTGCTAAGTCGTTGATTTCATTGCAAAACTTTGTTGCACCTGGCGGGGCTCGGTATTTTTTTCCTGCTACAGTGCAAAAAAGTGCAATTAAGTGGTGAAAAGTGCCCTCGTGCGTCCATTCCGGATGCGCAGGCGCGACAACGAGCTGGGGTTCGATTCCGTGTTTCAAGGGGCGTCATCGCTGAGTCTGGATGCGAAGGGAAGGCTTTCCGTGCCTACCCGGCATCGTGACGTCCTCGCGGCGACCGCCAACAGCCAGCTCACCATCACCAAGCATCCGCACGGCTGCCTCATGGTGTTCCCCCGCCCCGAATGGGAAAAATTCCGCGAGCGCATTGCCGAACTGCCCATGTCCGCCCAGTGGTGGAAGCGCATCTTCCTGGGCAACGCGATGGACGTGGACATGGATGGCACCGGCCGCGTGCTGGTCTCGCCCGAACTGCGGCAGGCCGCCGGCATCACCAAGGACACGATGCTGCTCGGCATGGGCAACCACTTCGAGCTGTGGGACAAGGCCACCTACGAGGCTCAGGAGGCTGTTGCCATGCAGGCCGAGATGCCGGCCGCTTTCCAGGACTTTTCTTTCTGAGGCCATGGTGAACGCACCGCTGCAACACACCACGGTCTTGCTGGACGAGGCGGTCGACGCCTTGCTGGGCGCCGCCGGCCCCGCGCCCGCTGGCGTGTGGATCGATGCCACCTTCGGCCGTGGCGGGCACTCCCGCAAGATACTGGACCGGCTGGGGCCGGGCGGGGGCCTCGTGGCGTTCGACAAGGACCCCGAGGCCATCGCAGAAGCAGCGCGCATCACCGATGCGCGCTTTTCCATTCGGCACGAAGGATTCCGCCATCTGGCCGAACTGCCCGAGCGCAGCGCCGCGGGCATCCTCATGGACCTGGGCGTGAGTTCGCCCCAGATCGACAGCCCCGACCGGGGCTTCAGCTTTCGTTTCGACGGCCCGCTGGACATGCGCATGGACACCACGCGCGGCGAGAGCGTGGCCGATTGGCTGGCCACGGCCGAGGTCGGGCAGATTGCGGAGGTGATACGTGACTACGGCGAAGAACGGTTTGCTGGCCCCATTGCAAAGGCGATTGTTGCTCGTCGCGAGGAGCGGGGCCCTCTTGCCACCACCGCTGAACTGGCCCAACTCGTGGCTGGCGCGGTCAAGACCCGCGAAGCAGGCCAGAACCCTGCAACGCGCACATTTCAGGCTCTTCGGATTTTCATCAACGCCGAGCTTGAAGAGCTGCAACAGGCGCTAGAGGCCAGCCTGCGGGTGCTCGCACCCGGTGGCCGGCTGGTGGTGATCAGTTTCCATTCGCTGGAAGACCGCATCGTCAAGCAGTTCATCGCCCAGCATTCCAAGGAGGTCTTCGACCGCCGCGCGCCATTTGCGCAGCCGCAGCCCATGCGGCTCAAGGCGCTGGACCGCATCAAGCCTACCGCGGCCGAGATCGAGGCCAATCCCCGCTCCCGCAGCGCGGTGATGCGCGTGGCCGAGCGCACGGAGGTGCCGGTATGACGCGCCTGAGCCTGGTGCTGCTGCTGGGGGTGATGGTGAGCGCGCTGTACCTCGTGCACATGCAGTACGAGTCGCGGCGCCTGTTCACCGAGCTGGACCGCGCGGTGGCCGAGTCGCGCCGGCTGGAGACCGAACACCAGCGCCTGCAGGTCGAAAAGCGCGCCCAGGCGACGCCGCTGCGGGTGGAAAAGCTCGCCCGCGACCGCCTGCAGATGCGCACGGCCACACCGGCCATCACGCAGTACGTCGCCGACGACGGCACGCCGGTGGTCACGGCCGCCACGGCAGCGCCCGTGCCGGCCACGCCGGGTGGCGCGGGGAGCGTACGCCGATGAGCCGCAGCGTCAACTACACCTCCAGCCCGCTGCTGGCCAGCAAGACGCCGGTCTGGCGCAGCAAGTTCATCGTCGCCATGGTGGCGCTGGGCTTCGTGGGCCTGGGCGCCCGCGCGGCCTACGTGCAGGTGTTCGGCAATGCGTTCTTCCAGCGGCAGGGCGAGGTGCGCTTCGCCCGCACGCTGGAGCTGCCCGCCAACCGGGGCCGCATCCTGGACCGCAACGGGCTGATCCTGGCCTCCAGCGTGCCGGCGGCCAGCATCTGGGCCATTCCGGAAGACGTGGAGCAGGACAAGCCCGAGGTGCGCGAAAAACTCCAGCAACTGGCCAAGCTGCTGGAGATGCCGCTGCCCGCGCTCAAGACCAAGCTCGCGGACGAGGACAAGACCTTCGTCTGGATCAAGCGCCAGCTCGACTGGGAGGTCGGCCAGCAGATCGCCGCCCTCGACATCAAGGGCATCTACCAGCGCAAGGAATACAAGCGCCAGTACCCCGAAGGCGAATCGGCCGCGCACGTGGTGGGCTTCACCAACGTGGAAGACCATGGCCAGGAGGGCATGGAGCTGGCCTTCGACCAGCAGCTGGCCGGCAAGGCCGGTTCGCGCCGCGTCATCAAGGACCGCCTGGGCCGGGTGGTGGAGGGCATCGGCGCCGAGGTGCCGCCCGTGGATGGCCAGGACATGCAGCTGTCCATCGACAGCAAGGTGCAATTCTTCGCCTACCAGAAGCTGCGTGACCAGGTGGCGCTGCACAAAGCCAAGGCCGGTAGCGTGGTGGTGCTGGATGCGCACACCGGCGAGTTGCTGGCGTTGGCCAATTACCCGAGCTACGTGCCCGACAAGCGGCAAAACCTGACGGGCGAGCAATTGCGTAACCGCGCCCTCACCGACGTATTCGAGCCCGGCTCGACGATGAAACCGTTCACCATTGGACTGGCGCTGGAAACCGGCCGCGTGCGGCCGGACACCATCATCGACACCAACCCAGGTCGTGTCACCATCACCGGCTCCACGATCTCCGACACGAGCAACCACGGCGTGCTGACGGTCGAAGGCGTGATCCAGAAGTCCAGCAACGTGGGCACCACCAAGATCGCCATGCAGATGCCCGCCAAGGAGATGTGGGAGACGTTCTCTGCGGCCGGCTTCGGGCAGAAGCCGCAGATCCACTTCCCTGGCGTGGTCACCGGACGGCTGCGTCCCTACAAGACTTGGCGCCCTGTGGAGCAGGCCACCATGTCGTACGGCTACGGGCTTTCGGCCAGCCTGTTCCAGATGGCGCGCTCGTACACCGTGTTCTCCAACGGCGGCAAGATCATTCCGGCCACCATGCTCAAGAGCCATGAGCCGGCGGTCGGCGTGCCCGTGTTCTCCGAGCGCACGGCCGACCAGATCCGCAAGATGCTGCAGATGGCCGCGGGCCCCGGCGGCACGGGCCAGCAGGCGCAGACCGTGGGCTACTCGGTGGGCGGAAAATCCGGCACCGCGCGCAAGCAGGTGGGCAAGAGCTATGCCTCGGGCAAGTACCGGGCGTGGTTCACCGGCATGGCCCCGATCGACAAGCCGCGCATCATCGTCGCGGTGATGATCGACGAGCCCAGCAACGGCGTGTTCTACGGCGGCGCGGTGGCCGCGCCGGTGTTCAGCGCCGTGGTGCAGCAGACCCTTCGCATGATGGGCGTGCAGCCCGACATGGCCGTCAAGCCCCAGATCGTGGCCAACACCGTGGAGGAATCGCTATGACGACGACCCCGCTGCTCACTTCGGTGCACGACGCCGTGCAATGGCTGGCCGCCCGGGTGACCGGTACGCTGCAGACCGACAGCCGGCTGATCCAGCCTGGCGACGGCTTCATCGCCTGGCCGGGCGCCGCCACCGATGGCCGCCCCCATGTGGGCGACGCACTGGCGCGTGGCGCCATGGCCTGCCTGGTCGAGCACGAAGGCATCGAGGCCTTCCATTTCGCGGACGCGCCCGTGGCCGCGCTGCGCGGGCTCAAGGCCATCACCGGAACGCTGGCGGCCGAGTGGTTCGGCCACCCCACGCAGTCGATCGACGTGCTGGCGGTGACCGGCACCAACGGCAAGACCAGCGTCAGCTGGTGGCTGGCCGATGCGCTCAACCTGCTGGCGCGCAACGAACTGGCGGCGCCCGGCGGCTGCGCGCTGATCGGTACGCTGGGCGCCGGCGTGCCGCCCGCGCTCGAGTCCACCGGCCTCACGACGCCGGACCCGGTGCGCCTGCAGCGCGCCTTCGCCCATTTCGCCAAAGAAGGCCATGTGGCCTGCGCGATCGAGGCTTCGTCCATCGGGTTGGCGGAGCACCGCCTGACCGGCACGCGGGTGCGGGCGGCCCTGTTCACCAATTTCACCCAGGACCACCTGGACTACCACCCGAGCATGGCCGCCTACTGGCAGGCCAAGAGCACCTTGTTCGACTGGCCCGGGCTGCAGATCGCCGTGGTCAACATCGACGACCGGCGCGGCGCCGAACTGCACGAGACGCTGTCCCACCAGCCGCTGGACCTGTGGAGCGTCTCCCTGCAGGGGCCCGCACGGCTCCAGGCCCGGGACATCGCCTGGGGCGATGGCGGCCTGTCGTTCACCGTGGCCGAAGGCGCGCAAAGCCATGTGCTGCAGACGCGGCTCATCGGCCAATACAACGTGGGCAACCTGCTGCTCGTGATGGCCACGCTGCGGGCGCTGGGCGTGCCGCTGGAGCATGCGCTCTACGCCTGCGCGCAGCTGTCGCCGGTGCCGGGCCGCATGGAGCAGATCCATGTGCCGCACCAGCCCCTGGTCGCCGTGGACTACGCCCATACGCCCGATGCGCTCGACCAGGCGCTGCAGGCGCTGCGCCCCATCGCGGCGGAGCGCGGCGGTCGGCTGTGGTGCGTGTTCGGCTGCGGCGGCAGCCGTGACCGCACCAAGCGGCCCCTGATGGGCGCGGTCGCGCAGCAGCGGGCCGATGCGGTCATCATCACCAGCGACAACCCGCGCGGCGAAGTGCCGGCGGACATCCTTCACGAAATCCTGCAGGGCACCGTGGCCGGGCGCACCGTGCGCGCCGAGGTGGACCGCGCCGCGGCGATCGCGCTGGCGCTGTCCGAGGCCGGGCCGCGCGACGTGGTGCTGATCGCCGGCAAGGGCCACGAGGACTACCAGGAGGTGGCGGGCGAGCGCCGGCCGTTCTCCGACATGGCCCACGCCCAGGCCGGCCTGGCCGCCCGGGGAGGCCGCGCATGATGACGCTGCAGCAGGCGCTGGGGTTCATCCAGGCGCGCGTGCCCACGGCCCGGCTGGTGGGCGAGGGCGCGCTGCCGCTGTTCCGCGTGCACACCGACACGCGCACGCTGCAGGCGGGCGATTTGTTCGTGGCGCTCAAGGGCGAGCGCTACGACGCCAATGCCTTTCTGGCCGATGCGCGCACGGCCGGCGCCGTTGCGGCCGTGGCCCACGGTGGCCTGGAGGCCGCTGGCCTGCCCGGCGTCGAGGTGCCTGATACGCTCGCGGCGCTCGGCGCCCTGGCCGCTGGCTGGCGTGCCCAGTTCCGGCTGCCGCTGATCGGGGTGACCGGCAGCAACGGCAAGACCACCGTCACGCAGATGATCGCGGCGGTGCTGCAGGCCTGGAAGGGCCCTGCGGCCTTTGCGACGCAAGGCAACTTCAACAACGACATCGGCGTGCCGCTGATGCTGCTGCGGCTCAACGCGGCGCACGAGGCGGCGGTGATCGAGCTGGGCATGAACCATCCGGGCGAGATCGCGTACCTGGCCGACCTGGCCCGCCCCACGGTGGCCCTCGTCAACAACGCGCAGCGCGAGCACCTGGAGTTCATGCACACGGTGCAGGCCGTGGCCGAAGAGAACGGCTCCTGCCTCTCGGCCCTGCCTGCCGATGGCGTGGCCGTGTTCCCGGCAGGCGATGCCTACACCGCGCTGTGGCGGCAACTGGCTGCGGGGCGCCGCTGCATCACCTTCGGCGCGGACGGTGCCGACGTGCACTGCACCGCCGCACAGTGGGAGGGCAGCGCCTGGCGCATCCGTATCGACACACCGCAGGGCGGCTTCGATGCCACGCTGCGCATTGCCGGCATGCACAACGTGACCAACGCCCTGGCCGCCACGGCCTGCGCGTTGGCGGCCGGTGCGCCGCTCGACGCCGTCGCTCGTGGGCTCTCGGCCTTCATTCCGGTCAAGGGGCGCTCGCGCGCCTTCAGCGTGCCGCAGGACGGGCGCGTGGTCACGGCGGTGGACGACACCTACAACGCCAACCCCGACTCCATGCGCGCCGCCATCGACGTGCTGTCCGGCCTGCCCGGCCCGCAACTGCTGGTGCTGGGCGACATGGGCGAGGTGGGGGAGCAGGGGCCGCAGTTCCACGCCGAGGCGGGCGCCCAGGCGCGCGCCAGCGGCATCGGCAGGCTGTTCGCGCTGGGCGCGCTCAGCACTCACGCCGCGCAGGCCTACGGGCCGGATGCGCGGCATTTCGACGACATGGCATCGCTGCTCGCAGCGGTGCAGCAAGCCCTGCCCCAGGTGGGCAGCGTGCTGGTGAAGGGATCTCGGTTCATGAAGATGGAGCAGGTGGTACAGGTGCTGGAAGCCCGTGCGGACACGACGAAGAACGCACGCGGGGGCGCCACATGCTGCTGATACTGTCGCAATGGCTGCAGGGCCTGTCGCCGGAGTTCGGGTTCTTCCGCGTCTTCCAGTACCTCACGTTCCGTGCGGTGATGGCGGCGCTCACGGCGCTGGTGATCGGGCTGGCGGCGGGGCCGAAGGTGATCCGCATGCTCACCTCGCTCAAGATCGGCCAGCCCATCCGTGGCTACGCGATGGAATCGCACCTGTCCAAGAGCGGCACGCCCACCATGGGGGGCGTATTGATCCTGGGTTCGATCGCGATCTCCACGCTGTTGTGGTTCGACCTGTCCAACCGTTTCGTGTGGATCGTGCTGGCCGTGACCCTGGGCTTCGGTGCCATCGGCTGGGTGGACGACTGGCGCAAGGTGGTGCGCAAGGACCCGGAAGGCATGCGCTCGCGCGAGAAGTATTTCTGGCAGTCCGTCATCGGCCTGCTGGCGGCGCTCTACCTGGTGTTCAGCATTTCTGAGAACTCCAATTCGCGCGTGTTCGAGCTGTTCATCACCTGGGTGCAGTCCGGCTTCTCGCTGGACCTGCCGCCGCAGGCCGGACTGCTGGTGCCGTTCTTCAAGGAGGTGAGCTACCCGCTGGGCGTGCTGGGCTTCGTGATCCTGACCTACCTCGTGATCGTGGGATCGAGCAATGCGGTCAACCTGACCGACGGCCTCGATGGCCTGGCGATCATGCCGGTCGTCATGGTGGGATCAGCGCTGGGGCTGTTCGCCTACGTGGCCGGCAGCACGGTGTACTCCAAGTACCTGCTGTTCCCGCACATCGCGGGCGCGGGCGAATTGCTGATCTTCTGCTCGGCCATGGCCGGCGCGGGCCTGGCCTTCCTGTGGTTCAACACCCACCCGGCCCAGGTGTTCATGGGCGACGTGGGCGCGCTGGCGCTGGGCGGCGCTTTGGGCACCATCGCCGTCATCGTGCGCCAGGAGATCGTGCTGGCCATCATGGGCGGCATCTTCGTGGTCGAGGCGCTTTCGGTGATGCTGCAGGTGGCCTGGTTCAAGTACACCAAGAAGCGCTACGGCCAGGGCCGGCGGCTGCTCAAGATGGCGCCGCTGCACCACCATTTCGAGAAAAGCGGCTGGAAGGAGACGCAGGTGGTCGTGCGCTTCTGGATCATCACCATGCTGCTGTGCCTGATCGGCCTGACCACGCTGAAACTGCGATGAACCCGCACGACCCCCTTCTTCCTGGCGAGGCGCCAGGCCTGCCGCAGGGTGCCGATGGCCCCGGCGAGGGGGAGAGCGCGCCCAGGGTTTCGCCGTCCGGGGTTGTGCCGGTGCAGGGCATGGACGCCATGCCGCCGCGCTCCGACGCATCCGGCGCTCCCGATTCGCCCGACGTGCCCTGCATGCCCGAAAGCGTGGCGCTGGCGCCGCAGGATGAGGACGCATCCTCCGCACCGACCCCGCAGGCAGCACCGGCCCCCGCGAACGACGCGATGGCGCAGACGCTCGCCGGCATGACCGCGCCCGCAGTCTCGGCCGCTGCGGCCGCTGCGGCGTTCGTGGCGCAGATCTTCGCGGACGTGGGCTCGCCCGAGTCCGCCACCGCGGCCGGTCCGCGCGATCCGGGCGCGGCGCCATCCTCCGATGACGCGCCCCCGGCCGACGGCGCCATCGGCCCGGTGGCCGGCCCCACGCCGGTGCCGGCCGGCTGGCCGGGCGAGGGCGCTGCGCTGCTGCAAGGCCAGGACATTCTCATTCTCGGCCTGGGCGCTTCCGGGCTGGCCATGGCCCGCTGGTGCGTGCGCTGCGGCGCGCAGGTGACCGTGGCCGACACGCGCGAGGCGCCTCCGCAGCGCGGCACGCTGCATGCTGAGCTGCCCCAGGTGCGCTTCGTGGCCGGTGCGTTCGACGCCTCCCTGCTCGAAGGGCGCACGCCGCAGGCCATCTACCGCTCGCCCGGCCTGCGTCCCGACACGCTGGCCGCCCTGTCGTCCGAGGCCCGGGCGCGCGGCATCCGCATGGAGGGTGAACTCGCCCTGTACGCCATGGCGCTGCGCGAGTTGCGCGCCGCGCACGGCTACGCCCCGGCGGTGGTGGCCGTGAGCGGCACCAACGGCAAGACCACGGTGACTTCGCTCACCGGCCGGCTCGTGGACTGCGCCGGCAAGACCGTGGCCGTGGCCGGCAATATCGGCCCGACCCTGCTGGACACACTGGGCCAGCACATCGATGCGGGCACCCTGCCCGAGGTCTGGGTGCTGGAGCTGTCCAGCTTCCAGCTCGACGGCGTGGCGGGCTTCGAGCCCACGGCCGCGGCCGTCCTCAATATCAGCCAGGACCACCTGGACTGGCACGGCAGCCTGGCCGCCTATGCGGCCGCCAAGGCGCGCATCTTCGGCGAGAGCGGCCTGATGGTGCTCAACCGCGAAGACCCCGAGGTCATGGGCATGTTGCCCGAGGCCGGGCTGGCGCGCAGCGCGGCCAGGCCGGCGACCGGGCGCGCGAAGGCCCCGAAGGTGCAGGTGCGTCCCCATGTCACGTTCGGCGGCGACATGCCCCAGCGCCCGGGCGATTTCGGCCTGGAGATCGTCAACGGCATGGCCTGGCTCGTGCGGGCGCAGGAGGCCGACGAAACCGCGCGCCGTTCGCGTGCGCAGGAAGAAGAGCTGCACATCCAGCGCCTGATGCCCGCCGATGCGCTGCGCATCCGCGGCCGCCACAACGCCGTGAACGCGCTCGCCGCGCTGGCGCTCGCACAGGCCGCCGGCTGCGCGCTGGGCCCCATGCTGTACGGCCTGCGCGATTACCGCGGCGAGCCGCACCGCGTGGAGCCCGTGGGGCTCATCGGCGATGTGGAATATTTCGACGACAGCAAGGGCACGAACGTGGGCGCCACCGTGGCGGCGCTCACCGGCCTGGGCGCGGAGCGCCGGCTGGTCGTCATCCTGGGCGGCGACGGCAAGGGGCAGGACTTCTCGCCGCTGGCCGCGCCCGTGTCGCGCTACGCCCGCGCCGTGGTGCTGATCGGCCGCGACGCACCCCAGATCCGCGCCGCGCTGAAAGACGCGGGCGTGGCCCTGCTGGACGCACCGACGCTGCCGCAGGCGGTGGACCTGGCCACGCAGCGCGCCCATGCCGGCGATGCGGTGCTGATGTCGCCCGCCTGTGCCAGTTTCGATATGTTCAACGATTACGAGCACCGCGCGCGCGTGTTTTGCGAAGCCGTGCAAGCGCTTGCGAACGATCGCGGCCAGGACCTGGAGGGCTCCGCATGAGCACCGCACCCGCATCCCCCGGCCTGCTGCAGCGCCTGTCCACCAGATTCGGCGGAAAGTTCGGCGGCTGGTTCGGTGGCCTGCCCGCCAAGCCCGCCGACGTGCTGCCGGTGCGCGTGGGCGGCACCGAATACCGCCAGACCACGACCACGCCGGCCAGCGTGCTCGGCTTCGACCAGGCCCTCCTGTGGGTCGTGGTGGCGCTGCTCGCCTGGGGACTGGTGATGGTGTATTCCGCGTCCATCGCCATGCCGGACAACCCGCGCTTCGGCAAGATCGCTCCCACCCATTTCCTGGTGCGCCACATCATGGCGCTGGTGATGGCCTTCGTCGCGGCCCTGCTGGCGTTCCAGATTCCCATGTCCACCTGGGAGCGCGTGGCGCCGTGGCTGTTCGTGCTGTCCATCGCCCTGCTCATCGCGGTGCTGATCCCGCACGTGGGCACGGTGGTCAACGGCGCGCGGCGCTGGCTCTCGCTGGGGGTCATGAACTTCCAGCCGTCGGAGCTGGCGAAGTTCGCCGTGCTCATCTACGCCTCGGACTACATGGTGCGCAAGATGGAGGTCAAGGAGCGCTTCTTCCGCGCCGTGCTGCCCATGGGCGCGGCCGTGGCCGTGGTGGGCGCGCTGCTGCTGGCCGAGCCCGACATGGGCGCCTTTATGGTGATCGCCGTGATCGCCATGGGCATCCTGTTCCTGGGCGGCGTGAACGCCCGCATGTTCTTCCTGATCGCCGCCGTGCTGGTGGGCGCCTTCGCGCTCATGGTGATGATGAGCGACTGGCGGCGCGAGCGCATCTTCGCGTACCTCGATCCCTGGAGCGAAAAGCACGCGCTGGGCAAGGGCTACCAGCTGTCGCACTCGCTGATCGCCATCGGCCGCGGCGAGATCTTCGGCGTCGGGCTGGGCGGCAGCGTGGAAAAGCTGCACTGGCTGCCCGAGGCGCACACCGACTTCCTGCTCGCGGTGATCGGCGAGGAGTTCGGCCTGGTCGGCGTGCTCATCCTCATCGTGCTCTTCCTGTGGATGACCCGCCGCATCATGCACATCGGCCGCCAGGCCATCGCGCTGGACCGCGTGTTTGCCGGCCTGGTGGCGCAGGGCGTGGCCATCTGGATGGGCTTTCAGGCCTTCATCAACATGGGCGTGAACCTGGGCGCACTGCCGACCAAGGGGCTGACGCTGCCGCTGATGAGCTTCGGGGGCTCCGCCATCCTGATGAATCTGGTGGCCATCGCCGTGGTGCTTCGGGTTGACTATGAAAACAAGCACCTCATGCGCGGAGGCCGCGTATGAGGTGCTTGTTTCAACAAAACGGGCACCGCATGGCGTCAGCCATGCCGGGCGCGCAGCGCACGATGCGCGGAGGCCGCGTATGAGGTGCTTGTTTCAACAAAACAGGCACCGCATGGCGCCAGCCATGCCGGGCGCGCAGCGCACGATGAGGGGTGGACGCGTATGAGTGCACCCAAAACCGCGCTCATCATGGCCGGCGGCACCGGCGGCCACATCTTCCCGGGCCTGGCCGTGGCCGAGGAGCTGCGCACGCGCGGCTGGCGCGTGCACTGGCTGGGCACGCCCGGCAGCATGGAATCGCGCCTGGTGCCGCCACGCGGGTTCGCGTTCGAGCCCATCGATTTTTCCGGCGTGCGCGGCAAGGGGCTGCTCACGCTGGTCTTGCTGCCGTTGCGC
This sequence comes from Acidovorax sp. SUPP1855, assembly GCF_030158955.1. NCBI lineage: Bacteria > Pseudomonadati > Pseudomonadota > Betaproteobacteria > Burkholderiales > Comamonadaceae > Acidovorax > Acidovorax sp. SUPP1855. The sequence continues at coordinate 69,247 of NZ_BQXI01000011.1, read as the reverse complement.
CTGCTGCGCGCCTTCTGGCAGTCGCTGGCCGTGGTGCGCCGCGTGCGCCCCGACGTGGTCGTGGGCCTGGGCGGCTATGTCACGTTTCCGGGCGGGATGATGGCCGTGCTGCTGGGCAAGCCGCTGGTGCTGCACGAACAGAACTCGGTGGCCGGCCTCGTGAACAAGGTGCTGGCCGGCGTGGCCGACCGTATCTTCACGGCCTTTCCCGGGGTGCTCAAGAAGGCCCAGTGGGTGGGCAACCCGCTGCGCACCCCCTTCACGCAGCAGCCCGCGCCGGCCGAGCGCTTCGCCGGCCGCACGGGGCCGCTGCGCCTCCTGGTCGTGGGCGGCAGCCTTGGCGCCCGCGCGCTCAACGAGATCGTGCCGCAGGCCCTGGCGCTGATTCCGGCGGACCGCCGGCCCGTCGTCACCCACCAGAGCGGCGCAGCGCAGATCGATGCGCTGCGCGAGCACTACGCGAAGGCGGGCGTGCAGGCCACGCTCACGCCGTTCATCGACGACACCGCGGCGGCGTTCGCCGACGCGGACCTCATCGTCTGCCGTGCGGGCGCCAGCACCGTCACCGAGATCGCCGCCGTGGGCGCGGCGGCGGTGTTCGTGCCGTTCCCCCATGCGGTGGACGACCACCAGACCGCCAATGCCCGCTTCCTCGTGGACGCCGGTGGCGGGTGGCTCGTGCCGCAACGCGACCTCACCCCCGAGTGGTTGGCACAGTTGCTACAAAATTCAGAGCGAGATGCCCTAGTGGATATTGCTCGGAAGGCCAAAAACATGCAAAAGATCAACGCCACCCGCGAAGTGGCGACTGCCTGCGAGGAGCTGGCATGAAGCACGCCATTCGCCACATCCATTTCGTCGGCCTGGGCGGCGCCGGCATGTGCGGCATCGCCGAGGTGCTGTTCAACCTGGGCTACGGCATTTCGGGCTCGGACCTGTCCGACAGCGCCACCCTGCGCCGCCTGCAGGCGCTGGGCATCCGTACCTGCGTGGGCCATGCGGCCGCGCACATCGAGGGGGCGGATGCAGTGGTCACCTCCACGGCGGTGCAGGCCGACAACCCCGAGGTGCTGGCCGCCCGCGAAAAAAAGATTCCCGTGGTGCCGCGCGCGCTGATGCTGGCCGAGCTGATGCGCCTGAAGCGCGGCATCGCCATCGCCGGCACGCACGGCAAAACCACCACCACCAGCCTGGTGACCAGCGTTCTGGCCGAGGCCGGGCTCGACCCGACCTTCGTGATCGGCGGGCGGCTCAACAGCGCGGGCGCCAATGCCAAGCTGGGCAGCGGCGACTACATCGTGGTGGAGGCGGACGAGTCCGACGCCTCGTTCCTCAACCTGCTGCCCGTGATGGCGGTGGTGACGAACATCGACGCCGACCACATGGAAACCTACGGGCACGACTTCGGCCGCCTCAAGGGCGCGTTCGTCGAGTTCCTGCACCGCATGCCGTTCTACGGCACGGCGATCCTGTGCGTGGACAACCCGGCCATCCGCGACATCCTGGCCGACGTGACCTGCCCGGTGACGAGCTACGGCTTCTCCGAAGACGCCCAGGTGCGCGCGGTGGATGTGCGGGCCGATGCGGGCCAGATGCGCTTTCGCGTGCAGCGGCGCAACGGCGTCACGCTGCCCGACATCGACGTGGTGCTGAACCTGGCGGGCGAGCACAACGTGCTGAACGCCCTGTCGGCCATCGCGGTGGCGGTGGAGTTGAACATTCCCGACGACGCGCTGCTGCGTGCCCTGGCCCAGTTCAAGGGCGTGGGCCGGCGCTTTCAGCGCTACGGCGACATCGCCGCGCCGGGCGGCGGCAGGTTCGCGCTGATCGAGGACTACGGCCACCACCCGGTCGAGATGACGGCCACGCTGGCCGCGGCGCGCGGTGCCTTCCCGGGCCGGCGCCTGGTGCTGGCATTCCAGCCGCACCGCTACAGCCGCACGCGCGACTGCTTCGAGGATTTCGTGAAGGTCATGGGCAGTGCGGACGCCGTGCTGCTGACCGAGGTGTATGCCGCCGGCGAGGCGCCCATCGTCGCCGCCGACGGCCGCTCGCTCACGCGCGCCCTGCGCGTGGCGGGCAAGGTCGAGCCGGTGTTCGTGGACGACGTGGCCCTGCTCGCGCAGGCGATCGTGGACAACGCCCGGGACGGCGACGTGGTGCTGTGCATGGGCGCGGGCTCCATCGGCGCCGTGCCGGCGAAGGTGGTGGAAATGCTGCAGAAAGAAGAAGCGCCAGCGTTGGCGGAGGTCGCGCGATGAGCCACGAAGACACCCCTGCCATCGACGTGCGCGCCCTGGGCAAGGTCGCGGTGCTGATGGGCGGCTCGTCCGCCGAGCGCGAGGTCTCGCTGATGTCCGGCGGCGGCGTGCTGCAGGCGCTGCGCGCCCGCGGCGTGGACGCGCATGCGTTCGACCCGTCGCAGACCGACCTGTCCGAGCTGCGGCACGGCGGCTATGCGCGCTGCTTCATCGCCCTGCACGGCCGCCATGGCGAGGACGGCACGGTGCAGGGCGCGCTCGAGCTGCTCGGCATTCCGTACACCGGCCCCGGCGTGATGGCGTCCAGCATCGCGATGGACAAGATCATGACCAAGCGCATCTGGCGCTTCGAGGGGCTGCCCACGCCGGACTGGCGCCTGGTGTCGAGCGCCGCCGAGACCGCGCAGGCGCTGCAGGCGCTGGGCGCGCCGATGATCGTCAAGCCCTCGCGCGAGGGCTCCACCATCGGCCTGACCAAGGTGACCTCGCCCGGGCAGTGCGAACAGGCCTACCTGCTGGCCTCCCGCTACGACCCCGAAGTGCTGTGCGAGGAATTCATCGAGGGCGACGAGACCACCTGCCCGGTGCTGGGCCAGGGGGCGGATGCGCATGCGCTGCCGGTGATCCGCATCGTGGCGCCGGCCGGCAACTACGACTACCAGAACAAGTATTTCACCGACGTCACGCAGTACCACTGCCCGAGCGGCCTGCCCGAGGCCGAGGAGCGCGAGATCCAGCGCCTGGTGGTCGAGGCCTTCCGCACGCTCCAGTGCCGGGGCTGGGCGCGCGCCGACATCATGATCCGCGCCAGCGACCGCAAGCCCTTCCTGCTGGAGATCAATACCTCGCCCGGCATGACCGGCCATTCGCTGGTGCCCATGTCGGCCCGCGCCAGCGGCGTGAGCTACGAGGCGCTGTGCCTGCGCATCCTGGCGAGCGCCTCGCTCGACGGGCTGCAGGGGCATGCCGGCGTCACCGTCCACGCCACCCCCACGGGAACCCCGGGAGCCGCATGACCGCCTCGCTGCCCGCACCGCTTGACGTCAAGCTCATGAACCTGACCGCCACGGTCCTGTTCGTGGGCTGCGCCGCGTTCGTGCTGGTGGTGGGCGGCTCGTGGATGCTGCGCCATCCGGCGTTCGCGATCAGGCGCATCGTGGTGCAGGGCGAGCTGGTGCACAACAACGCCGTCACGCTGCGGGCCAACGTCGGGCCGCACCTGGTGGGCAATTTCTTCACCGTGGACCTGCGCGCCGTGCGCGAGGCGTTCGAGCAGGTGCCCTGGGTGCGCCACGCGATGGTGCGGCGCGAGTTTCCCAACAGCCTGCGCGTGGAGCTGCAGGAGCACGACGCTGCGGCCTACTGGGGCGCCGAAGAGGGCTCCACCCTGGTCAACAGCCAGGGCGAGGTGTTCGAGGCCAACGGCGACGACCTGGACGCGGACGACCTGCCCCGCCTGCAGGGCCCGCAGGGCCAGTCGCTGGAGGTGCTGCAGATGTACCACCGTCTGCAGCCCGTCTTCGAGCCGCTGGACACCAAGGTCGATGCACTGGAGCTCACCGGCCGCGGCGGCTGGCGCGCCACGCTGGACAGCGGCGCCGTGGTGGAGCTGGGCGGCGGCACGCCGCAGGACGTGGTGCAGCGCACGCAGCGCTTCGTGCGCACGCTGGCGCGCGTGGCGGGCCAGTACGGGCGGCGCGCGGATGCACTCGAATCGGCCGACCTGCGCCACGCCGACGGCTATGCGCTGCGGCTGCGCGGGGTGACCACGGTCAATGGCGACGCCCCCAAGGCGGCCGCCCGGGCGCCCGCGCGCACTGCACCGCAGCGCGCGCGCCCCGCCAGAACAACAGGGCAGAACCACTGAGGGCAGGACACAGAATATGGCAAGAGAATACAAAGACGTGGTCGTGGGGCTGGACATCGGCACCGCCAAGGTGATGGCGGTGGTGGCCGAGGTGCTGCCCAATGGCGAACTCAAGCTGGCCGGGCTGGGCGTGGCGCCCAGCAACGGCCTCAAGCGCGGCGTGGTGGTGAACATCGACGCCACCGTGCAGAGCATCCAGCAGGCGTTGAAAGAGGCGGAGCTGATGGCCGACTGCAAGATCCAGCGCGTGTACACCGGCATCACCGGCAGCCACATCCGCGGGCTCAATTCGAGCGGCATGGTGGCCGTCAAGGACAAGGAAGTCACCCAGGCCGACGTGGCGCGCGTGGTGGAGACGGCCAAGGCCATCAACATCTCCAGCGACCAGCGCCTGCTGCTGGTGGAGCCGCAGGAATTCGTGATCGACGGGCAGGATGTGAAGGAGCCCATCGGCATGAGCGGCATCCGCCTGGAGGCCAAGATCCACATCGTGACCGGCGCGCAGAGCGCGGCCGAGAACATCATCAAGTGCGTGCGCCGCTGCGGTCTCGAGGTGGAGCAGCTCATGCTGAATCCGCTCGCCTCCAGCCAGGCCGTGCTGACCGACGACGAGCGCGAGCTGGGCGTGGCCGTGGTGGACATCGGCGCGGGTACGACCGACGTGGCGATCTTCACCGGCGGCGCGATCCGCCATACGGCCGTGATCCCGATCGCGGGCGACCTCATCACCAGCGACATCGCCATGGCGCTGCGCACGCCCACCAAGGACGCCGAGGACATCAAGGTCGAAAGCGGCTATGCCAAGCAGCTGCTGGCCGACCCCGAGGCGCAGGTGGAGGTGCCCGGCCTGGGCGACCGCAGCCCGCGCATGCTCAGCAAGCAGGCGCTGGCCGGCGTGATCGAGCCGCGCGTGGAAGAGATCTTCTCGCTCGTGCAGCAGGTCATCCGCGAGTCGGGCTACGAGGAGGTGCTGTCCTCGGGCATCGTGCTCACGGGCGGCAGCGCCATCATGCCGGGCATGGTCGAGCTGGGCGAGGACATCTTTCTGAAGCCCGTGCGACGGGGCATTCCCAAGTATTCGAGCGCGCTGGCCGACATGATCGCCCAGCCGCGCGCCGCCACCGTCATGGGCCTGCTGGAAGAGGCGCGCCTGGCGCGCCTGCGCGGCTTCAAGGTGGCGCAAAAGAGCGGCTCGGTGAAGACCGCGTTCGGCCGCTTCAAAGATTTCATCGTGGGGAACTTCTGACATGTTGTCCCCTCAGCACTGGCTCGCTCGCGCCGGCCCCGATGCGCTGTTCTGGCAACGATGGCGGGGCACCGGCCCCCCTTTCGTGCCCCGGGCCGCGTCCCACCCGATTCCAACCATCCAGCCGTTTTGGCCCCATGCAATTCACGTGAAAGACTAGGAGCACCCACCATGACCATCGAAATGATCGAAGCCGAAGAATTCAATCAGGGCACCCAGATCAAGGTGATCGGTGTCGGCGGCGGCGGCGGCAATGCCGTCGCCCACATGATCGCGCGCAATGTGCAGGGCGTGGAGTTCGTCTGCGCCAACACCGACGCGCAGGCCCTCACGCGCAGCCCCGCGCACCGCACCATCCAGCTGGGCGGCAGCGGCCTGGGCGCGGGCAGCAAGCCCGACAAGGGCCGCGACGCCGCCGAAGCGGCCGTGGAAGACATCCGCAGCGCCATCACCGGCGCGCACATGCTGTTCATCACCGCCGGCATGGGCGGCGGCACGGGCACCGGCGCGGCCCCCGTGATCGCGCGCGTGGCCAAGGAGATGGGCATCCTCACCGTGGGCGTCGTCACCAAGCCCTTCGACTGGGAAGGCGGCCGCCGCATGGCCAATGCCGACAACGGCCTGGCCGAGCTGGAAGCCAACGTCGATTCGCTGATCGTCGTGCTCAACGAGAAGCTGCTGGAAGTGCTGGGCGACGACATCACCCAGGACGAGGCCTTCGCACACGCCAACGACGTGCTCAAGAACGCCGTGGGCGGCATCGCCGAAATCATCAATGAATACGGCCACGTCAACGTCGACTTCGAAGACGTGCGCACCGTGATGGGCGAGCCCGGCAAGGCCATGATGGGCACGGCCACGGCGGCCGGCCCCGACCGCGCCCGCATCGCCGCCGAGCAGGCCGTGGCCTGCCCGCTGCTGGAAGGCATCGACCTGTCGGGCGCCAAGGGCGTGCTGGTGCTGGTGACGGCCGCCAAGGGCAGCCTGAAGCTGTCCGAGTCGCGCCTGGCCATGAGCACCATCAATGCCTACGCCTCGCCGGACGCGCACGTGATCTACGGCGCCGCCTACGACGACAGCCTGGGCGAAGAGATCCGCGTCACCGTGGTGGCCACCGGCCTGTCGCGCCAGAACGCACGCCGCCAGCCCATCTCGGTGGTGCAGGGCGGCCTGCGCACCGGTACGGACAACGTGGCCTACCAGATGCCCATGTCCGGCGCGACGCTGGGCGCGGGCCTCGTCGGTGGCGGCACCGCCCAGGCGGACTACGGCAACATGTCCGTGCCCAGCGTGTGGCGCACCAACCGCACGCAGGCAGCAGCCCGCGTGGACGCGCTGTCCTCGGGCGGCATGGACGACCTGGAAATCCCCGCGTTCCTGCGCAAGCAGGCCGACTGACGGGGAAGGCCCGCCGGGCCTTTCTTGTTCACAACACCGCCATGTTCCGCAAGGGGCTGGCGGTTTTTTCTTGCGCGCGTGGGCCTATTGCCCCCATAGCGGCAGCGATGCCCCATGATGGGGCCTCCCCCTCTAAAATCGACCGATGATCCAGCAACGCACGATCAAGACCCTGACCCGCGCCGTCGGCGTGGGCCTGCACAGCGGCCAGCGCGTCGAATTGACGCTGCGCCCCGCCCAGCCCGACACGGGCATCGTGTTCCGCCGGGTGGACCTGCCCGAGCCGGTGGACATTCCCATCACCGCCATGGCCGTGGTGGACACGCGCATGGCCTCCACCATCGGCGTGGGCGGCGCGAAGGTGCACACGGTCGAGCACCTGATGTCGGCTTGCGCGGGCCTGGGGCTGGACAACCTGTACATCGACATCACGGCTGAAGAGGTGCCCATCCTCGACGGTTCCTCCGCCTCGTTCGTGTTCCTGCTGCAAAGTGCCGGTGTGGAGTTGCAGAAGGCGCCCAAGCGCTTCATCCGCGTGACGCGCCCGGTCGAGGTGCGCGAGGGCACGGGCCCGAGCACGAAGTGGGCGCGGCTCGACCCGTACCACGGCTACAAGCTGCGCTTCGAGATCGACTTCGCCCACCCGGCGGTCGATTCCACCGGACAGAGCGTGGAGTTCGACCTCGGCTCCGGCAACTACACCCGCGACATCGCGCGCGCGCGCACGTTCGGCTTCACCAAGGACGTCGAGATGATGCGCGCCAGCGGCCTGGCGCTGGGTGGCGGGCTGGACAACGCCATCGTCATGGACGACTACAAGGTACTCAACAGCGACGGCCTGCGCTACGACGACGAGTTCGTGAAGCACAAGATCCTCGATGCCATCGGCGACCTGTACCTCGTCGGCAAGCCGCTGCTGGCGGCCTACAGCGCATTCCGCTCGGGCCACGCGATGAACAACCTGCTGCTGCGCGAACTGCTCGCGCAGGAAGATGCCTGGGAAATCGCCACGTTCGACAACGAGCGCCAGGCGCCCGCCGGCTTCGCGCAGCCGGTCGCCGCGTGGTAGGGCGGCGCAAGGGGCGCGCGGCATGCTGATCTTTCGCTGGATCGCCACCCTGCTGCTGCTCATGGCAGCGGTGTCGTTCGCGTTCTACGTGGGCACGGGGCAGGCGCGCTACAAGCGCTGGGGGCTCATCATCCTGAAGTGGACGGTGATCGCCGGCTTCGTGTTCTTCGCCGTGCTCATCCTGGGGCGCATCGCCTGACCGACAGGGAGGGATGGTGGCGGGCGAGGGGGCTGGCCTATACTGGCGCCTGCTCCGGGGTGTGCTGATGCGCTGAGATGCGGGCGGCCTGACGAATGTCAGGCTGGCTTGCGAACCCGACGAACTTGATCCGGTTCATACCGGCGGAAGAAGAGCCGACCTCCCGTGACCGTGCCCGCACCCGCGTGGCACGCACCGCTTCACCAGGCGCCATGCGCCTGCGTTCCAGGCACAGGTCCATTTCCGGAGCAGCCCCACCGCCCCCGGAAACAGGAGACCTGCCCCATGAACGCACCCGAACCCCTCGCCCGCGAAAAATTCGCCGAACTGCTCGCGCTCACCCGCGCGCCCTTTCCCGCATCGCGCAAGGCCTATCTGCCCGGCCACACGCACGCGGATCTGCGCGTGCCGGTGCGCGACATCGCGCTCACCAACGGCGAGCAGGTCAGCGTGTACGACACCTCCGGCCCCTACACCGACCCCGAGGCCGTGATCGACGTGCGCCAGGGCCTGGCCAGCGTGCGCGGCGGCTGGATCACGGCGCGCGGCGATGTGGAGCACTACGAAGGCCGCCCACCCGTGGCGCTGGACGATGGCCAAAAGAGCGAAGACGCCGCCCGCCTGGCCCAGCTCCGGGCCGAGGCCGCCGCGCTGCAGCGCCAGCCGCTGCGCGCCAAGAGCGGCGCCAACGTGACGCAGATGCACTACGCGCGCCGCGGCATCGTCACGCCCGAGATGGAATACGTGGCCATCCGCGAGAACGGCCGCCGCGAATGGATGGCGCAGTACATGCAGGATGCGGGCCGCGAGCAGCGCCTGATGGGCAAACCCATGGGCGCGAGCATCCCGAAGATCATCACGCCCGAGTTCGTGCGCGATGAAGTGGCCCGCGGCCGCGCGATCATTCCCGCCAACATCAACCACCCCGAGGTGGAGCCGATGGCGATCGGGCGCAACTTCAAGGTCAAGATCAACGCAAACATCGGCAACTCGGCCGTCACCTCCAGCATCGAGGAAGAAGTGGAAAAGCTGGTGTGGGCCATCCGCTGGGGCGCCGACAACGTGATGGATTTGTCCACCGGCAAGGCCATCCACACCACGCGGGACTGGATCGTGCGCAACTCGCCGGTGCCGATCGGCACGGTGCCCATCTACCAGGCGCTGGAGAAGGTCGGCGGCGTGGCCGAAGACCTGACCTGGGCCATCTTCCGCGACACGCTCATCGAGCAGGCCGAGCAGGGCGTGGACTACTTCACCATCCACGCGGGCGTGCGGCTGGCCTACATCCACCTCACGGCCCAGCGCCGCACCGGCATCGTCTCGCGCGGCGGCTCCATCATGGCCAAGTGGTGCATGGCGCACCACCGGGAGAGCTTCCTGTACGAGCACTTCGAGGACATCTGCGACATCATGAAGGCGTACGACGTGTCGTTCAGCCTGGGCGATGGCCTGCGGCCCGGCTGCGCGTCCGATGCCAACGACGAGGCGCAGTTCGCCGAACTGCACACGCTGGGCGAGCTCACCCAGACCGCCTGGAAGCACGATGTGCAGACCATGATCGAAGGCCCCGGCCACGTGCCCATGCACATGATCCAGGCCAACATGACCGAGCAGCTCAAGACCTGCCACGAAGCGCCGTTCTACACGCTGGGCCCGCTGACCATCGACATCGCCCCGGGCTACGACCACATCGCCAGCGCCATCGGCGCGGCCATGATCGGCTGGATGGGCACGGCCATGCTGTGCTACGTGACGCCCAAGGAGCACCTGGGCCTGCCCGACCGCGACGACGTCAAGCAGGGCATCATCGCCTACAAGATCGCCGCGCACGCCGCCGACGTGGCCAAGGGCCACCCCGGCGCCCGCGCGCGCGACGACGCGCTGAGCCAGGCGCGTTTCGATTTCCGCTGGCAGGACCAGTTCAACCTGGGCCTCGACCCCGAGACGGCCCAGGAATACCACGACGAAACGCTGCCGAAAGACAGCGCCAAGGTCGCCCACTTCTGCTCGATGTGCGGCCCCAAGTTCTGCTCGATGAAGATCACGCAGGAGGTGCGCGAGTTCGCCGCCAAGGGCCTGAAGGAAAAGGCGGTGGAGTTCCGCGGCACGGGCGGCGAGCTGTACGTGCCGATCCAGCCGGTGGGCTGATCGGCCCTGTATGGGTGCAGGGCACGCCGCCTGGCAAGGCGGCGTGCCGCGGCGCGAACCTCAGGCGTGGCCCAGGCGCAGGGCCCGCGCCCCCGGGACCGTTGCCGGCGCGGGCACGGAGAGAAGGCCCGCTACCTCGCCCGCCGCCGTGGAATGCGGCAGCGCGAAGCGGCTGATCACCGCCGACAGATCGTGGGCCTGCCCGCGCAGGCTTTCCGCCGCGGCGGCGGATTGTTCCACCAGCGCCGCGTTCTGCTGCGTCATCTCGTCCAGCCGCGACATGGCGGCGTGGATGGCCGCGATGTCCTGGTTCTGCGACCGGGTGTGGCTGCGGATCTCGCCCATGGTCTGCGCCGTGTGCTGGATCGTGGAGACCACGCGCTCCATCGTGCGGCCGGCGTGCCCGGCCAGGCTGGCGCCCGAGGCCACCTGCTGCACGGAATCGGCGATCAGCGCCTTGATCTCCTTCGCGGCCTCGGCCGAGCGGTTGGCCAGGCTGCGCACTTCGGACGCCACCACGGCGAAGCCCCGGCCCTGGTCGCCGGCGCGGGCGGCCTCCACGGCGGCGTTCAGCGCCAGGATGTTGGTCTGGAAGGCGATGGAGTCGATCACGCCGGTGATGTCGGCGATGCGGCGCGAGCCCGTGGCGATGCGGTCCATGGTGTCCACGACCTGCGTGACCACGCCGCTGCCTTCCTGCGCCACGCTGGCGGCCTGCGAAGCCAGGGCTTCCGTGCGCTCGGCGGACGCCGCCGCATCCGCCACGCGGCGGGTGACCTGCTCCAGCGAGGCCGCGGTTTCCTGCAGCCGCGCGGCGGCTTCCTCGGTGCGGTTGGACAGGTCGGCGTTGCCGCCCGCGATGTCGGTCGAGGCGGCGCTGATGCTCTGCCCCAGGGTCTGCACGCGGTGCACCAGGCTGCGCAGCGCGCCCTGCATCACCGACAGCGAGGTGAGCATGCGGCCGGTCTCGTCGCGTTCGTGGCCGGCGATGTCCTGGCGCAGGTCCAGCCCCGCCACGCGGTCGGCCGTGGCGCTGGCGATGGCGATCGGGCGGGTGATGCTGCGCACCAGCCACAGCGCCAGCAGGGTGCCCAGGGCCAGCGACAGCGCGCCGAAGGCCACCAGCGCCCAGCGCGCCATGCCGCTCAGGCGGGCGACCTGCGCTGCCGCTTCGTCGATGTCCTGCCGCTGCGATTGCGAGAGCGCTTCGAGCGCCTGGAGCAGCGCCGTGGCCGAGGGCAGGAAGCGTTCGCCATAGACCTTGCGGATGCGTTCGGTGAGGCCCGAATCGCGCGCGGCCACCAGCTCCGTCCGCGCGGCCAGGAAGGTGGCGCCCATGGTGCGCACCTGCGTCACTTGCTGCATGTCCTCGGTGCCTTCGAGCCGCCGGGCCAGTTGGGCGACCAGCGCGTCGTACTGCTGCTGTGTGCGCGCGATGTCTGCGCCGAGGATCTCGCCCACCTCGGGTTCGGAACTCAGCGCCACGGCCTTGTAGCGCTCGGCGTTGATGGCCTGCAGCCGGTACGCATCGGCCACCAGGCGCTCGGTCGCGACGCTGCGCTGCACCATGGCGTCCGTGGCGCGGCCGATGTGGTGCAGCGACCAGATGCCGATGGCCGAGCCCACCAGGCTCAGCGCCAGCACGGCGAGAAAGACGGTCAGCAGGCGCTGGCTCAGCGAGCCGGTGCCCGGACGGGCGGCGGTGGAGGCAGGGGAAGCAGTGAAGGGGTGTGCCATGTGGAGTGCAGAGGTGTGGAGGGCGCCAGGGCGGGGCCGGAAGGCGCGGGCCGGCGCATTCGCGATGGGGTGACTGTGCCCTCCACATGTGACAATTTGTTTTCCATCGCATCACGTGAGGGCATGGCACCCTGGGTTGGCACCTCGGTGAATACCCCGTCGGCTATTGGCAGGGCGCCGCATATAGTGATCGCCCATCCGGCCCACGAGGCCGGTTTTTTCGGTGGCGTGGTTATTGCTAACGCTCAAGTAACATTTTGTAGAGGAGAGCCATGAACGCTCTGGGCCGCCTGTCGATTCGCACCCGCCTGTATTTCGGGACGATCTTTTCCTTGGTGCTCCTCGTCGTCATCGGTGCCATGGGCTATCTGGCCCTGGACCGCACGCGGGACACGTTGCAGGTGCTGTTTTCGCAGCGCGTGCAGACCCTGACCGACATGGCCGAACTGCGCACCACGTTGGGGAATCTGCGCCGGGCCGAGAAGGACATCATCATCAACTTCAACAACTCGGTCGAGGTGTCGGCCCTGCGCGACAGCTGGGGCAAGACGCTCGCCGCGCTGCGCAAGAGCCTGGCCGACGTGCGGCAGGCCCAGGCCGGGGATGCCGCCTTCGTCGAAGGCATCGACAAGTCGCTCGCCGAGATCAAGCAGTACGAGACCGGCATCTCGCCCATTTTCGAGCAGATCGAGCGCGCGCAGATCGACGGGGCCGGCGGCGGCGCCTATGCCGACCGCCTCAAGCAGCACATGGAGGCCACCGACCAGCTGTTCGCCAGCCTGGCCACCACCGCCCGACAGCAGATGGAGGAGGCGCGCCAGGGCGTGGAAGCGCGCACGGCCTTCATGTCGGCCGCGATCGGCGGCGGGCTCCTGCTGGGGCTGGCGGTGCTCATTCCGCTGACCTTCTTCAGCGTGCGCTCCATCACGCAATCGCTGGCCCAGGCACGCGATCTGGCCGAGCGCATCGCCAGCGGCGATCTGTCGCACGAGGTGCATGCCACGCAGCAGGACGAGGTGGGCCAGCTGGTGACCGCCATGGGCCGCATGCAGGATTCGCTGCGCGGCCTGGTGCGCCAGGTGCAGGAAGCGTCGGGCAGCATCTCCACGGCCAGCACCGAGATCGCCTCGGGCAACCACGACCTGAGCCAGCGCACCGAGCAGACGGCGGCCAACCTGGAAGAAACCGCGTCGTCCATGGAGCTGCTCACCAGCACCGTGCAGCAGAGCGCGCAGTCCGCGCGCCAGGCGAGCGAATTCGCCACCACCGCGGCCGAGGTGGCCGCGCGCGGCGGCGCCGTGGTGTCGCAGGTGGTCAGCACCATGGGGCAGATCACCGACAGCTCGCGCAAGATCGCCGACATCACCGGTGTGATCGATTCCATCGCCTTCCAGACCAACATCCTGGCGCTGAACGCGGCGGTGGAAGCCGCCCGCGCCGGCGAGCAGGGCCGGGGCTTCGCCGTGGTGGCCAGTGAGGTGCGCAGCCTGGCGCAGCGCAGCGCCGAAGCAGCCAAGGAGATCAAGGGCCTCATCGGCTCGTAGGTGGACCGCGTGGAAGACGGCTCGCGACTGGTGAGCGAGGCCGGGGCGACCATGAACGAGATCGTGGGCAGCGTGCGCCGGGTGTCGGACATCATTTCCGAGATCACGGCCGCGTCGTCCGAGCAAAGCGACAACATCGGGCAGATCAGCCAGTCGGTGAGCCAGCTCGACCAGATGACGCAGCAGAACGCCGCGCTGGTGGAGGAGTCCACCGCCGCATCGGAATCGTTGCGCGACCAGGCCAACCAGCTCACCCAGGCCGTGAGCCAGTTCAAGCTGAGCGATGCCGCCGAAGCCGCCCCGGCGGGCCGGATCGCCGCGCGTGCCCCTGCCCACCCTGCCAGCGGGTTGCCGCCCGCTGTGGCGCAAGCCAAGGCGCTGCAGCTGCGCTGAGTGCCGTCGATGGGGGCGGGGCAGGCTAGTGCCCTGCGCCGCCTGCCCATTCAAGCCGTGCATGCCTCTGCGGATGCATTTCGTTGCCGGTGTGCAGCGTGTGCAAACCTGTGGCAACCGCGGGAAAACCTCCGGTAAAGCAGGGCCGCCCCGGGACCGGGCCCCGGCAAATTGCGGCACCATGCGGGCATGTTCAACCTTTTCGAAAGGCTGGAAATGTCGCGAGACGCTTCGACCCTGCATTCCTTCCCCGGCCGCGCTGCCGCCGCGGGAACCCCCATCACCGCTTCGACCGCTCCCACGCCCCGCCGCCTGCAGGGCCTGGCCGCCGCGTGCGTGGCCGTCCTCCTGGGCGCCGCATCGCTGGGCGCCGAAGCCCAGCCGCGCGACGACCGGCATGAGCAGCGCCATGGCCAGCGCCACGGCGGCCGGCACGACGACCGGGGCCGCGACGATGGGCGCCATGGCGACCGCCGGCACGACGACCGCCGTGGCCCGCCGGCCTACCGCCACCCGGGCCCGCCGCCGCAGGCCTACCACGGCGGCCCGGTGTACCGGCCCGGACCGCCGATGGTGCACCCCGGCCATCCGCAGATGCACGGCCGGCGCGGCGTCGGCCCGCAGCACAACTGGTACCGCGGCAGCCGCGTGCCGCCCATGTACCGCTCGCACCATTACGTGGTGAACAACTGGCGCCACCACCACCTGGCGCCCCCGCCGCGGGGATACCACTGGGTGCAGAACGGGCCGGACTACCTGCTCATCGCCATCGGCACCGGGGTGATCGCGCAGATCGTCTTCCAGTAGGCCGCTGGCCTGCACCTGGGCCGAGGGGCCCGATGCCGGCGCACCCCGCCGGTCAGTAGCTGCGGCCGCCCTTGTACATGGCGTGCTGGCGCCGGTTGAGCGTGGCTGCCTCGCCCAGGCGCGCCATGGCCGCCCCCGCATGCGCGTGGGTGATGGCCATGCCCAGCGCATCGGCCGCGTCGGAGCCGGGCAGGCCCGGCAGGTGCAGCAGCCGTCGCACCATCTCCTGCACCTGGGTCTTGGCGGCCCGGCCGTGGCCGACCACGGCCTTCTTCATCTGCAGCGCGGTGTACTCGGCCACCGGCAGGTCGCTGGCCACCAGGGCGGTGATACAGGCGCCCCGTGCCTGGCCCAGCAGCAGGGTGGACTGGGGGTTCACGTTCACGAAGACGATTTCCACCGTGGCCACGTCGGGCTGGTAGCGCGCCACCACCTCGGTGATGCCGTCGAACAGCACCTTGAGCCGGCCCGGCAGGTTGCCCAGCGCGAGCGCCGTGGTGCGGATCGTGCCGCTTGCGACGTAGCTCAGCGCGTGGCCGTCCACATCCACCACGCCGAAGCCGGTGGTCTGCAGGCCGGGGTCGATTCCCAGGATTCGCATGTGCTCACTTATTCATAGCATCGAGGGCAATAAGTTCTAGGGCATGGGGCCGATTTTGCCTACAAGCCGAAGTACCAGCGCACGGAGTGGAAGAACACCGGCGCCGCAAAGCACAGCGCATCCACCCGGTCCAGCAGCCCGCCCGCGCCCGTGACCGACTGGCCCTGCATGCCCCAACTGGTGATGCCGCGGTCGCGCTTGAGCGCCTTCATCACCAGGTGGCCCAGGCTGCCCGCCAGGCAGGCCAGCAGGGCCATGCCCAGCGCCTGCCCCGGCTTGAACGGCGTGATGAACGACAGCATGACCCCGGCCACGCCGCCCACTGCCACGCCGCTGGCCCAGCTCAACCACTGGAAGCTCTGGCTCACCTGCGGCGCCACCGGCTTGTGGGGGAACCGGCGGCCCAGCAGGTGCTGGGCGATCACGCCGGCCTGCACCACCACGACCAGGAAGAACACCAGGAAGGCGCCCTTGCCCTCGTAGCCCGGAAAGTCGAGCAGCAGCAGCGCGGGCACATGGCTCATGCCGTACACGCACACCATGATCCCCCACTGCAGCTTGGCGTTGCGCTCCAGGAAGCGCTCGGGGTCGTTGGCGAGCGCGCTGGCCACCGGCAGCGCGAGAAAGACGTACACCGGGATGAACACCGTGAACAGGTCGAACTTGCGCGTGCCCACGAGGATGAACTGCAGCGGCAGCACCACGAAGAAGGCCAGCACCAGGCTGCGGTGGTCGCCCCGGCGCGTGGGTGAGAGCGTGATGAACTCGCGCAGCGCGAAGAACGCCACGATGGCGAAGAGCACCGTGGCCACGGTATCGCCCAGGGCCCAGCCCACCCAGAACACGGTGGCCATGAACCACGAGGTCTTGAGCAGGCTCCAGAAGCGCCGCCATTCCTGCTGGTGCGCCTCGTGCTCGGCCTGGTCCTGCACGCCGGTGCCGCGCGCCTCGCGCAGCGTCTGGAAGAAGGCGTAGAGGGTGACCAGCGAGAGCAGGCCGAACATCGCGACGAAGAGCGCGCCGATCTGCTGCGTGGTGGTGAGGTTGCGAAGGAAGTCGTTCATCTCAGACCTCCCGCAGCGCGATGACGGCGCGGCGCGCGCGGTCCAGGAACGGGCGGCGCTCCTCGCCGGGCTCGACCTGGATCGGGGCGCCGAAGGTCACCGAGCACAGGATGGGCACGGGCACCACTTCGCCCTTGGGCATGACGCGCTGCACGTTGTGGATCCAGGCCGGCACCAGCACCGCCTGCGGGAACATCAGCGCCAGCTTGTACAGGCCCGACTTGAAGGGCTGGGGCTCGTCGCCGTGGCCGCGCGTGCCCTCGGGAAAGATCACGATCGAATCGCCGCTCTCCAGCGCCTGCACCAGCGGGGCCAGCGGGTCGTCGGGCGCAAGCGCTGCGCGCAGGGCTTCGGGCGTCGGCGGCGCGGATTCGGCGGCCGCTTCATGGGGTGTCGGGACCGGGGCTTCCAGCGGCGATCCGCTCTGCGGAATGTAGGCCGCATTCAGGGCGGTTTGGCCGTCCGCCGGGGTCGGCGGGGCGGGGTTCAGGGCGGCCGTTTCGGCGCCGGGCGCCGTCGCTGGCGCCGCGGCAGGCGTGCCTGACTGGCGGTCCACGTACACGGCGTTGAACACCGCCGAGGTGATCCAGTGCCGAAAGGGCGTCTTGGTCCAGTAGTCCTTGGCGGCGATGGGGCGGGTGATGCTGCGCAGCTCCTGCGGCAGCGCGGCCCAGATCATCACCAGGTCGGCGTGGCTCTGGTGGTTGGCGAAATAGATGCGTTGCTCGGCCTTGGGCGGGCAGCCGTACCAGCGGGCCTGGGAACCGGTGAGAAATCGCACCAGCCCGAGGAGGAAAAGGCTCATCAACTTGGAAAGCATGGCGGCGATGATACGGGGGCGTGGCAAAGGGGCCGCGCCGGCCTGCACCGTGGGCCGGCGGGGCCCCGCCACGGGCCGGCCGCGCACCGGGAAGATTCGTTCTGCGAAGTGGAATTTTCCAAGTTCGCGCTTCCCTTTCGCGAGGCCACTTCTAGACTGTCCGTACCGCTTCACCGCGGCGATTCCGCTAAAAAAGCAGGGAGTTTCTCCATGAACGTTTCGACCACACGCCGCCAGGCCCTGGTTCTGGGTGCCTCGGGCGCCTTGCCCATGCTGGCGAGGGCGCAGGCCGGCGCCGACTTTCCCACCCACCCCGTGCGCCTGATCGTGCCGTTCGCGCCGGGCGGCTCGACCGACATCCTCGGACGGCTGCTGTCCAAGCACCTGTTCCCCGCCAGCGGCCAGCCGATGGTGGTGGAAAACATGGCCGGCGCGGGCGGCAACCTGGGCGCCGCGCTGGTGGCCCGGTCCCCGGCCGACGGCTACACCCTCGAGATCGGCGCCATGTCCACGCATGCCATGAACGGCAGCCTGTACAAGCAGTTGGCGTTCGATCCGATGAACGATTTCGACACCGTGGCCATGCTGGCCTACGCGATCAACGTCATCGCCGTCTCGCCCAGCGTGCCGGCGCGCACCTTCCCCGAACTGCTGGCCTACATCCGCGCCAACCCGGGCAAGCTCAACTACGCCTCGGGCGGCATCGGCACCCACAACCACCTCACGCTCGCGCTGCTGGCCAAGACGGCACAGCTGGACATCGTGCACGTGCCCTACAAGGGCGGCGGCCCGGCCGTCGCCGCACTGCTGCAGGGCGAATGCCAGATGTTCGCAGGCGGCGCCTCGCTGCTGCTGCCGCATGCGCAGGCCGGCAAGGTGCGCCTGATCGCCGTCACCGAAAAGACCCGCTCCGACCTGCTGCCCGACGTGCCCAGCGCGGCCGAGACGTTCAAGGGCTTCGAGGTCACCAACTGGTACGGCGTGTTCGCGCCCAAGGGGCTGGACGTGGCGCGCCGCGCCCTCATCAACCAAGAGATCAACCGGGTGACCGGCCTGCCCGAGGTCGCCGAGCGGCTCAAGGGCCTGGGCATGGTGCGGGCGCCCGTGGACCCGGTTCAATTGCGCGAGATCCTGCAGGCTGACTACCGGCTGTGGTCTTCCACCATCAAGTCGCTGGGAATTTCCTCCGAATGAACGCCCCACACCCCCTGCCCATGGCGCTGAACAGCGTCGATTGGAATGCCATGGAATGGAAGCCCGTGCGCCACGGCATCGAGCGCAAGGCGTTCGGCAGCGAGCACGTCACGCTCGCGCTGCACCGGCTGCTGCCGGGGCACGAGCCGCGCCCGCATTCCCATCCCCATGAGCAGGTGGTGTACATCCTGGCGGGCCAGATCGACTTCTACGTGGAAGGCCAGGTGGTGCGCCTGGGCCCGGGAAGCCTGCTGGTGGTGCCTCCCAACGCCATGCACCACGGCATCGTGGTGGGCGACGAGCCGGTGCTCAATCTCGACGTCTTCACCCCCGCGCGCCCGGAATACCTGGCATGACGGCGGCCCGCCCCGGCGCCGCCGATGAGGCCCCGTCCCTGCGCGAGCGGCTGGTGGCGGGCGATTTCCTGTTCGCCACGTTCGTGAAGACCACCTCGCACCAGACGGTGGAGGTGCTCGCCGCCACGGGCCTGGACACCCTGGTGCTCGACGCCGAGCATGCGCCCTTCGGGCCGGAGAGCCTGGACCGCAGCCTGCTCGCGGCGCGCGCGTGCGCCCTGCCGGTGCTGGTGCGCGTGCCCTATCCACGCGGCGCGGCCATCCAGCAGGCGCTCGACATGGGCGCGGCCGGGGTGATGGTGCCGCACGTGGACTCCGCCGCCATCGCGCTCGACGTCGTGCGCGCGGCACGCTATGGCGGCACCCGGGGCTATTCGGCCTCGCCGCGCGCCGGCGGCTACGGCCAGCGGAGCATGGCCGACCACATGCGGCTGAGCGATGCGCACACCGCGGTGATCGTGCAGATCGAAAGCGGCGAGGCCGTGGCGCAGGCGCGGGAGATCGCGGCCGTGCCGGGCGTCGACTGCCTGTTCATCGGGCCGGCCGACCTGGCCGTTTCCATGGGGGCCGACGGCCCGGGCGACCCGCGCGTGGCCGAGGCCATCGCCCGGGTGTGCGCCGCCGGGCGTGCCGCGCAGTGCGCCGTGGGGTGCTTCGTGTCCGATGCCGCGCAGGTGGCCGGCCTGCGGGCGCTGGGCATCGCGTTCTTCGTCGTGGGCTCCGACCAGGCGCTTTTGCGCGCCGCGGCCCGGCAGGCCATGGCGGGCGCGCTGGAATCCATCGCCGCCTGACTCCCCTGGTACTACATATTGCGCGGGGTGTGTGGCGTGCGCCATACTGCCCAACCCGAGACCGAGAGAGAAACATGAGTACCGAAGTCCGTTCCGTGCAGCGAGCGCTGCTCATCCTTCGCGTGATGAACGAGCGATCCACCTGGAGCCTGCAGGAGTTGCATCAGCGCACCGGCCTGGCCAAATCGACCCTGCACCGCCTGCTGAGCACACTGGAGTCCGAGAAATACGTGCGCAGCGATCCGCACGCCTATGGGCAATACCAGCTCACGCTCGCCGTGGGCAACCTGAGCAGCGGCATCAACGAAAAGCTGCGCCTGGCCGAAGTGGCCGCGCCGCTGATGATCGCCACCACGCGCCAGATCAAGTGGCCGCTGTCCCTGGGGGTGATCGAAGGGCACCAGATCCGCGTGGTGTTCTGCACCATGCCCTACAGCCCGTACGCGATCCGGCCCTCCAGCCTGGGGCGCCGCTACGAGCTGATCCCGTCCGCGCTGGGCCGCACCTACCTGTCGTTCTGCAGCCGGGCCGAGCGCCGCATCTTGGTGGAGTCGGCCAACCTGAATGGCGACGAAAGCCAGAAGATCACCGACCTGTGGGCGATGCGCAAGATCGTGCAGCAGACGCGGCGCCAGGGCTACGCCATCCGCCACGCGCGCAGCAATGCCGAGAGCACCGCCTTCGCGGTGCCGGTGTTCGGCGGCGGGGTGCTGCGCGGCACGCTGGTGTATTCGACGTTCGCCAGCCAGATGGACGAGCGCATGCTCAAGCGGTTCCTGCCCCTGGTGCAGGCCACGGCGGACCGCATCGGGGAAGAGGCGGCCATCATGCCCGGCCAGTTGGGCGAGGCGCTGAACGGCCCGCACGTCTGACCTGACGCCTTGGCGCAGGAGGGGACGGCGCGCCGCCGATCCGTTCGCCCTCAGGGCCGTCTCAGGGCAGTTCCGCCGAGCCCATGCGTCCCAGGATCACCCGCGTGCGGCCGGAGAGGTAGGCGGAGCCCGGCGCCTTCTCGAAGCGCTTGGGCTGCGGCAGCATCACCGCCAGCCGGGCGGCCTCGGCCGCGCTGAGCTTCGAGGCGCTCTTGCGAAAATAGTGCTGCGCGGCGGCCTCGGCCCCGAATACGCCGTCGCCCCATTCCACGCTGTTGAGGTAGATCTCCAGGATGCGCTGCTTGCTCAGCAGCTGCTCCAGCGCCAGCGTGAGCACGAACTCCTGCCCCTTGCGCAGCAGCGTCCGTTCGCCCGATAGCAGTAGGTTCTTGGCCAGTTGCTGGGTGATGGTGGAGCCGCCGCGGATCTTGGGGTTGCGCACCGGCCGGTCGGGCTGCAGCTCCTGGCGCTTGGCGGCCTGGGCCTCGGCGCGGGCGTTGCGCTCCCAGGCCTTTTCGATCGCGTTCCAGTCCACGCCGTCGTGGTTGACGAAGCCGTCGTCCTCCGAGGCGATCACCGCGCGCTTGAGGGTGTCGGCGATCTGGCCGTAGGGCACCCACTGCTGGCGCCATTGCAGCGTGCCGTGGGCGACCTGGCCCCAGGCCTCCGAGCGCTGGAAGGCGGTGGATTCGGGGTCGATCGCCACCATGGCCGCGATGCGGCCGACGAAGAACACCTGCAGCGCCACGAAGGCCAGCAGCACCAGCCCGATCCAACGCAGCAAGCCTTTCATGCCGTGGTCTCTCCCTGGGGGTGGCTCAGTGGCCGGCGGCCATGGCGGCGCGCAGCTCGGCCAGCACCTGGGCCGCGGGCGGGCGCACGCCGCGCCACAGGGCGAACGCCTCGGCCGCCTGCTCCACCAGCATGCCCAGCCCGTCGCGCGGCACCGCGCCGTGGCGGGAGGCCCAGTCCAGGAACCCCTGCGCGGCGGGGCCATACATCATGTCGTAGGCCAGGCTGCCGGCCCGCAGCACGTGGGCTGGCACCGGAATGCCGCCGCCGCCCAGGCTGCTGGCGGTGGCGTTGACGATCACATCGAAATCGGCCTCCAGCGCATGATCTTCTAGGGCGTGTAGCTCTGTTTTTTGTAGCAAAGCGAGATCGGCGTGCGCCTGCACCAGCGCCTGGGCGCGGGCCGCGGTGCGGTTGACCACCACGATGCGGCGCGGCCGTTCGTGCAGCAACGGTCCCAGCGCCCCGGCCGCCGCGCCGCCCGCGCCCACCAGCAGCACGTCGCTGCCCGCCAGGGGCACGCCGGCGTTGCGCACGATGTCGGCCACCAGGCCCAGGCCGTCGGTGTTGTCGGCGGCGATGCGGCCGTCGTCGCCGAAGGTGAGGGTGTTGGCCGCGCCGGCCAGCCGCACCCGCTCGCTGCCCTGGGCGGCCAGCCGCGCCGCGTCGAGCTTGAAGGGTACGGTCACGTTGCAGCCGCGCCCGCCCGCCGCGGCGAAGTCGGCCAGGGCCTGCGGGAAGCCGTCCAGCGGCACCAGCCGGCGGGCATACGACAGGCGCTCGCCGGTGAGTTCGGCGAAGCGCGCATGGATCCAGGGCGAGCGGCTGTGCTCGACCGGGTTGCCCATCACGCAGTAGGAATCCACGGGCGAAGTCATCGGGGTGTCGTGCGTAAGAAAAGCGGCAAGGAAAGTACGGCGCAGGACGTACGGCGAAGGGGGCGCGGCGTCAGCGCACGCTGGTTTCCAGCGTCTGGTCGCGCGTGAACTTGAAGCGCGAGACCACGGCGATCTGGTCGGCCTTGGCCCGCATGGCGGGGCCGAACACGCCGAACGGACCGGCCGAGCGGGCGATGGCCTGGGCGCGGTTGTCGAGCAGGCGGTTGCCCGAGCCCTGCACGATCTCGGTCTCCAGCACCGTGCCGTCGTGGTTGACGGTCACGATCATCGTCAGCTCGCCGTAGAGCTTCTTGCCGCCCTGTTCGGGAAAGTTGTCGGTGCCCTTGTCCTCGATCTTGCGGCGCAGCCCGTCGTAGTAGATCGCGTAGACCTCCTCGCGCGTGGCGGGGCTGATGTAGCGCTTCTTGGGGCGGGCGTTCTCTTCGTTGATGCGCTTTTCGATCTCGGCCAGCAGCTTGATGAGCTGGCGGCGCTTTTCCTCCTGCGCCAGGGCGTCGGCGCTCTGGCTGGGCTGGCGCGGGTCGGGCACCGGCAGGGTGGCCAGCTGCTTGCGCAGCTGGGCCAGCAACTGGCTCTGCTGCTCCTGCATGGCGTCGAGCTTGCGCTGGGCCTCCTCGAAATCGTCGCCCACCGCCGTCAGGGCCGAGTAGGGCAGGGGGCTGGTGGCGCGGCCCTTGGCGGCCTCGCCGCCGCCGGCCAGCGACGACTGCGCGATCGCCTGGGCCTTGTCCGGCCGCTCGTTGGACTTGGCGTTGACCAGGATCACTTCCAGCGGCGTGTCCTGGAAGACGCGGTTGAAGCTCTCGGGGTCGATGAACCGCACCGACAGCAGCACCGCATGCACGGCGATGGACACGCCGAGCGCCAGCTGCAGCGTGCTGAATCGTTGGAAGAAGGCGGGCAGTTTCACGGCGCCCGATTATCCGTGCTGGCGCTGGCGCCGGCCTCGGTTTCGTTCACGTCCACCGCGATGGCGATGGGGCCGGCCACGGCCTCTTCGTCGTCCTCGCCCGCCTCGTCGCCCTGCGGCGTGGCCTCGGCGCTGTCGGCGGGGCTGTCCAGGCGCTCCAGCACGGTGCCGTTCACGTCGAGCGTGATCTCGTCGATCTCACCGAGCTTGACGCGCACCCGTGCGCCGCGCGGCAGGTTCTGCGCGCCCAGCACGGGCAGCACCAGCGGCAGCGTATCGGCCCGCACGAGGAAGCTCCCCCCGGGGCCTTCCTTGAACACGGTGGCCTCGATCTCCGCGATGCCGTTCTGCTGCAGGTACTGCAGCGTCCAGAAGCGCTCCATGCCGGCCTGGTAGCCGTTGTAGGCGCTGTAGGCCGCATCGAAGCTGCTGATGACGGAGAACAGGTCCGCGTCCTTGGGCTTGAACGGCGCGGCCAGCGCGGCGGTCTTGCCGTGGCGCACGCACGCGATGATCTGCCACTGGTTCACTAGGTCCACGTAGCGGCGCAGCGGCGAGGTCGCCCAGGCGTAGCTCTTGACGCCGATGCCCGCGTGCGGCAGCGCCTTGGTGCCCATGCGCACCTTCACGCCAGGCGCCAGGCTGGCCTGGCTGCGGTAGATGCCGGGCACGCCGTGGTCGGCCAGCAGGCCGCCCCAGGTGCTGTTGGCCACGATGGCGGCCTCGGCCACGATCAGGTCCAGCGGGGCGCCGCGCCGGCGCGTGGTGATCGAGACGGTCTCGCGGCCCTGCGGCTCGGCGCCGTCGTTGCCGGTGAGGCGGAAGTTGTAGTCCGGCCGGTTGAAGGTCTCGGGCTTGCCGCGCACCACCTCGCGCTGGGCCTTGAGGCTTTGGGCCAGGCGGTACAGAAACGATAGCTGCCCGCGCAGCTCCAGCAAGCGCTGGGGGGCTTCCGGGGCCTGCACCGCGGGGTCGGTCAGCCAGGCTTCGGTGACGATGTGGTCCAGCTGGTCGTGGCGCAGGTTGGCCGCCACGGGCACGCGTTCCAGCTTGGTTTCGGTGCCGGTGACTTCGAGCGTGGCCTCGTCGATGGTCACGTAGAGCGACACGGCCGGGTTGGTGCGGCCCTCGTCCAGGGTGTAGATCTTCACCACCTCGTCGGGCAGCATGGTGATCTTGTAGCCGGGCATGTACACCGTGGACAGGCGGTTGCGCCCCAGCTGGTCGAGCGGCGTGCCCGGCACGATGGCCAGGCCCGGCGCCGCGATGTGGATGCCCAGCACCACGGTGCCCGTGCCCAGGCCCTGCACCGACAGCGCGTCGTCGATCTCGGTCGTCTGGGAGTCGTCGATGGAATAGGCCTGCACGGGCGCCAGCGGCAGGTCCTCGGGCGGCTGCGGCGCGGTGATGGCCGCAAAGCCCGTGCCCTTGGGAAAGTTGTCGAACAGGAAGCGCTTCCAGTGGAACTGGTAGGCCGAGTCGATGGCGCCGGCCCGCTGCAGCAGATCGAGCGGCGGCAGGTGGGTGGCGCGGCTGGCCTCCACCACGGCTTTGTACTCGGGCGCGTTCTTGTCGGGGCGGAACAGGATCTTGTAGAGCTGCTCCCGGATGGGCTGCGGGCATTCGCCCCGGCCGAGCTGCTCGGCCCAGTCGGCGATCTGCTGCAGCACGAGCTTCTTTTTCTCGATGGCGGCCAGGGCCTGCTGCAGGATCTCGGCCGGCGCCTTCTTGAAGCGGCCCTTGCCCGCGCGGCGGAAGTAGTGCGGCGCCTCGTACAGCGCGAACAGCGCGCCGGCCTGCTGGACGAGGGTGGCATTCTCGGAGAAATAGTCCCGCGCCAGGTCGGCGAAGCCGAATTCGTCCTCGGGGGCGAACTCCCAGGCCAGGTCGAGCTCGATCGACGCGGCCACGGCCTGCGCCTGGGCGAGCATCTCGGCCGGGGCGGGTTTTTCGAACCGGATCAGCAGGTGGGCGGCCTTGACCTTCACCCGTTTGCCCGAGTCGAGCTCGATCTGGGCGGAGCTTTCGGCCTCGGAAAGGATGCGTCCGGCGAGAAATTTGCCGGCTTCTTCAAACAATGCATGCATGGGCGGGATTGTCCCATGGGCGCCCGAGGGGCCGAACGGGCGGCCCTGCCTATGATCGGCCCTTTGCCTCGGCCAACTGCCCCATGCCTTTGTTCAACGCTTTCGCCGCCGCGCTGGCCACCGTGGCCGTGGCGCTGCCGTTCCTGTTCGCTCACACCCAGGCGCCGCTGTCCAATTTCTGGCCGCTGATGGTGTCGGGCGCGTGCGCCCTCGTGCTGGCGGGCCTGGCGATCGGCGCGGCCCGGGTGCCGCCGGCCCGGGGCGGGCTGCGCCGCGGGGCCGCCTGGGTGCTGGCGGGCGGGCTGGTGCTGGCGGCGGTGCTGGCCTCCGGGGTGGGGCTGGTGCAGTTCTTCTGGGGCGACGTGGGCGCGGCGCCGTGGATCTACCCCTCCACGCCGGGGCTGGCGCTGGGCAACCTGCGCCAGCGCAACCAGCAGGCCTCGCTGCTGGGCATGGGCGCCTGGGCCCTGGCCTGGATGGTGGGCCGCCTGCAGGCGGCGCTGCCCGGCACCCGCCAGCCGTGGCGGCCCGTGGCTGCGGGCGTGCTGGCCGCCTGGGCGCTGATGCTCATCAGCACGGCGGATGCGGCCACCGCCTCGCGCACCGGCATCCTCGAATGGGGCGTGATGCTCGGGCTGCTGGTGCTCTGGCGCCGCTCCCTGGGCGGCCTGCCCCTGGCCTTCGCCGCCACGGGGGGGCTGCTGTACGCGCTGGCGGCCTGGGCGCTGCCCTGGATGCTGGAGCGCTGGGCGGGCGTGTCGATGGACGGGCTGTTCCAGCGGCTCGCGGACGAGGGCCAAGGCTGCGTCAGCCGCACCGTGCTGTGGTCCAACATGCTCCACCTGATCGCGCAAAAGCCCTGGACCGGCTGGGGCTGGGGCGAGATGGCCTATGCCCACTACAGCACGCTGTTCCCGGGCGAGCGCTTTTGCGTGCTGCTGGACAACGCCCACAACCTGCCGCTGCACCTGGCCGTCGAGCTGGGCCTGCCCGTGGCGGGCGGGCTGTGTCTGCTGGCGCTCTGGGGCGTGTGGCGCCTGGCGCCCTGGCGCGAGACCGATCCGGTGCGACAGCTGGCCTGGGGCGTGCTGGCCATCGTGGGCGTGCACAGCCTGCTGGAGTTTCCGCTGTGGTACGGGCCGTTCCAGCTGGCCACGGGGTTCGCGTTGCTGCTGCTCGTGCGCCCGGCGCGGCCCTGGCGGCCCGGGCCGGCCTGGATCGCCGCCGCCGCGCTGGCCGGGGGTGCTGCGTTGGCCTTCGGGGGGCTGCTGGTGCGCGACTACGAACGGGTCAGCCAGCTCTACCGCGCCGTGCCCGACCGCGACCCGGCCTACCGCGAAGACACCGCCCGCAAGGTGCTGGGCGATATCGCCTTCTTCCGCGGCACGGCCGATTTCGCCACCGTGACGACGACACCCGTGACCGCACAGAACGCGGCCGACGTCCACACCCGGGCCACGCGGCTGCTGCACTACTCGCCCGAGCCCCGCGTCATCGAGGCGGTGCTGGCCAGTGCGGCATGGCTCGGGCGCACGGACGAGGTGGATTTCCACACGGTGCGCTACCGCATCGCCTATCCGCAGGAGTACGCGCGCTGGGCGGCCAGCCACCCGGCCGCCGCGGCCTCCGCCCCGCTGCCTTGATGCCCTGACCGCCCCTCAGGCCAGGCCGCAGAAGCGCGCCACCGTGCCGATGTGCGCGGGAAAGTCGCTCAAGGCATGGTCGCCGCCCTCCAGCAGGACCACCTGCGCGGCGGCATAGCGGCCCGCCATTTCGCGCCAGTCCAGCAACTCGTCGCCCTTGGCGATGATGGCCAGCTCCGGGCCGGCCGGGGGCCGGCCCCGCATGTCCAGCGCGCGCAGCTCGGCGATGTATTCGGGGCGGAAGAAAAAGCGTTCGGCCGGGTCGTGCCATGCGGTCTGCTCGCCGATGTAGCGTTCCAGGTCCCGCGCCGGGTCCACGGCGGGGTTCAGCAGCACGCTCGGGCAGCGGGCCTGCTGCGCCACCCAGCTCGCGTAGAACCCGCCGAGCGAGGAGCCCACCACCGCCATCGCCCCCTGCGGCCAGTCCGCGATGCCCTGCGCCACGAGGCCCATGGCCGCGTGGGGCGAGGGCGGCAACTGCGGGCACCAGAAATGCACGCCCGGGTGGTGGGCGGCCACGTGTGCCGCCATCTGCCG
Source organism: Acidovorax sp. SUPP1855 (assembly GCF_030158955.1). Taxonomy (NCBI): domain Bacteria; kingdom Pseudomonadati; phylum Pseudomonadota; class Betaproteobacteria; order Burkholderiales; family Comamonadaceae; genus Acidovorax; species Acidovorax sp. SUPP1855. Next base: position 42,012 of record NZ_BQXI01000011.1, on the reverse strand, counting down.
GGCCTTGGCCGACTGGGGCGAGGAGCGAAAGCCGTGCAGGTAAAGCAGGTGGGTGGTGGGCATGGTGGGGTGCGCGGCGGCGTGGAGCGATGCAGGCAATGGTGCGGCAGAGCCGGGGGCCTTCGATTGTGCCGGGGCGGCGGGGCCTTCGGCCGGCCGGATAATCGCGCCCCATGTCCGCCGTCTTCGACAAACCCTCCCTGCTGCAGCGCGTCCTGCCCCTGTTCCGTGGCTTCGACTGGCTGCTCATCCTGGTGCTGTTGATGCTGGCATCGACCGGGCTGGTGGCCATGTATTCCTCGGGCTACGACCACGGCACGCGCTTTTACGACCATGGCCGCAACATGCTGCTGGCCGCCGGCATCCTGTTCGTGGTGGCACAGGTGCCACCCCAGCGGCTGATGGCGATGGCCGTGCCGCTGTACACGGTGGGGGTGGCGCTGCTGGTGGCGGTGGCGCTGTTCGGCATCACCAAGAAGGGCGCGCAGCGCTGGATCAACCTGGGGCTGGTCATCCAGCCCAGCGAACTGCTCAAGATCGCCATGCCGCTCATGCTGGCCTGGTGGTTCCAGCGGCGCGAGGGCCAGCTGCGGCCGCTGGACTTCGTGGTGGCCGGCGCGCTGCTGGCGGTGCCGGTGGGGCTCATCATGAAGCAGCCCGACCTGGGCACCTCACTGCTGGTGCTGGCGGCCGGGCTGTCGGTGATCTTCTTCGCCGGCCTGCCCTGGAAGCTGGTGCTGCCGCCCGTGCTGATCGGGGGCATCGGCATCGCCCTCATCGTGTGGTTCGAGCCCCAACTGTGCGCCGACGGGGTGCGCTGGCCCGTTCTGCACGACTACCAGCAGCAGCGCATCTGCACCCTGCTGGACCCCACGCGCGATCCGCTGGGCAAGGGCTTTCACATCATCCAGGGCATGATCGCCATCGGCTCGGGGGGCTTTTGGGGCAAGGGTTTCATGGCCGGCACGCAGACCCACCTGGAGTTCATTCCCGAGCGCACGACCGACTTCATCTTCGCCGCGTTCTCCGAGGAGTTCGGGCTGGCCGGCAACCTGTTCCTGATCGTGTGCTTCCTGATGCTGGTGTGGCGGGGCCTGGCCATCGCGGTCGGGGCCACCACACTGTTCTCGCGCCTGATGGCCGGGGCGGTGTCGATGATCTTCTTCACCTACGCCTTCGTGAACATGGGCATGGTGAGCGGCATCCTGCCCGTGGTGGGCGTGCCGCTGCCCTTCGTGAGCTACGGTGGCACCGCCATGGTCACGCTGGGGCTGGCGCTGGGCGTGCTGATGTCCATCGCGCGGGCACAGCGCATTCCGCTGAACGAGCGCACATGAAAAAGCCGGCCAGGCGGCCGGCTTCGTGAGGGGCCGGGCGGCTCAGGCCTGCAGCGGCTCGTGCGCGGTCTCGCGGGCGACCAGCAGGGCCACCAGCGTGAGGCCCAGCGCGGCCGTCACGTAGAGCGACACCGCCACCGTCGATCCGTACGACTTGAACAGCGAGGCGATGATGAGCGGCGCGAAGCCGCCACCCAGGATGCCCGCCAGCGTGTAGGCCAGCGAGGCGCCGGCATAGCGCACCCGGTTGGGAAACTGCTCGGTCACGAAGGCGGCCTGCGGGCCGTACATCATGGCGTGGATCAGCAGGCCGCCGACCACCGCCGCGCAGATGGCGAGCGGCTGCGCCCGGTCCATCAGCACGAAGAACACGAAGGCCCAGGCAATGCCCAGCAGCGCGCCGGCGATGTACACCGGGCGCCGGCCGATGCGGTCCGACAGCGCGCCGAACCACGGCACCGCGAGGGCGTTGCACGCCGCGCCGATCATGGTGGCGGTGAGCGCCAGCGGGCGCGACAGGTGCAGCACCGTGGTCACGTAGGTCAGGGTGAACACCACGACCAGCGCGTACAGCACGTCCGAGCCGATGCGCGATCCGCCGGCCACCAGCAGGCGCCGCCAGTGCTGCGAGAACACCTCCTTGATGGGCGTCTTGGCCGTGGCCTGGTGGGCCTCCATTTCGCGGAACACCGGCGTCTCGTCGACGCCGCGGCGCAGCCACAGGCCGAACAGCACCAGCGCCACGCTGGAGACGAAGGGAATGCGCCAGCCCCAGGCCTGGAAGTCTTCGGGGCTCAGCCAGGCCGAGACCAGGGCGATGAAGCCGGTGCCGATCAGCGTGCCGCACGACGGGCCGACCTGCGTGAACGAGGCGTTGCGCCCGCGCTCGGTGGGCTTGCCGTGCTCCATCGACAGCAGCACCGCGCCGGCCCATTCGCCGCCGAGTGCCACGCCCTGCACGAAGCGCAGCGCCACCAGGGCGATGGGCGCCCAGATGCCCCAGGTGCCGTACGTGGGCAGCAGCCCCATCAGCCCGGTCGAGACGCCCATGATCACCAGCGTGGCCACCAGCACGAAGCGCCGGCCCAGCCGGTCGCCCAGGTGGCCGAACACCATGCCGCCCAGCGGCCGGGAGATGTAGCCCACGGCATAGGTGGAGAACGCGAGGATGGTGCCGGTGAGCGGGTCGAAGGACGGAAAGAAGATGGCGTTGAAGACCAGCGCCGCCATGATGTTGTAGACCGTGAAGTCGTACCACTCGAGCGTGGTGCCGACCGAGCTGGCCATGGCAAGGCGGCCCATCTTGAGGGAGGCGGGGGGAGCGTGGGCGACGCCCTGGGGAACTGCACGCATGGGAGGATCTCCGGTGAAAGGCGATGAAGGAAAAATCGGGGGCGCAGGGGCCGGGAATGGCAGATGGGATCAGCCCAGGTCGGCCCGCGTGAGCTTCCAGCCCAGTGCGTACTGGGCCGCCGCTGCGGCATCGGCCTGCAGCAGCGCGGCGGCACGGGCCAGGGCTTCGCGGTGCGCCTCGGCGTGGCCGGTTTCCACCACCATGAGCGGCTGCAGCACGCGGCCCTCGGTGCGCTCCGTGGGCAGGGGCGTGCTCAGCACCGGGTCCGGCACCAGCAGGTACGACTGCACGAAGCCGGGCACCTGCGCGAGCTGGGTGCCGGCCTGCACGGCGCGCGCCACCAGTGCGGCGCGGTCATCGGCCGGCGGCAGGGCCAGCACGCTCAGGTGGCTGCCGGAGCCGAACCCGGTGACGGCCTCCACCGCGCACACGCGGCGCATCGGGTCCCGCATGCGGCCCAGGTTGGTGACCGACCAGGGCGTCTGCCGGCCGAACGCGGCGCGGTACGCATCGGACGTGAAGGCCGCGAGCGACTGCGTGCGGTACAGGCCCAGGTACTTGCGGCCACCCTGCCGTGAAACGTAGCGGGCACCGGAGAGAAAACCGTCGATGCGCACGCGCTCTTCGACATGCTCGCGGTCATACCACTGGTTGAAGTCCGCCTCGTCGTCGGCATCGACATCGGCGGCCACGAAGAGCATGCCGTGCACGGTGCTGGGGGCGGCGGAGGGAAGGTTCTGGGAAGCCATGGGCACTTGCGATTCCTTGCAAAAAGACCAGGGAATCATCGGCCGCGCATCGGCGTGCCACAAACGGGTTTTTTTGCCCTGCGGCCATCAGAATTACTTGTCGGGTCGGATGCTTTTTCTGCACCAAATCAGGGTTCACCCTCTGTGCCCGGCGTCCGGAATGGTGCGGACAGCGAAGCGGCGAAGCGCTCGGATTCGCTGCACGCCAGCTCGGCCGCGCGGCGGATGGCGGCCGAGCCGCTGGCGTCCAGATGGCTCACCACGATGCGCTGGGGCGGCAGGGGCGTGTCGCACGCGATCACGCGCAGGTCGCCGCGCTCGATCTCCTCGCGCACGGGTGGCAGCGGGATCAGCGCGTTGCCGAACCCCGACTGCACCAGCCGCACGATCGCCGCCATCGAACTCACGCAATGCACCTTGCCCACGGGCATGCTGGCCTGCCGGTATAGCTGCTTGAGCGCCTGGTGGGGCTGCGATCCCGGGCTCATGGTCAGCACCGGCTGCAGCAGCAGGTGGGCGATGCGGCCTTCGTCGGGCTGGGGCGCGGAGGCGCCGGCGCCCACCCAGCCCATGGCCATCGGCGGGCAGGCCATGTTGACGATCTCGGCGCTGGCCATGGGGTCGGTCTGCAGCGCGATGTCGATCGCGCCGATCTGCAGGCGCTCGTGCAGGGCGAGGGTGGTTTCCGAGGTCAGCTGCACTTCGATGCCCGGGTGCAGGCGCTGCAGCGTGCCCAGGAAGTCCACCAGCCAGGTGTGCACCACGCTCTCGATCGCGCCGATGCGCACCAGGCCCAGAAGCTCCTGCTGCGGGTGCCCGAGCGCGATCATCTCGCGCTGCAGCTCCAGCATGCGCTCGCCATAGTCCAGCAGCCGCAGGCCCACGGGCGTGAGCCGCAGGTCGCGCGGGTCGCGCTCGAACACGCGGGCGCCGATCTCTTCCTCCAGCGAGGCGATGCGGTTGGAGATGGCCGCCTGCGTCACGTGCAGCCGCTCGGCCGCGGCGCGGAAGCTCCCAAGCCGCGCGATCCAGAGAAAGGCTTCGACGAAGCGGGTGTTCATCGCGCGCAGGGCCCTGGCCGCAAGCGTTTCAGCCCGCGCGCAGGCAGGCTTCGATGGCGCGGCCCACCTGCAGCACGCGCGCATCGGCGCCGTGCACGCCGCCCACGGACAGGCCCACGGGCAGTTCGCCGGGCGCCTGGCAGGGAAGGGAGAGCGCGCAGCCATCCAGGAAATTGAGCACCGTCGTGTTGCGCAGCACCAGCCCGTTGGTGGCGAAGAACCGGGCATCGTCGCCGGTGAGGTCCGCCAGGCGCGGCGCGCGCACGGCCACGGTGGGCATCAGCCAGGCATCGAGGTCGCGCAGGCGCTCGCGGGCGGTGGCTTGCAGGCGCAGCCGCGCGTCCTGCAGATCGATGTAGTCGGCCGCGGAAATCGCGGCGCCGCGGCGGGTGCGCTGGGCGACGCGGTGGTCGTACTGCGCCTCTTGGGCCGGGTCTTCCAGCCGCGCGCGGTGCACCTGCCAGGCCTCGGCGGCGATCAGCCCGCCCGCGGCGTTGAGCGAGGGCAGCTGGTGCAGTTCGGTGAAGCCGAAGCGCATGATGCGTGCGCCGGCGGCGGACAGGCGCTGGAGCGCGCCGTCGAAGGCGGCCGCCACCTCGGGCTCGACGCCGTCCATGACGAAGTCGTCCGTCACGCCCAGGCGCAGCCCGGCCAGCGGTGCGGCGCGGGTGTCCAGCGCCTCGCCGCTCAGGATGGCATCGACGACGGCGCAGCAGTCCACGCTGCGGGCCAGCGGGCCGGCCGAGTCCAGGCTGCGCGACAGCGGATAGGCCCCGGCCAGCGGCACCCGGCGGGCGGTGGGCTTGAAGCCCGTGAGCCCGCAGAACGCGGACGGAATGCGGATCGAGCCGCCCGTGTCGGTGCCCAGCGCCACTGTGGCCAGATCGAGCGCCACGGTGGCGGCGCCGCCGGAGGTGGAGCCCCCGGTGATGCGGCTCGGGTCGTGCGGGTTGGCCGGCGTGCCGTAGTGGGGATTGAGCCCCAGACCCGAGAAGGCGAACTCGCTCAGGTTGGTGCGACCGAGCAGCACTGCGCCCGCGGCGCGCAGGCGGGCCACCGCGACGGCGTCGGCCTGGGCGGGCGCCCCGGCCATCACGGCCGATCCGGCACGGGTCACCTGGCCCTGCACGTCGAACAGGTCCTTGATCGAGACGGGCAGGCCCGCCAGCGGCGAGGGCACGTGCCCGCCCGCACGGGCGGCGTCGCTGGCGCGGGCTGCGTGCAGCGCGGCTTCGGCATCGACCTTGCCCAAATAGGCGTGCCCGCCCGCGGCACGGTGCGTGGCGATGCGCGCGAGCGCCGCCTCGACCAGCGCCACGCTGGTGGTGTCGCCCCGGGCCAGGGCCTCGGCCTGTTCGCGGACGGTGGGGTGGCGGGTGGTGGCGAGGGCATTCATCGGGCGATCTCCAGGGCTTGGGTGGCGTAGTGGTGGTGCAGGCTGCGGTTCAGAACGGGGTCGTGCAATTCCAGCTCGAAGGCCTCGCCCCAGCCGAGTTCGCCGATCACCGCATGGGTGCCGCAGAACATGGCCGTGTGGGCCGACAGGCCGTCTGCCGCATTCCATTTTTGCATCAGCTCGGCGGGGGGCAGCAGGCGGGCCAGCGCGCCTTCCTGGTACAGCGCGCGCACGCCATCGCGGGTGCGCCAGCAGCGGGTGACCAACTGGTCCCAGTGGTCCTGCACCTCCGACAGCTTCCACAGGGTGCGGCCCACGGGCTTGGCGCACATCTGCTTGGACACCGTGACGTCGTAGGCCTCGACGGTGCGGTCCGTGTGGTCCGAGCCGATGCCCACGAGCACGCCGTGCGCTTCGCTGGCCAGCAGCACGCATTCCACCTCGCCGCTGGAGTCATGGCCCGGAACCTGCACCGCGCTGCCCGTGTCGAGCAGCTGGCTGGCCACGCGGTAGAAGGTGGGCACCGTGGAGGGCGGCTTGACGCCGATCGCGGCCAGTTCGGCGATGTGGTGGTCCACTGCCGCGCGGTCGCGGCCGGCCCAGCCGGCGATGACGAGGTGGCGGATGTCCAGGGTGACCGGCCCGTGGCCGGCGAGATCGAAGGTGTGCTGGGGCATGGTGGGAGGCGAAAAGGGCGGGGGGATCAAAGTGCGCGGGTGATCGCGCGGCGGAAATCATCGATGTGGCGCTGCATCGCGGCGGCGGCGGCATCGGGGTCGTGGCGCTCGAGCGCGGCCAGGATGTCCTGGTGCTCGTCGTGGATGCGCACGCTGTGCCCGGCCTCCGAGAGCGTCAGGAACCAAAAGCGCGCCTGCTGTTCGTGCAGCCGGCGCAGCAGGTCGGCCAGGACGGTGTTGCGGGCGGCGGCCGAGATCGCGCTGTGAAAGCGCAGGTCCAGCGCCATCAGCGCAGGCACGTCGTGTGCGGCCAGGAGCGCCGGGGCCTCGCCCAGCAGGTGGCGCATGGCGGCCAGCTCAGCGGGCCGGACCCGCTCGGCCGCCAGGCGCACGCACAGGGCCTCGTTGCAGGCGCGCACCTCGATCATGTCCAGCACCTCGTCCAGCGACAGCGGCGCCACCACGATGCCCTTGCGCGGCAGGATGGTCACGAGCCCCTCCATCTCCAGCCGGTGCAGCGCCTGGTGGATTGGGGTGCGGCCCAGGCCGAGCAGCGTGCCCAACGTGCCTTCGTTGATCTGCGCGCCGGGTGCCAGCTCGCAGGCAATGATGCGGCGCTTGATGTCGGCGTAGGCCTGCTCGCGCAACTGGGCGCCGCCGCCGGGTGCTGCGGGAGGGGAGGGCTGGGGCAGGACGGACATCGGGACGGGTGGGCGGGGGTGGTGAAGTCCAATGATATATCAGTGAAATATCACAGAGTCTGCTTGGCCATGGACGATTCGCGCCGGCATGGCCGCGCCGCCGGGTGGGATGCTTGCAAAGCGCCATGCCGGCAGGCACCAAGGCTTCTAGAATCCGCCCATGATCTCCCGCGAACCCACCATCGAACGCCTGTCCGTCGCCCGCCGCCTGCTCCTGGAGCCTTTCGGCCTTGACGAAACCCATCTGGCGCGCGCGCTCGCCGACATCCGGGCCCATCAGGTGGACGATGCCGACCTGTATTTCCAGTACACGCGCAGCGAGGGCTGGAGCCTGGAAGAAGGCATCGTCAAGACCGGTTCGTTCAGCATCGACCAGGGCGTGGGCGTGCGGGCCGTGAGCGGCGAGAAGACGGCTTTCGCCTATTCCGACGACATCTCCGAGGCCTCCTTGCTCGATGCCGCCCGCACCGTGCGGGCGATCTCGGCGGCCTCGCAGGAGAAGCGGGCGAAGATCTCGCTCAAGAAGATCTCCGCCAGCCGATCGCTCTATCCCGGCACCGATCCCATCGCGTCGCTGGACAGCACGGCCAAGGTGGCGTTGCTGGAAAAGGTGGAGCAGCAGGCCCGCGCCAAGGACCCGCGCGTGGCCCAGGTGATGGCGGGCCTGGCCAGCGAATACGACGTGGTGCTGGTGGCGCGCTCCGACGGCACGCTGGCCGCCGACGTGCGCCCGCTGGTGCGCCTGTCGGTCACCGTGATCGCCGAGCAGGCCGGCCGCCGCGAGGTGGGCTCGGCCGGCGGGGGCGGGCGCTTCGGCCTGGCCTATTTCGATGATGCGCAGATCACCCAGTACGTCGATGAGGCCGTGAACGCCGCCCTCGTCAATCTGGAGTCGCGCCCTGCGCCCGCGGGCGAGATGACCGTGGTGCTCGGCCCCGGGTGGCCTGGCGTGCTGCTGCACGAGGCCGTGGGCCACGGGCTGGAGGGCGATTTCAACCGCAAGGGCTCGAGCGCCTTCAGCGGCCGCATCGGCCAGCGCGTGGCGGCCAAGGGCGTGACGGTGCTGGACGACGGCACCCTGGCCGACCGCCGCGGCTCGCTCAACGTGGACGACGAAGGCCACGCCAGCCAGCGCAACGTGCTCATCGAGGACGGCATCCTCAAGGGCTACATCCAGGATTCGATGAACGCGCGCCTGTCGGGCGTGGCGCCCACCGGCAACGGCCGGCGCGAGAGCTACGCGCACATTCCCATGCCGCGCATGACCAACACCTACATGCTGGGCGGCGACAAGGACCCGGCGGAGATCGTGGCGAGCATCAAGCGCGGCCTCTACGCCACCAACTTCGGCGGCGGCCAGGTGGACATCACCAGCGGCAAGTTCGTGTTCTCGGCCAGCGAGGCGTATTGGGTCGAGAACGGCAAGATCCTGTACCCGGTCAAGGGCGCGACCATCGTCGGCAGCGGTCCGGAATCCCTCAAGAAGGTGACGCTCATCGGCAACGACATGGCGCTCGACAGCGGCGTGGGCACCTGCGGCAAGGAAGGCCAGAGCGTGCCGGTCGGCGTGGGCCAGCCCACGCTGCGCATCGACGGCCTGACGGTCGGCGGCACCGCATAAGGCCCCTGGCGGCGACGGACCTTCCAGGCGTGCACCCACCATGCCTGACCCGTCGTCCAGCCAACTGCTGAACACCGCACAGTCGTTCGGCGATGTGAGCCGGCTGCTGCGCGAAGGCGTGGCCGACGAAGAATCCCGCCAATTCCGCGATGCGCTGACGTCGCTGTCCGCGCTCATCGAAGATGCCGCGCACCTGCGCCGCGCCTGCGCCGCTCCCTCCGCCATCTTCTGGAGCCTGGAGCACCTGAAGCGCGCCGCGCGCGAGCACCAGTTCTTTCTCACCGGGCTGGGCTCCGCCTGGCATGCGCTCTACGAGCTGGGGGCCTACCAGCAGGCCCTGAAAGACCTGCGCGATGCCATCGAGATCTGGCACCAGGCACTGACCCGCCAGAGCCGCAGCGAGCCGGCCTGCTTCGATGCGTTCGAGCGCCTGGCCTGGCGCACCCTGGGCGAGGCGATGCTGGTCATCGACATGTACGAGCAGGGCGGGGCGATGCTCAGCGAGCCTGCGCCGGAGCCCGCCCCGGCCCGGCGGCGCCCGATGCTGGCGCGCCTGCGCCGCTGGTTGTCGGGGCGCGTGCGATGAAAGCGCGGCACCCCGCTTGTGGCAGCGCTGCAACGCGCCGGGGATGTTGCGGCGCAAAAATCGGTGTTACATTGCCACCGATGCAAGTGCGTAGCGCGTTTTATTTTTGGTTTTACTTCTCTGTCCCAGGCGGATGAGAGGTCAGCGCGCAACCACCCGAGCCCCCTCCTCTAGAAACCGCCGAAGCTGAAAAGCCCGGCGGTTTTTTGTTTTTCCGCTCCCCTTTTTCCGATCCAACCCACGAGGACGCAACCATGACGGCCACTGCCAACCCCACCAGCGATGCCTGGTACCGCGACGTCGAGAAGACCAGCCAGACCGACGACGAACGTATCAAGGACATCACCGTGTTGCCCCCTCCAGAACATCTGATCCGCTTCTTCCCCATCCGGGGAACGGCGGTGGAATCCCTGATCACGCGCACGCGGCGCGGCATCCAGGACATCATGGCCGGCCGGGACGACCGGCTGCTGGTTGTGATCGGCCCCTGCTCCATCCACGACCCCGCCGCCGCGCTGGATTACGCGCGGCGCCTGAAGGCGGTGCGCGAGCAGTACGCCGACACGCTGGAGATCGTGATGCGCGTGTACTTCGAGAAGCCCCGCACCACGGTGGGCTGGAAGGGCCTGATCAACGACCCGTACCTGGACGAGAGCTACCGCATCGACGAAGGCCTGCGCATCGCGCGCCAGCTGCTCATCGACATCAACCGCATGGGCGTGCCGGCCGGCAGCGAGTTCCTGGACGTGATCTCGCCCCAGTACATCGGCGACCTCATCAGCTGGGGCGCCATCGGCGCGCGCACCACCGAAAGCCAGGTGCACCGCGAACTGGCCTCGGGCCTGTCGGCGCCCATCGGCTTCAAGAACGGCACGGACGGCAACATCCGCATCGCCACCGACGCGATCCAGTCCGCCAGCCGCGGCCACCATTTCCTGTCGGTGCACAAGAACGGGCAGGTGGCCATCGTCAACACGCAGGGCAATCCCGACTGCCACGTGATCCTGCGCGGCGGCAAGGCGCCGAACTACGACGCGGCCAGCGTCGCCGCGGCCTGCCAGGACCTGGAGGCCGCCAAGCTGCCCGCCACGCTGATGGTGGATTGCAGCCATGCCAACAGCAGCAAGCAGCACGAAAAGCAGCGCGACGTGGCGCGCGAGATCGGCGCGCAGATCGCGGGCGGTTCGCGCTGCGTGTTCGGCGTGATGATCGAGAGCCACCTGACCGCCGGTGCCCAGAAATTCACGCCGGGCAAGGACCAGCCGGGCGCCCTGGAGTACGGCAAGAGCATCACTGACGCGTGCCTGGGCTGGGACGATTCGTTGTCGGCGCTGGCCGACCTGTCGGCGGCCGTGGCCGCCCGCCGCGCCCGCTGAAAACCAGGGGCCGGGGCAGCGGCGTGCGATGTAAGCTCGATGGCCCCGCCGCGGGCATCGGCTTGCGTGACCGCCCTTGGCCCCACCTCAACCAGGAAAACAATCCATGCGCAGAGAAGTCTCGATCACCCTGGCGCCGGGCCAGGAATTCCGTTTCGACCTGGAAGGCTCGCAGCCTTTGAGCAATGAAGACGCCCGCCGCTGGCTGGACGAGGCGTTCATCAGCCTGGAGTGCGAGCCCCTGCGGGCCAGCGGCAAGGTGCTGCTGGCCGACAAGGTGCTCACGGTGGCACAGGCTGCCGGGGCCCCGCTGCTGGCCGACGCGCAATGGGGCCGGCAGTTCGCCGAGGCCGCCAGCGCCGCACTGGCCCGCCCGATCGTGCGGGTGGATGTCCCGGCCATGGCCGTGACGTATTGAAGAGGGGCGGAGGGTCGCCTTCTGCGCTATCGGTCGAATCGGCCTCCAGCGCATATTCTTCTAGGGCATGCTGCTATTATTTTGATAGCGAATCGATGAGCTTGCCGTGGATGCCGCCGAAGCTGCCATTGCTCATGCACACGATGTGATCGCCCGGCCGGGCCGCCTGGGCGATCTGCCCGATCAGCGTGCCGATGTCCGCCGCCGTCCGGGCCTTGTCGCCCAGCGGCGCGAGCACCTGGGCCGCGTCCCAGTCCAGGCCGGCGGTGTGGCAGAACGCCAGGTCGGCCGGCTCCAGCGCCCAGGGTAGCTGCGATTTCATGGTGCCCAGCTTCATGGTGTTGCTGCGCGGCTCGAACGCCGCGAGGATGCGCGCCGCCGGGCCCACGCTGCGGCGCAGCCCGTCCAGCGTGGTGCGCAGGGCGGTCGGGTGGTGTGCGAAGTCGTCGTACACCGCAATGCCGCGCACGGTGCCGCGCAGTTCCATGCGCCGCTTCACGTTCTGGAACTGCGCGAGCGCACGGCCGGCCTCTGCCGGCGCCACGCCCACGTGGTGGGCGGCGGCGATGGCGGCCAGCGCATTCAACTGGTTGTGCACCCCAGTCAGCGCCCATTCCACGCGGGCCACGGTCCGGCCCTGGTAGAGCACATCGAAGGCGTGCGGTTCGCCTTGCGCCGTGAAGTCGCTCACCAGCGCGCCGAAGCTCGCCACCTCGCTCCAGCAGCCGGCATGCAGCACGCGGGCCAGGCTTTCCTCCAGCCCGTTGACCACCACGCGGCCCGAGGGCGGCACGGTGCGCACCAGGTGGTGGAACTGCCGCTCGATGGCCGGCAGGTCGTCGAAGATGTCCGCGTGGTCGAATTCCAGGTTGTTCAGAACCGCGGTGCGGGGGCGGTAGTGCACGAACTTGCTGCGCTTGTCGAAGAACGCGGTGTCGTATTCGTCCGCCTCGATCACGAACACGGGCGCATCGCCCGCCACGCCCGGGCCGGCCACCGGACGGCGCGCGGCGCCCAGCCGGGCCGACACGCCGAAATCCAGCGGCACGCCGCCCACCAGGAAGCCGGGCTGCAGGCTCGCGCATTCCAGAACCCAGGCCAGCATCGACGTGGTGGTCGTCTTGCCGTGGGTGCCCGCCACGGCCAGCACGTGCCGGCCCTGCAGCACGTGCTCGGCAAGCCACTGGGGGCCGCTGGTGTAGGCGGCGCCGGCGTCGAGGATGGCCTCCATCAGGGGGAATTTCGGCGTGCCGTCGGGCAGGCGCGCCCGGCTGACCACGTTGCCGATCACGAACGCATCGGGCGCCAGCGCCATCTGGTCCGCGCCGTAGCCTTCGATCAGTTCGATCCCCAAGGCGCGCAGCTGGTCGCTCATCGGGGGGTACACGCCGGCGTCGCAGCCGGTGACCTTGTGGCCCGCTTCGCGCGCCAGTGCCGCCAGGCCCCCCATGAACGTGCCGCAGATGCCCAGAATGTGAATATGCATGGGCGCAGATTCTAAGGTTCCAGGGCTGCAGGGCCGCCCGCGCACATCCCTCTTGCCTCGATTGCTACATTTTCAATAGCAAGGTCCACGATGGGGCGCACCATGCCCCTGCCGGATGCGGGCGTTTTCCCGGGCCGCCTTCTTGTATTGAGGCCACAATGGACCCTTCCCCCCACCCGATCGCCGCCATGCCAAACGCCCTCGCCACCGAGATCGCCAACGCCGCGGCCCGCATGGTCGTCGAAGAAGGCCTGGAATGGGGCCCGGCCAAACGCCGGGCCGTTCGCCAACTGGGCCTGCCCAGCCGCACACCGCTGCCCGACAACGATCTGGTCGAGGACGCGGTGCGTGAGTACATCGGCCTGTTCTGTGCCGACACCCAGCCCCAGGAATTGCTCGCGCTGCGGCAGCTGGCGCTGATCTGGATGGAGCGCATGGGGACGTTTCGCCCGCACCTGGGCGGAGCGGTGTGGCATGGCACGGCGACCCGGCTGTCCGACATTTATCTGCAGTTGTTCTGCGACGACTGCAAATCTGCCGAGATCGCGCTGATCGACCACCATGTGGACTACGAGCCGCGCACCGTCACCGGCTTCCATGGCGAGTCGGTCGAGGCGTTGAGTCTCTCCAGCCATTCGCCGGTGCTGGGCGAGATGATCGGCGTGCACCTTTTGATCTATGACCTGGATGACCTGCGCGGCGCATTGCGCCCCGATGCGCGGGGCCGGGCACCGCGCGGAGACATTCGCGCCGTGCGCAAGCTGTTGGAAAGCCCTCCCGAATGAATGTGTCACCGCCCTCCGATACGGGCACCTCTTTGTCCCCACCCGCCACCCGCCCGGCCCCCGCGGCCGGGTCCGATGCTGCGCCCCAGGCTTCGCGTCGGAGGCTGATGGCGTATGCCGGCGTGGCCGCCGCCGCCGGGCTGGGCGGCGCAGGGCTGGCGTGGTGGCGGTTCCAGCCGCACGCGGTGCTGTCCGGCGCCGAAGCCGCCCTGTGGGCGCAGCAGTTCGAGGCGCCCTCGGGCGGCGAGCCCGTGGCGATGGCGCGTTTTCGCGGCAAGCCGCTCTTGGTGAACTTCTGGGCCACGTGGTGCCCTCCCTGCGTGGACGAGCTGCCGCTTTTGAATGCCTTCTACCGGGAACATGCCGCCAAAGGCTGGCAAGTCGTGGGTCTGGCGATCGACCAGCCCTCGTCCGTGCGGCAGTTCCTGGGGCGCCTGCCGCTGGATTTCCCGGTGGGATTGGCGGGGCTTTCGGGCACCGAACTGGGCCGTTCGCTGGGAAATCTCACTGGAGGCCTGCCTTTCAGCGTGCTGATGGGCGCAGATGGCAGCATCGTGCACCGTAAAATGGGCCAAGTCACCGCAGAAGACCTTACCCAATGGGCTTCCCTGGGATAGCGGTCTGCAATCCACCGCGAAGATCAATGAATTTGCGCCCAAATACCGGCCATAGGTCGAATTTGGGGTAAATTCGCGCCCTATTTTGTTTTTGGCGTTGGAGTTCCCATGGATTTGCGAAAACTCAAGACCTTGATCGACCTCGTGTCCGAGTCGAATGTGTCAGAACTCGAGATCACCGAGGCAGAAGGCAAGGTCCGCATCGTCAAGAGTGGCGGTGCGGTGGTCCAGCAATATGTGGCCGCACCCGCCCAGCAGGCCCCGGCACCCGCGGCCGCCGCCGCAGCCCCGGTGGCCGAACTGCCTGCTCCGGCCGCCCCGACCGGCCACATCGTGAAGTCGCCCATGGTGGGCACGTTCTACCGCGCTTCCAGCCCGGGCGCCAAGTCGTTCGTCGAAGTGGGCAGCCAGGTCAAGGAAGGCGAGACGATCTGCATCATCGAGGCCATGAAGATCCTCAACGAGATCGAGGCCGACAAGTCCGGCACCGTCACCCGCATCCTGGGAGAGAACGGCCAGGCGGTGGAATACGGGCAGCCCCTGTTCGTGATCGAATAAATTGCGCATGTCTTCCTCGGTCCTTGTCGGGCGCGCCGGCCTCGTTGCCGGGCGCCAGGGAACGTCCATGTTTCAGAAAATCCTCGTCGCCGGTGCCGGCCGTCTTGCCCCGGGCAAGGCCACGCCAACCGCACTCGCATGCGCCCGCGCATGGGTGATGAGCCGCGAAGAAACCTATGTTTAAGAAAATCCTCGTTGCCAATCGCGGCGAAATCGCATTGCGCATCCAGCGCGCCTGCCGTGAACTCGGCGTCAAGGCCGTCATGGTGTATTCCGAGGCGGATCGCGATGCCAAGTACGTGAAGCTGGCCGAAGAGGCGGTGTGCATCGGCCCCGCGCCCTCGCCGCTGTCCTACCTCAACATGCCCGCCATCATCTCGGCCGCCGAGGTGACCGATGCGGAGGCCATCCACCCCGGCTACGGCTTCCTGTCCGAGAACGCCGACTTCGCCGAGCGGGTGGAAAAGAGCGGCTTCCAGTTCATCGGCCCCACGCCCGAGTCGATCCGCACCATGGGCGACAAGGTCTCGGCCAAGCAGGCCATGATCCGCGCGGGCGTGCCCTGCGTGCCGGGCTCCGAAGGCGAGCTGCCGGAAGACCCGGTGCAGATCCGCCGCATCGCCAAGGCGGTGGGCTATCCCGTCATCATCAAGGCCGCGGGCGGCGGCGGCGGGCGCGGCATGCGCGTGGTGCACACCGAGGCTGCGCTCGTCAACGCGGTGCAGATGACCAAGGCCGAGGCCGGCGCGGCGTTCGGCAATCCGGCCGTGTACATGGAGAAGTTCCTCCAGAACCCGCGCCACATCGAGATCCAGATCCTCGCGGACAAGCACCGCAATGCGGTCTATCTGGGCGAGCGCGACTGCTCCATGCAGCGCCGCCACCAGAAGGTGATCGAGGAGGCGCCGGCGCCCGGCATCCCGCGCAAGCTGATCGAGAAGATCGGCGAGCGTTGCGTGGCCGCGTGCAAGAAGATCGGCTACCGCGGCGCGGGCACGTTCGAGTTCCTGTATGAAAACGGCGAGTTCTACTTCATCGAGATGAACACCCGCGTGCAGGTGGAGCACCCGGTGACCGAATGGATCACGGGCGTGGACATCGTGAAGACGCAGATCATGGTCGCCGCCGGCGAGAAGCTGCCCTTTACCCAGCGCCAGATCGAGATCCGCGGCCACGCCATCGAATGCCGCGTGAACGCCGAGGACCCGTACAAGTTCATCCCCTCGCCAGGCCGCATCACCATGTGGCATGCGCCGGGCGGCCCGGGCGTGCGCGTCGATTCGCACGCCTACACCAACTACTACGTGCCGCCGAACTACGACTCGATGATCGGCAAGATCATCGTGCACGGCGACACGCGCGAGCAGGCGCTGGCCCGCATGCGCACGGCGCTGTCCGAAACCGTGATCGAGGGCATCAACACCAACGTGCCGCTGCACCGCGAGCTGATGGTGGAAGCCAAGTTCGTGGCGGGCGGCACCAACATCCATTACCTGGAAGAGTGGCTGTCGCAGCACAAGCGCTGAGATCGCTGCGCGTGGTGGTTTTGCATGCTGGCACCTGGCAACGGGTGCCAGCATTTTCGTTTTCTCCCGGAGGTCTCCCATGTTTGAGCTGAGCCTGATGTGCCCCGAAGACCGGGTCGAGTCCCTGAGCGATGCGCTCGATGCGCTGCAGGCGCTGAGCGTGTCGGTCGAGGATGCCGACGCGCAGACCGATGCCGAGCAGGCGCTGTTCGGCGAGCCCGGCATGCCGCCGCCCAAGGACGGCTGGCAGCGCAGCCGCGTGGTGGCGCTGTTCCAGAACGAAGCCGAAGCGCAGGAGGCGCGGGCCCTGCTGGAGGTGCAGGATTTCTTCGAAGGCTGCCGCGTGCTGGGCGTGGCCATCGTGCCCGAGCAGGACTGGGTGCGCCTCACGCAATCGCAGTTCGCGCCGGTGGACATCACGCCGGATTTCTGGATCGTGCCCACCTGGCACGAGCTGCCGGCCCAGGCCACGCGCAGCATCCGGCTCGATCCCGGACTGGCATTCGGCACCGGCACGCACCCCACCACGCGCATGTGCCTGCGGTGGATCGCGGCGAACGGCGCGCCGCACGGCGCCAGCGGCAACCCGCTGGGCCGCGTGCTCGACTATGGCTGCGGCTCCGGCATCCTGGCCATCGGCGCCGCCAAGTTCGGTGCGACGGATGTCGATGCCGTGGACATCGATCCGGCGGCCGTGGAGTCCACGCGGCTGAACGCCGAGGCCAACGGCGTGGCGCTGAAGGCCGGCCTGCCCGACCAGGCCAGCGGCACCTACCAGACGGTGCTGGCCAACATCCTCGCCACGCCCCTCAAGGTGCTGGCGCCGCTGCTGTGCGCGCATGTGGCGGCGGGCGGCCATCTGGTGCTGGCCGGCATCCTGGAGCGCCAGGCCGACGAGCTGAAAGAGGCCTATGCGCCGTGGCTGCCCCTGGAGGTGGCCGACACGCAGGAGGGCTGGATCCTGATGGTGGCCGCGCGTTGATGGGCAGGGCCGTGCCGCCCTCCGGGCGGGCATGGCGCCCACCTACAATCCCGAGCCGATGAGCCAGATCACACGCTGCCCCGCCTGCGGCACGACCTTCAAGGTCGTTGCGGACCAGTTGCGCATCTCCGATGGGTGGGTGCGGTGCGGGCAGTGCAAGGAGGTCTTCGATGCGGCGGCCCATCTGGTGCGCTCGGCGTCGCAGGACCTGCTGCCGGAGATGGCCATTCCCGACGCTCCGCGCGCGACCGTGCGGCCGCCGGCGCCTGCCGAACGGGCCTGGGGGGCCGGCGCGGCGAGCGTGCCGCAACCCTCTCCAACAGCGCCCGCGCCCGGCGTGCCACGCGGGCCCACCGCCTCTGCGGCCCCGGCACCGCCACATTCTTCGTCCCCTCCAACGCCAGCGCCGACCGCACCGCTGCCGATGGGCGACCCCGCCCTGCCCGCGCCGCTGGAGGTGCCGGAGCCGCCGCTGGTGCCGAGCTACCTCACCGCGCGGCCGCTGGCGTCGCCGGGCGTGGAGCCGCCCTCCGACTGGAGCCTGGAGCCTGCGTCTCCGCTGGTTTGGCGAACCCGCTCGAACGCGACGGATTCCACTGCCGCGCCGGCCAAGCCCGCTCTACCTCCACTGCCATCGGGATGGCCCTTGCCGGGATCGGTGCCCGCGGCTGAACGGCCCATCGGTGCGGTGCCCGCTGCCTCGACACCCCCGCAGGACGAAGCGGCGGTGGCAGGGCGCGCGCACAGCGCACCGCCGCCCGAGCCAGCGGGCTATGAACTGCCCTTCGCCGAGTTGCGCGATTCCGAATGGCCCGACGATCTGGACGACGGGCCGCTGCAATCCGCCGCCGATGTGCCGGATGGCCATGGGCGGCAGGCTTCGACCGACGATGCCATCGCCAAGGCGGTGGCCATGGACATGGCCCTGGAAGCCATCGATGCCGACACCGATCCGGTGGCCATCGCCACGCAGGCCGGTGGTGGGCTGGAGGGCGTGGTTGCATTGCCGGCAGAAGCGGCCATCGCCTCCGCGGCCCTGGCCGGTGCGCAGCCTTCCGTTCACCGCCTGCCGCTGCACTCGCCGGCGAAAGACGATGACGAAGACGACGATGCGGTGCATGCCACGGCCGCCGATGAGCCGGGCTTCATGCGCGCCGCGCGCCGCAAGGCCTTCTGGGGCAAGCCGGCGGTGCGGGCCGGCCTGGCCGTGCTGCTGATGGCCCTGGCCGCAGGCCTTGGCCTGCAGATGGCAGTGCAGGAACGCGACCGGCTGGCATCGCAGTACCCCGGTGCGCGGCCCATCCTCCAGGCGCTGTGCATGCCGCTGCAATGCGCCATCGCCGCCCCGCGCCGCATCACCGAAGTGGTGATCGACAGCTCGTCTTTTAACAAGGGACGGGGCGACTCGTACCAGCTGGCCTTGTCCATCAAGAGCCGTGCCGGCTTTGCCGTGGCCATGCCGTCGGTGGAACTCACGCTGACCGACACGCAGGACCGGCCGGTGCTGCGCCGCGTGCTGCAGCCCCAGGACCTGGGGGCTCCCGCGGAGATCGCGCCCGGCGGCGAATGGAGCGGCACCTTGCCCATGGTGGTGGCCACGGGCGGCGCGCGCGTCTCCGGCTACCGTGTTCTGGCTTTCTATCCCTGATCTTCGGATCTTTTCTTCTTCACCGGATTTGTTATGGCTGCCTTGATTTGCGGTTCCCTGGCGTTCGACACCATCATGACTTTCGAGGGCCGCTTCGCCGAGCAGATACTGCCGGACCAGTTGCACATCCTGAACGTCTCGTTCCTCGTGCCTTCCCTGCGCCGGGACTTCGGCGGCTGCGCCGGCAACATCGCCTACAGCCTGAAGCTGCTGGGCGGCGATCCGGTGCCCATGGCCATGCTGGGCAGCGACGGCGCAGGCTATCAGGAGCGCCTGCGCAGCCTGGCCATCGAAACGCGCCACGTGGGGCAGGTGGATGACCTCTACACGGCCCAGGCGATGATCATGACC
The DNA here is from genome assembly GCF_030158955.1 of Acidovorax sp. SUPP1855. NCBI lineage: Bacteria > Pseudomonadati > Pseudomonadota > Betaproteobacteria > Burkholderiales > Comamonadaceae > Acidovorax > Acidovorax sp. SUPP1855. The sequence goes on along the minus strand of NZ_BQXI01000011.1, from coordinate 22,783 downwards.
GACCGCGACAACAACCAGATCACGGCCTTCCACCCCGGTGCCATGATGCAGGCCCACCGCTCGCGCATCGTGGCCGAGCCCGACGTGCGCCTGGCCATCATCGCGCCCGATGGCCGCGACGCCATGCTGCAGCACGCCGCGCAACTGGTCGAGGCGGGCATTCCGTTCGTGTTCGATCCGGGCCAGGGCCTGCCCATGTTCAATGGCCAGGAACTGGCGCAGTTCATCGATCAGGCCACGTGGATCACCGTGAACGACTACGAAGGCCGCATGCTGTGCGAGCGCACGGGCTGGAGCCTGCAGGACATCTCCCGCAAGGTGCGGGGTCTCGTCGTCACGTTGGGCGCCGAGGGCTGCGATGTGTGGGAGAACGGCGAGCGCACCAACGTGCCGGTCGCGGCGCCGGCCGAGGTGGTGGACCCCACCGGCTGCGGTGATGCCTGGCGGGGCGCGCTGCTCTTCGGGCTGGAGCGGGACTGGCCCCTGGTGCGCTGCGCCGCGCTGGGCAACCGCATGGGCGCGCTCAAGATCGCGCAGCGCGGGCCGCAGAACTACGTGCTTGACTTCCACCCCGAGTAAGCCGAGGGACACAGGCCTGCCGCCGCACGATGCGTGTGCAGCAGGCATAAAAAAACCCGGTGCAGGGCACCGGGTTGGCGGGACTTCCCGTGGACGTGGGCGTTACGGCTTGCCACCCGTGGGGAAGGGCCAGGCGGCCTGGGGGTTCAGCGTGGTCTGGGCTGCAGGCGCGGGCGCAGGGGCCTTGGCGGCTTTCTTGGGCGCGGCGGCCTTCTTGGCGGCCGGTGCTGCGGCAGGCTTCTTGGCAGCAGGTGCGGCCGAGGTCTTCTTCGCCGACGTCACTGCCTTCTTGGTCGCGGTCGCTGGCTTGGCGCTGGCCTTCTTGGCCGCCGGTGCAGCCGCCTTCTTGGCCGGTGCAGCCGACTTCTTCACGGCCGTTGCCTTCTTCGCTGGCGCTGCGGCTTTCTTGGCCGGAGCAGCGGCCTTCTTGGCCGGCGCTGCTGCCTTCTTCGCAGCCGTCACCTTCTTGGCTGGGGCCGCGGCCTTCTTGGCGGGCGCTGCCTTCTTCGCTGGAGCGGCGGCCTTCTTGGCCGGTGCTGCTGCCTTCTTCGCAGCCGTCACCTTCTTGGCGGGAGCGGCGGCCTTCTTGGCGGGCGCTGCCTTCTTCGCCGGAGCGGCGGCCTTCTTCGCTACCACAGCCTTCTTGGCGGGGGCGGCGGCTTTCTTCGCGGGTGCTGCCTTCTTGGCGGCGGTCTTTTTCGCAGTTGCCATCATTTTCTCCTTGGGTCAATTTGCAAAGAGCACTCCACGCCTGCATTGGACATGGAGCGATCCATGGCGATGGGACGAGTCCCATCGCCATGAACACGGGAACGCCCCGCACGGCAGGGCTTTGCAGCGCTGCCGGTGAGGGACGTGGAATGAAAATGCATGGCCTGGAATGTGTCGGGAGGTCAATCCCAGGACAGTGCACCGCCGGACTGGTACTCGATGACGCGGGTCTCGAAGAAGTTGCGCTCCTTCTTGAGGTCGATCATCTCGCTCATCCAGGGGAAGGGGTTTTCTTCGTTGGGGAACAGCGCCTCCAGGCCGATCTGCGTGGCGCGGCGGTTGGCGATGTAGCGCAGGTAGCCCTTGAACATGGAGGCGTTCATGCCCAGCACGCCGCGTGGCATGGTGTCTTCGGCGTATTGGTACTCGAGCTCGACGGCCTTCATGAACAGGCCGTTGATCTCTTCCTTGAACTCCGCGGTCCACAGGTGCGGGTTCTCCAGCTTGAGCTGGTTGATCAGGTCGATGCCGAAGTTGCAGTGCATCGATTCGTCGCGCAGGATGTACTGGTACTGCTCGGCGGCACCGGTCATCTTGTTCTGGCGGCCGAGCGCGAGGATCTGCGTGAAGCCGACGTAGAAGAACAGGCCTTCCATCAGGCAGGCGAACACGATCAGCGACTTGAGCAGCGTCTGGTCGGTCTCGGGCGTGCCGGTCTTGAAGTTGGGGTCCATGATCGCCTCAATGAAGGGGATCAGGAACTCGTCCTTGTTGCGGATGGAGGCGACTTCGTTGTACGCGTTGAAGATCTCGCTCTCGTCGAGGCCGAGCGATTCGACGATGTACTGGTAGGCGTGCGTGTGGATCGCTTCCTCGAAGGCCTGGCGCAGCAGGAACTGGCGGCATTCGGGCGCGGTGATGTGGCGGTACGTGCCCAGCACGATGTTGTTGGCGGCCAGCGAATCGGCGGTCACGAAGAAGCCGAGGTTGCGCTTGATGATGCGGCGCTCGTCTTCGGTCAGGCCGTTCGGGTCTTTCCACAACGCGATGTCGCGCGTCATGTTCACCTCTTGCGGCATCCAGTGGTTGGCGCAGGTGGCGAGGTATTTTTCCCAGGCCCACTTGTACTTGAAGGGCACCAGCTGATTGACGTCGGTCTGGCCGTTGATGATGCGCTTGTCGGCGGCATTCACGCGGCGGTGCACGGTGTCGACGGGCGGGGCAGAGGGGGTGGGCGTGCTGCCGGTGGGCAGGCTTTCGGCGGGTGCCGCAGCGGCTTGCGAAAGCGCGGACGGCGACTCCGCCGGGCGGTTGTTTTGCAGACCGCCGTCCAAGAGTTTCTGCGATGAGGGCTTGACTTCTTCGTCCCAGGTCAGCATAGGTTTTCCAATGGTCGGATTATGAAAGCAGCGCTGCAAAATTAAAAGCGCTGGAGCGTGATGCAGCCATGTTTTTGTTGCTTCACTGCACATGCGCGGCACCCTGATCGATCAGGGTGCCGCGCATGGCGTGCGCATCACTGGCAGGCTTCGCAGGTCGGGTCGTCGATCGCGCAGAACTTCACGTCGGTCGCGGGCAATGCCGCGGCCTGTGCCTGTGCTGCGGCCGCAGCGGCTTCGAGCGCGCTGGGCTTGGATGCGGCCTGTGCGCCGCCGCCGTCGGTGCCCGACGACACGGCGTTGAGCTGGCGCGTGTTCACGGTGCTCATCTCGACGTGCGTGGCGCTTTGCGTGCGCAGGTAATACGTGGTCTTGAGGCCGCGCACCCAGGCGAGCTTGTAGGTGTCGTCGAGCTTCTTGCCCGATGCGCCCGCCATGTAGATGTTCAGGCTCTGCGCCTGGTCGATCCATTTCTGGCGGCGCGATGCGGCCTCGACGAGCCACGACGGCTCGACCTCGAAGGCCGTGGAGTACAGCGCCTTGACGTCCTGCGGCACGCGGTCGATGGAGTGCAGCGAACCCTTGAAGTGCTTGAGGTCCATGACCATCACGTCGTCCCACAGGCCCAGGCGCTTGAGGTCGCGCACCAGGTAGCCGTTGATGACGGTGAACTCGCCCGACAGGTTCGACTTGACCGAGAGGTTGCCGAATGAGGGCTCGATGGACGCATCGACACCGACGATGTTGGAGATGGTGGCGGTGGGCGCGATGGCCACGCAGTTGGAGTTGCGCATGCCGTCCTGCGCGATCTTCTTGCGCAGCGCATCCCAGTCCAGCGAGGACGAGCGGTCCACTTCCACGAAGCCGCCGCGGGCCTTCTCCAGCAGCTCGAGCGTGTCGAACGGCAGGATGCCGCGGTCCCACAGCGAGCCCTTGTAGCTTTCGTAGTGGCCGCGTTCCTTGGCCAGCTCGGTCGAAGCCCAGTAGGCGTAGTAGCAGATGGCTTCCATGGATCGATCGGCGAACTCGACCGCGGCCTGCGATGCGTAGGGAATGCGCAGTTCGTACAGGCTGTCCTGGAAGGCCATGATGCCCAGGCCCACGGGGCGGTGGCGCATGTTGGAGGCGCGGGCCTTTTCGACGGCGTAGTAGTTGATGTCGATCACGTTGTCGAGCATGCGCATGGCCGTGGAGATGGTCTTGCGCAGCTTGACGTGGTCGAGCTCGCGGCCGTTCGGGCCGTCCTTCAGATGGCGCAGCAGGTTGACCGAGCCGAGGTTGCAGACCGCGGTCTCGGTGTCGCTGGTGTTCAGCGTGATCTCGGTGCACAGGTTGGACGAGTGCACCACGCCTGCGTGCTGCTGGGGCGAGCGCACGTTGCAGGCATCCTTGAACGTGATCCAGGGGTGGCCGGTCTCGAACAGCATGGTGAGGATCTTGCGCCACAGGTCGGTCGCCTGCAGCGTGCGCGAGGGCTTGATCTCGCCGCGCGCGGCCTTTTCTTCATAGGCCACGTAGGCCTTTTCGAAGTCGGCGCCGAACAGGTCGTGCAGGTCTGGCACGTTGGAGGGCGAGAACAGGGTCCAGGTGCCCTTCTCCATCACGCGGCGCATGAACAGGTCGGGAATCCAGTTGGCCGTGTTCATGTCGTGCGTGCGGCGGCGGTCGTCGCCGGTGTTCTTGCGCAGTTCCAGGAACTCCTCGATGTCCAGATGCCAGGTTTCGAGGTACGTGCAGACGGCGCCCTTGCGCTTGCCGCCCTGGTTCACGGCCACGGCGGTGTCGTTCACCACCTTGAGGAACGGCACCACGCCTTGCGATTCGCCGTTGGTGCCCTTGATGTGCGAGCCCAGTGCGCGCACGCGGGTCCAGTCGTTGCCCAGGCCGCCGGCGAACTTGGACAGCAGTGCGTTTTCCTTGATCGACTCGTAGATGCCGTCCAGGTCGTCGGGCACGGTGGTCAGGTAGCACGACGACAGCTGCGAGCGCAGCGTGCCGCTGTTGAACAGCGTGGGGGTGCTGGACATTAAGTCGAACGATGAGAGCACCTCGTAGAACTCGATGGCGCGCGCTTCGCGGTTGTCTTCCTTGAGCGCCAGGCCCATGGCCACGCGCATGAAGAACGCCTGGGGCAGTTCGATGCGGCTCTTGCGCACGTGCAGGAAGTAGCGGTCGTACAGCGTCTGCAGGCCCAGGTAGTCGAACTGCTGGTCGCGCTCGAACTTCAGTGCGGCGCCGAGCTTTTGCAGGTCGTACTCGAGCAGGCGGGGGTCCAGCAAGTCGTTGTCCACGCCCTTCTGGATGAACACGGGGAAGTAGTTCGCGTAGGCGGCGCCCATTTCGCCGGGCGCCACGTCGCGGCCCAGCACCTCGCGCACGATGGTGTGCAGCAGCAGGCGGGCGGTGGCGTAGGTGTAGTCGGGGTCTTTCTCGATCAGGGTGCGGGCGGCCAGGATGGAGGCCTTGTACACCTCGTCCATGGGCACGCCGTCGTACAGGTTGCGCATGGTTTCGGCCACGATGGGCGCGGCCTGGATGTCGGCGCCCAGGTTGGAGCAGGCGGCCTGGATGAGGCTCAGCATGCGCGCTTCATCGAGGGGCACGCGCTGGCCATGGTCGATCACGTGCAGGGTGGGCACGGCGGGGGTGCGCTGCTCCTGCTGGTGGGCGCGCTCCTGCGAGCGGCGCTCACGGTACAGCACATAGGCGCGCGCGACCTCGTGGTGGCCGCCGCGCATCAGGCCCAGCTCGACCTGGTCCTGGACGTCCTCGATGTGGAACGTGCCGCCGCCCGGGCGCGAGCGCATGAGGGCTCGCACCACGTTCTGGGTCAGCGTGTCCACGACTTCGCGCACGCTGGCCGATGCGGCACCCTGGGTGCCGTGCACGGCGAGAAACGCCTTCATCAGGGCCACTGCGATCTTCTGCGGTTCGAACGGCACCACCGCGCCGTTGCGGCGAATGATCTGGTAGTGCGTCAGCAGGTCGCTGCCGGGCTGCGCCGCCGGCGATTCGTCTGCGGCAGTGGGGGCCTGCCCCGTTGCATTGGTGGTGGATGAAGGGTTTAGCGCAGCTTGCATGAACGGTCCTTTGGGAGCTGTCGGAAAAGGCGGATCTGGCGGGCCGTAAGGCGGCGCCAAAGCGGAGAACGGGGTGGGGTTGGGTGCTGGCCCACACGCTATATCTAGGGTGTGCAATGGTAGCAAGACACTACCGGTAGTGTACAGCGCCCTCTGCTCCGGATTCTGGAAACATGCTGTTTCCGCGGCCTGGAAGCCGTGACCGAGGCATGGCGCAAAGGCCGTGTGGATGCGGTTGGGGGACGGGAAAACGTGGTCTGGCGCAGGACGCCGGGCGTTTTGACTTCAGGAGCCGCGTGGGCGCTGTCTTCCATGGCGGGAGGGCAGCGGGCCCAGAGTGTCGCGGTTTGGCGTCCCGCGTGCAGAGGGTTGGGGAAAACCCTCAATTATGGCGGTGGTCGGGTTGACTTCCGTGGAAACACGGCGGGTGGCCACGGCAGGTCCGCTCGAAGCCGCTGCCAGTCGAAGCCCGGCCCCGGATCCTGCTTTCTGCCAGGGGCCACGTCTTCGTGGCCTGCCACGTGGGCGATGGGGTAGCGAAGCGGCAGGTCGGCGCAAAGCCGCGCCAGGGTGGCGTATTGGGCGGGCTTGAAGGTCTGGCCCTCCAGCCCCTCCAGTTCGATGCCGATCGAGTCGTCGTTGCAGTTGGCGCGGCCCCGATAGCTCGACGGCCCGGCATGCCAGGCCCGCAGATCGCAGTCCACGAACTGCCAGAGCCGGCCGTCGCGCTCGATGAAAAAGTGGGCCGACACCTGCAGCCCGCGGATGCCGGCGTAGTAGGGGTGCGCATCCCAGTCGAGGGTGTTGGTGAAAAGCCGGTGCACCTGCCCGCCGCCGTATTCGCCGGGGGGCAGGCTGATCGAATGCACGACGATGAGATCGATGACCGCCTGGGCCGGGCGCGGGCCGAAGTTGGGCGAGGGCTCGCGCGTGGCGCCCCGGTACCAGCCGCCGTCCCACACCGGTCTGTCCCCCGCCTCCGGGCAGGGCACCGGGCCGGGGTGCGGTGCCTCATTCGCTGTCGTCATTCGCGTCGCTGTCGTTGGGCGCGGCGATGTCCAGGCGGGCGATGCGGTAGCGGATCTGCCGCAGGCTGATGCCCAGCCGCGCCGCGGTGGCGGTGCGATTGAAGCCGGTATCCCGCAGGGCCCGCACCAGAATCTCGCGCTCTTGCTGGTCCAGCCAGGCCTGCAGGTCGCTCGGCAAGGGCACGGAAGCGGCAGGGTTGGCGCTGCGCGGTGTGCCGCTGCCGGGCGGCTCACCCCCGGGGACGGACGATGCGCCCGCATCGGCGCGCGCGGCATCGGTGGCCGAGGCGTGCGGGGGCTCCACGTGCAGCTCTTCTCCATCGCTCAGGGCGACGGCGCGGTGCAGCAGGTTTTCCAGCTCGCGCACGTTGCCGGTCAGCGGGTGCATGGCGATGCGGTCGAGCGCGTTCTGCGTGAGGGGCGGTACCGGCGCGCCCGATTCCTGCGCGATGCGTGCCAGCAGCGTGGCGCACAGGGCGGGCAGGTCTTCGCGGCGTTCCCGCAGCGGCGGGATGACCACTTCGATCACGTTGAGGCGGTAATACAGATCCTGGCGGAACCGGCCGGACTGCACATCGGCCGACAGGTCGCGGTGGGTGGCGCTGACGATGCGCACGTCCACGGTCTCTTCTCCCGTGGAGCCCAGCGCCCGCACGCTGCGTTCCTGGATGGCACGCAGCAGCTTGGACTGCATCGCCAGCGGCAGGTCGCCGATCTCGTCCAGGAACAGCGTGCCGCCGCGCGCCGCCTGGAAGTAGCCGTCGCGGTCCTGCGTGGCGCCGGTGTAGGAGCCCTTGCGCGCACCGAAGAACTCGGCTTCGAGCAGGTTTTCCGGAATGGCGCCGCAGTTGACGGCGACCAGCGGTCCGTCCGCGCGCTGGCTGCTGGCATGCAGCGCGCGCGCCACCAACTCCTTGCCGGTGCCGGATTCGCCGCGGATGAGCACGGGCGCCATGCTGCGCGCCACCTTGGCGATGCGCTGCTTGACGTTGCGCATGGCCTCGGACTCACCCACCAGCCGCTCCAGCGACAGCGTGGTGCCGCCGGCCACGGCCTCTTGCGGGGCGCGCGGTGCGGTGCCGGGGCGGGCCGAGCGGGGCGGCGGCACGCCGCCCGTGCCCTGGACCGCCGATGCGACGACCGAGCGGAACTGCTTGAGGTCCACCGGCTTGGTGAGGTAGTCGAAGGCGCCCGAGCGCAGGGCCTCCACCGCGTTCTCGGCCGAGCCATAGGCCGTCATGACCACGCAGCGCTCGCGCCGCTGCTGGTCGCGCAACTCGTGCAGCAGTTCCATGCCGAAGCCGTCCGGCAGGCGCATGTCGGTGATCACGGCGTCGAACTTGCGGGCCTGCAGCTGCTGGCGGGCCTCCTGCAGGTTGCCTGCCGTCTCGACCCGGTAGCCCTCACGCAGCAGCGTCAGCTCGTACAGGGTGCGCAGGTCGGGTTCGTCATCGACGACGAGGATCGTGGCGGCGTTGGCGTTCATGGACAGGTGCGTGCGGGGTCAGACGACGATTGTGTCAAACAGCGTGGTGTTCGGGTCCTGCGGCCGGGCGTTCTTGCGGAACACGACCGTGAACGCGTTGCCGCCGACCGCACCGCGCGGCAGGTTGCGGGTGAGGCGCTGGTAGCCGATCGACGCGCCGTGCCGCTGGCACAGCTCGCGGCAGATATAGAGGCCCAGCCCGCTGGAGCGGCTTTCCGAGGAAAAGAAGGGCTCGAACAGGTGGCGCTCCACGGTCTTGTCCAGCGGCGCGCCGTCGCTCCACACCTGCAGCGCCACGGAGCCGGCCGCGCTGACATAGGTGGCCACGTAGAGCGAGTCGGGCTCGCCGCCCATGTAGCGCAGCGCGTTGTCGAGCAGGTTGACGAGTACGCGGCGCAGGTGTTCGGCATCGAACTCCACGGGTGCGCGGCCCGCCTCCAGCGCGAGCTGGGCCCGGCGCTTTCCCGGGTCCTGCGCCTGCCAGTCGCCCCAGACCTGCGCGACCGCATCGCACAGCACGACGGTGGAGGCGGGGGCGTGGCTGATCTGGTGCTGCACCCGGGCGATGTCCAGCACCTCCTCCGCGATGCGGGCCAGCCGCTCGGCGTTCTGCTGCACCATGTGGGCCAGGCGCTTCTGGCCGGGCTCGTGCAGTTCTTCTTCCAGCAGGGCATTGGCCTGCATGATGGCCGCGAGCGGGTTGCGGATCTCATGGGCCACGGCGGCCGACATGCGGCCCATCGAGGCGAGCTTTTCGGTGCGCAGGCGCGCCTCCATCTCGCGCAGGTCGTGCAGGAACATCACGCACAGGTGCTCGCCCCCGGTCTCGCGCGCGATCTCCTGCGACGACGTGAGCCAGGCCCGAACGTGCAGCGCCAGCGGGCTTTGCCCCGGGTGCAGCACGTCCACGTCGGCGCTTTGCGGCTGGCCTTTCTGGAAGGTCTGGCGCGCCATGGCCAGCAGCGGCTTCCAGGGCGAGGAATGGGCCATGGAGAACGGCAGGGCGTGGCGGGCGTTGGTGCCCAGCAGCCGCAGCGCCGCGGGGTTGGCGATGCGCACGGTGTCGCGCTGGTCCAGCACCAGCACGCCGTCCGACAGGTTGTGGATGACCAGGGCGCTCACCTGTTCCTGCACCTTGGCCGCCATCTGGCTGGCCTGCGCCAGCTGCTGCTCCCGGTTCAGGCGCGAGGCGAGCTGGTGCACCAGGTAGGCGACGATGAAGTAGCCCGTGCCGGTGAGGGCCGTCTGGAAATAGCGCTGCGTGGCGTCGGAGCCGCCGCTGCTGCCCAGCCACCAGGCCCATGCCAGCAGCAGCAGCGTGACCGCCGCGGTCGTGCCCAGGGCCAGGGTCAGCGTGCCCAGCACGCCGGCCATCAGGATGGGCAGCCCGAACAGGGGCGTGAAGTTCATGGAGCCAACGTGCAGGATCTGCAGCGTGCTGATCAAGGCCAGGTCCACGCCGATCGAGCACATCCACTGCAGCCACGAATGGGGCCCGGGCGGCGCATTGCCGGCCAGCACCAGCAGCAGCACGGTGGCCACCAAGTAGCCGGCGCAGATGCCCAGGAGCAGGGGTTCGTAGGACTGGTTCAGCGCCACGCCCAAGCCCTGCAGCAGCAGCAGGGCGGCGGCCACCATGATGCGGCCCGACAGGAAGCTGCCCCACAGCCGGGCGAAGGGGGCGTCGGCGGACAGCAGGGCGCTGGCGCGTTTCAGGGCCGGCACGGGCGGAGGCCTTTCACGCCGGCCCTTGGCGCTGGTGCTCGGGAGTGCAGTAGCTCGCGCCGCCGTCGGTCAGCGCCTCGGAGCGGGGGATGTGCACGCCGCACCGGGCGCAGGACACCATGGCCTGCGGCAAGGCGGGGCGCGCCGCGGCAGGCGGTGGCATCTCCCGGCGCCGCTGGTTGCGCCACACCCCGAACGCGATGACCAGCACCGCCAGCAGGACGAGGTACTTCATGCGGCGCGTCCCAGGACCACTTCGAGCACGAAGCGCGAGCCCACGTAGGCCAGCAGCAGCAGGCCGGCGCCGGCATACAGCACGCGCACGGCGCTGCGCCCGCGCCAGCCGAAACGCGCGCGCCCGATCAGCAGCACCGCGAACGTGATCCACGACAGGACCGAGAACACCGTCTTGTGCTCCCACTTCCAGGCCCGGCCGTACAGCGTTTCGCCGAACAGCCAGCCGGCCACCAGCGTGGCGGTGAGGAGCACGAAGCCGGCCATCACGAAGCGGAACGTGAGGCGCTCCAGGGTGAGCAGGGGAATGCCGCTGTGCGGGTCCGCGGCCTGGCGGATCTTGCGCTCCGCGCGGGTCATGAGCCAGGCGTGGACCACGGCGGCGGCGAACAACCCGTAGGACGCGATGCCCAGCGCCAGGTGCAGCGGCAGCCAGGCGGATGCGTTCACGTGCAGGGGCTGGCCTGGAAACAGCAGCGCGAGCACCACCGCCACGGAGCCCAGGGCGCCCAGCAGCCAGCGGGCCTGGAGTTCGGGAAACATCTGGCGTTCGACGGCATACACGGTGAGGACCAGCCATGCCGTCATGGAGAGGGCGGGCGCGAAACCGAAGTGCGGCGTGCCTCCGAGCAGGCTGTAGGCCAGCACCGCCGCGTGCAGGCCCCAGGCGACCCAGAGCGCGGTGCGGCCCGTTTTGCCGCCGAACCGCGCGGCGGCCACGGCGGGGGCGGCGTAAGCCATCGCCGCGGACAAGGCCAGCAGCCAGCTGACGGGAGACGCACTGGGTAAAATCATGGACTCACAGTTTAGCCCTTCGCCCGCCCCCGGCGGACCTGCCTGCGGCACCAGCCGCCCAGGCACAGGGGCACTTCCGGAACACTCCTATGGCCTCCGCCCTTACCGAAAAACTCACGCGACTCGTCAAGGAGATGCGCGGCCAGGCCCGCATCACCGAATCCAACGTCCAGGACATGCTGCGCGAAGTGCGCATGGCGCTGCTGGAGGCCGACGTGGCCCTGCCGGTGGTGCGCGACTTCATCGCTCGCGTGAAGGAAAAGGCCCTGGGCCAGGAGGTGCTGGGCTCCCTCAAGCCGGGGCAGACGCTGGTGTCCATCGTGAACCGCGAGCTGGCCGCCACCATGGGCGAGGGCATCGCCGACATCAATCTGGCGGCCCAGCCGCCCGCGGTGATCCTCATGGCCGGCCTGCAGGGCGCGGGCAAGACCACCACCACCGCCAAGCTGGCCAAGCACCTGATCGAAAAGCGCAAGAAGAAGGTGCTCACCGTGTCGGGCGACGTGTACCGGCCCGCCGCCATCGAGCAGCTCAAGACGGTGACGGCGCAGGCCGGCGCCGAGTGGTTCCCGAGCACGGCCGACCAAAAGCCCCTGGACATCGCCCGCGCGGCCATCGACTACGCCAAGCGGCATTACTTCGACGTGCTGCTGGTGGACACGGCCGGGCGCCTGGCCATCGACGAAGCCTTGATGAACGAAATCAAGGAACTGCACGCTGCGCTGAACCCGGTCGAGACGCTGTTCGTCGTCGATGCCATGCAGGGGCAGGACGCCATCAACACCGCCCGCGCCTTCAAGGAGGCGCTGCCGCTCACCGGTATCGTGCTGACCAAGCTGGACGGCGACTCGCGCGGCGGCGCGGCGCTGTCGGTGCGCCAGGTGACCGGTGCGCCCATCAAGTTCGCCGGGGTGTCCGAGAAGATCGACGGCCTGGAAGTGTTCGATGCCGAGCGCCATGCCGGCCGCATCCTGGGCATGGGCGACATCGTCGCGCTGGTCGAGCAGGTGAGCGCGGGCGTGGATATGGAGGCGGCGCAGAAGCTCGCGGCCAAGGTCAAGAGCGGCGACGGCTTCGACCTGAACGACTTCCTGTCGCAGTTGCAGCAGATGAAGCAGATGGGCGGCCTGTCCAGCCTCATGGACAAGCTGCCGGCCCAGTTCTCCGCCAAGGCCGGCCAGGTGGACATGGACAAGGCCGAGAAGGACATCCGCCGCAAGGAAGGCATCATCCAGAGCATGACGCCCCTGGAGCGCCGCAAGCCCGAACTGATCAAGGCCACGCGCAAGAAGCGCATCGCCGCCGGCTCCGGTGTGCACGTGCAGGAGGTGAACCGCCTGCTGAACGAGTTCGATCAGATGCAGGGCATGATGAAGAAGATGAAGGGCGGCGGCCTCATGAAGATGATGAAGCGCATGGGTGGCATGAAGGGCCTGGGCGGCGGCGGGATGCCGAAGCTGCCGTTCTGACCCGAGCCCAGACGCCCGCCGTGCCGGTCGGATCGTAGGCACCGGCGGTGGTGTTTTGCTATAAAAAATATAGCGATATGCCCTAGTGAATCATGCGCTGGAACCCGAAAAGACTTTGATCTGTCGGCGCGTGCGCTTGGTGGATGGAGCCCGATCTCCTAGCTTGGCCGATCGCCACGCGCTCGCACCGGCCCGGTCACCATTCACCTTCCCATAGAAAAAGCCGACCCGAGGGTCGGCTTTTTCCATTGAAGCGCCGCGGTGGGTGGCGCGCGTTGGCAGGTTGCTGCCGTTCAGGCCGCCTTCAGCACCGGGGCTGCGGAACGCAGGGGGCGGTTCTTCAGCTGGGTGGCATGCATCCATGCGCGGCGCAGGACAGGCGGCGACCATGCCTCTTCGGGGATCAGCAGCAGGCGCTGGGCCCGCACGGCACGGCCCAGGGCGATCTGGCTGGAAACCACCACCAGCGGGATGGACAGGGCCAGCGGCAGGCCGACGGGCATGAGCCAGATCAGCGCGCTCGGATCGATCAGCGCCACGCCCAGGCCCAGCAGGGCGATCACGCCGGTCATCGGGGCCAGTTGGCGCACCGCATCGCTCCAGGGCACGGCGTTGGCTTCGCGGGGAGGCGACTTCCATTCCAGCTTCAGGCCGGTGAGGGCGATGATCACGAACAGCGAATGGGCCAGCATGCGGATCGGGGCCTGCAGGATGGCCAGCACGCTTTCCAGGCCTGCGCTCTTCAGCAGGCTGGCGGTACCGCCGTACTGCTTTTGCTCACCCTTCATCAGGATGGCCGTCACACCCAGGGCACGGGGCAGGAACAGCATGCACAGCGTCCAGGCCCACAGCGCCATCAGTTCGCTGGGGAGGATGTTCCAGTCGGACACCAGGCGGGCACCGGCCAGCCACAGGGCCGTGCCGAAGGTGATGAAGGCCAGCCACAGGGGCGCCGACAGGTAGGCCATGGCGCCGGTGACGAACATGGCGCGGTGCACGGGGTGGATGCCGGGCTCGGCCATCAGGCGGGCGTTCTGCAGGTTGCCCTGGCACCAGCGGCGGTCACGCTGCAGCTCGGACAGCAGGTCCGGCGGTTGTTGCTCGTAGCTGCCGACCAGGTCGGACACCAGCCACACGTGGTAGCCGGCACGACGCATCAGGGCCGCTTCCACGAAGTCGTGCGACATGATGCCGCCGCTCATGCCGCCGGTGCCCTTGATCGGGGCCAGCGCGCAGTGTTCCATGAAGGGCTGCACGCGGATGATCGCGTTGTGGCCCCAGTAGTGGGACTCGCCCAGTTGCCAGAACTGCATGCCCAGCGTGAACAGGCGGCCCGTCACGCGGGAGGCGAACTGCTGTGCACGGGCGTGCAGGGTGACGTGGCCGATGGCCTGGGTGGCGGTCTGGATGATGCCGGCGCGGGGATGCGCTTCCATCAGCTTGGCCATGGAGACGATGCAATCGCCGCTCATCACGCTGTCGGCGTCGAGCACGACCATGTAGCGGTAGTCCTTGCCCCAGCGGCGGCAGAAGTCGGCCACGTTGCCGGCCTTGCGGTGGCTGCGGCGGGTGCGCAGGCGGTAGTACACCTCGACCTGCGGCTGGTTGCCGTTGGCGGCCAGGGCGGCGCGCAGGTCTTCCCACGCGGCGCGCTCGGCGGCGGCGATTTGGGGGTCGTAGCTGTCGGACAGCACGAACACGTCAAAAGTCTTGGCATGCCCCGTGGCGGCCACGGATTCGCAGGTGGCGCGCAGGCCGGCGAACACGGTGGAGACGTCCTCGTTGCAGATCGGCATGATGATCGCCGTGCGTGCATCGGCGTTCAACGGGTTGTTGCGCACGCTGGCGGCGGACAGCGCGTGCGCGTCGCCCCGCAGCATGACCCAGAAGCCCATCACGCCGGTCAGGAAGCCGGTGACGACCCAGGTGGAGAGCAGGGCGAACAGGGCGAGTTGGCCGTATTCGAGCCAGGCGCTGTCGTAGCTGGGCTGCACGCCTGCGAACAGCGTGGTGGCGAGCGCGCTGCTGGCCACGGTCAGCAGCATGAACACCAGGCGGCGCTGCTGGGCGGCCTGTTGCCAGGTTTCGGTGATTTCGGAGCCTTCCGCGGGGCGGTTGCGCTGGCCGTTCAGGCGCATGAGCAAGGCGGTGCCGATGCTGTTCCAGAAGCCGCGCCATGGCAGGGGCGCCATGGAGCCGCGGTGCACCGGCGGTGCGGTGAGCGAGTTGGGGTGGCGTTCCTCGCGCAGCGTGCTGCGGTCAGAGGCCACCGGCCGGGGGTACGTGGCGCCGCGCCGCGCCACCACGGCGGGGGCGTGCGCAACAGCGCCGACACGTCCTGCACGGGAAGATTGATGTGGGTCCATGGTTCCCTCACTGCGAAGTTGGGTTGTCGTTGGGGAAGAAGCGGCCGTCCGGCTTTCGGCGACAAACGCGCCGAAGGCCGAGGACGGGGCCGGACGCGCAGAGGTTTCGCCCCGGGCCGCCTGTGCCGGTGGCTGTCCTGCAGCCACTGCTGCTGCAGGTGTCCGGTTCGCATCAGCGCGGTGCGCTGGGCGGGCGGTGGAGGAGGAAATTTCTTGCGTCATGCCGGTCTATAGGGCAAACCCTGTGCCAGCTTCTAAAAGTCTTTTTAAATCAAAGACTTGCGACGTTTTTGGCCTGTAAGTGGTTGTGCGGCGCAGCAAAACCACCTCAAAACGGCAGAATCTGTCGGGATTCAGCGACCCATCCCTGGGTCGGAAACCACATTTCCTTTTAAATCAACGACTTAGTCCTGTCGCTCATCGGCGACATCGTCCGTCGCTCCCGCGTCGGCCTTGAAATTGCCGGGGGTCAGCGCGTGCTTTTGCAGCAGCCGGTAGAACTCGGTGCGGTTGCGCTGTGCCAGGCGGGCGGCGTCGGCCACGTTGCCGTCCGTCATCTTGAGCAGGTCCACCAGATACTCCCGTTCGAACCGCTGGCGGGCCTCTGCGAAGCTGAGCACCTGGGCCGAGGGCGTGCGCAGGGCGCGCTGTACGAGGCCCAGCGACACCAGGGGCGTGGTGGACAGGGCGCAGACCTGTTCCACCACGTTGAAGAGCTGTCGCACGTTGCCGGGCCAGGCGGCCGTGGTCAGCGCCTTCAAGGCCTCCGGCGAGAAGCCGGACAGGCGCTTGTCGTACTTGCGGGCCAGGTTGTCCAGGAAGTGATTGGCCAGCAGCGCGATGTCCTCGCGCCGGTCGCCCAGCGTGGGCAGGGTCAGCGTGACCACGTTCAGGCGGTAGTAGAGGTCTTCCCGGAACTGGGCGGCGGCCATGGCCGTCTCCAGATCCCGGTGGGTGGCCGAGATGATGCGCACGTTCACCGGCGTCGCCTGGCTCGCGCCCACCGGGCGCACGGCACGCTCCTGCAGCACGCGCAGCAGCTTGACCTGCAGGGCAGGCGGCATATCCCCGATTTCGTCGAGCAGCAGCGTGCCGCCATCCGCCGCCTGGAACAGGCCCTTGTGGTTGGTCACCGCATCGGTGAACGCGCCCTTCATGTGGCCGAACAGTTCGGATTCGAGCAGCGCCTCGGGAATGGCGCCGCAGTTGACCGCCACGAAGGGCCGGTTGGCGCGCGGACTGGCGCGGTGGATGGCGCGTGCCAGCAGTTCCTTGCCGGTTCCGCTGTCGCCCAGCAGCAGCACGCTGGCATCGGACTGCGCCACCATGTGGGCCTCGGCCAGCAGGTCCGCCATGCGGTTGGAGCGGCTGATGATCTCGGCGCGCCAGGCGTCGTCGGCGCGGGTGGCCTGCGCCGTGGGCGTACTGAACGCCAGGGCCTGGGCGATCTTGTCCAGCAGGTCCTTGGCGTCGTAGGGCTTGGTGAGGTAGGTGAAGACGCCGCGTGCCGTGGCCTCCACTGCGTCGGGGATCGTGCCGTGCGCGGTCAGCAGGATGACCGGCAGCGAGGGGTGGCGCGAGCGCACCTCGTCGAACAGCGCCAGGCCGTCGCGCCCCGGCAGCCGGACGTCGCTCAGCACGAGCTGGGGACGGTCGATGTCCAGCTGCGCGAGCGCGGCCTCGGCGGAGGTCACCGCCGTGACCTCGTATCCCGCGCCCTGCAGGCGCAGGGACAGCAGCCGCAACATGTCGGCGTCGTCGTCCACCACAAGGATGCGTTGGCGGTGTCCGGAGGAAGCTTTCATGGTGGCGATCGGTTGGCGGTCAGCGTTGGGGTTCTGCGGCGGGAGGGGGTTGCGCGCCCTTGGCGGGGTCGTTGACGCCGCCGGGCCGCGCGTTCAGGCTGCGCTCGATGGCGCGCATGGCCTCCAGCCGGTCGTTCAACTGGTCGATCCGCCGCTGAGCATCGCGCAGTTGCTGGTTCTGCCGGTCCAGCTGGTCTTCCAGCCGGCGCTGCTGCAGCAGCCGGCCTTCCAGCAGGCGGGCCAGGGGATGCAGGGCCGGCGCGGGCGCCGTGGTGTCGGCCATCACGCGCTGCACCAGCCCGAGGGCCCGGGCCGTGTCGGGCGGCTGGCGCGTGTGCATGAGCACGATGGCCAGCTGCAGCGGCTTTTCGGGCGACTGCTGCTGTGCGTTGGACAGCTGCGTGATCTCGGCGGCAAGCTCCGCCGTGCCCATGCTGCGCACCTTGTCCGCGTACTGCAGCATCTGCCGCGGAACGGAAGGGCGCTGGCTGCCGTTGTTGTCCTTGCTGGCGGGTTCGGACACCGGGGCGGGGGGCTCGTCGGGCTCTTCCTTCGGCGGCGGGGCGGTGGGCGCGGGCACTTCCACGGGCGGAGGTGGCGGTGGTGCCGCCGGCGGTGGATTGGCGCAGCCCGTGCTCAGCAGGGCCACCGCCAGCAGCAGGCCGGCCGGCCCGGCGCTGCGCGCACCGAAGACCGCTCGCGGAACGGAGTGCGACGGGAAATCAGGAGACATGGGGCAATTCAATGCGGAAGGGGGTGCGTTCGCCGTCTTCCACAAGGGTGACGTGACCGCCGTGGGCGCTCACGTATTCCTGGACGATGGACAGGCCGATGCCCGTGCCGCGTGCGGCGTCCTCGGGTTGGCGCACACCCCGGTAAAACGGTTCGAAGATGCGGGAGCGGTCATTCTCATGCACTCCGGGGCCGTCATCCGCGAAATCGATGCGAATCCGGTCAGGAAAACGTGACAAGGTGATCCGAATCGTTCCGCCGCGCGGCGAAAACCGGATGGCGTTCGACAGCAGGTTGCTGACCGCCGGGGCGATCTTTTCCGCGTCGATCTGCAGCGCCACCGGCGCGCCTTCCACCACCACGTCGAGCTTCTTGGCCTGCCAGTGCAGGCGCTGGGCCTCCACCTGGCTTTCGATGAGCGCGAGCAGGTCGGTCTCCGCGCGGCGCAACTGGCGCGCCTCGAACGCCGCCGCGTTGAAGCGCAGCAGCGCCTCGATCTCGCCCTGCAGCACCAGGGTGTTCTGGTGCAGGATGTCCACCACCTCGCGCTGGCCTTCGGTCAACTCGCCCGTCACGCCGTCCTGCAGCAGCGCCACGCCTTCGCGCATCGAGGCCAGCGGCGTCTTGAGTTCATGTGAGACGTGCCGCAGGAAGCGAGCCTTGTCGGCATCCAGCTCCAGCAGCCGCATGCGGAGCCATTCCAGCTGCTGGCCCACGCGGCGGATGTCCACCGGGCCGGACAGGTCCACCGCCTGCGACAGGTCGTTTTCGCCCAGCAGGCGGATGGCGTGCTCCATGCGCTTGAACGGCCGGGCCAGCCAGATGCCGAAGGCCAGCGCCAGGGCGAGCGCCAGCACGATCACGCCCACCACCTGGTGCGTCACCTCGCGCCGGCTGGCCTCGATCTTCTCCAGCAGCTCGGTGCTGCGCTGCGCGTTCATGTCCTGCACGGTCTGGGCGATGGTGCCGTTGAGCGCGTCCAGTTCGAGGAACAGCGCTGCCACCACCCGCTCGTTTTCCAGCGACAGCGCCGCGGGGCCGTCCAGCAGCGACGTGACCTCGCCCAGGTGCTTGCGCCACTGGTTGGCCAGGTCCGGCGGCAGGCCCTTGGCCTCCAGCCGCTGCAGGATGTCGCGGGCCTCGCGCGAGACCTCGTCGAACCGCCGCCGCAGCGACTTGTCGGCCAGCACCAGGGACTGGCGCGCCGCGCGCTCCAGTGTCTGGCTGCGCCCGTTCAGGCTCTGCGCCGAAGCGTTGAGCTGGATCGCCTCGGCCGCGCCGTTGCGGCTCTGGCCCATCAGCTGCTCCAGCGTGAAGATCGCCCGCAGTGAACTGGCGCCCAGCAGCCCGGCGATCAGCAGGAAAGCCAGCAGCAGCATCTGCTGGAACGACAGGCCGCCCAAGGCCGCGACCCCTTGCTGCCGGCGCAGGAAGCGCATTGCGAATGCCACGCCCATGCGGCTCAGTGCGCCAGCGCCGGCTCGCGCACCACGACCTCGCCGCGCAGGGTGTAGGCCTTGGCCTCGGTGATGGCCACGTCCACCATCTGCCCGACCAGGCGGGGCTGGCCGACGAAGTTGACGACGCGGTTGCATTCGGTGCGGCCCATCAGCTCGGTGGCGTCGCGCTTGGAGGCGCCTTCGATCAGGATGCGCTGCACCGTGCCCACGCGGCTTTCGCTGATCGACTTGATGTTGCCGTTGATCACGGCCTGCAGTTCCTGCAGGCGGTGCAGCTTCACCTCGTGCGGCGTGTCGTCGTGCAGGCTGGCGGCCGGCGTGCCCGGGCGCGGGCTGAAGATGAAGCTGAAGCTGTTGTCGAAGTGCACGTCGTCGATGAGCTTCATCATCTTGCGGAAGTCCTCTTCCGTCTCGCCTGGGAATCCCACGATGAAGTCGCTGCTCATGGACAGGTCCGGCCGGATCGCGCGCAGCTTGCGCACGGTGCTCTTGTATTCCATGGCGGTATAGCCCCGCTTCATGGCCATGAGGATACGGTCGGCGCCGTGCTGGACCGGCAGGTGCAGGTGGCTGGCCAGCTTGGGGATGCGCGCATAGGCCTCGATCAGGCGCGGCGTGAATTCGTTGGGGTGGCTGGTGGTGTAGCGGATGCGCTCGATGCCCGGAATGTCGGCCACGTATTCCAGCAGCAGCGCGAAGTCGGCGATTTCCGCCGTGTCGCCCATCTTGCCCAGGTAGGCGTTCACGTTCTGGCCCAGCAGCGTGATCTCTTTCACGCCCTGGTCGGCGAGCCCCGCGACCTCGACCAGCACGTCGTCGAACGGTCGGCTCACCTCTTCGCCGCGGGTGTAGGGCACCACGCAGTAGCTGCAGTATTTGCTGCAGCCTTCCATGATGGAGACGAAGGCGCTGGCGCCTTCCACGCGCGCGGGAGGCAGGTGGTCGAATTTCTCGATCTCGGGAAAGCTGATGTCCACCTGCGGGCGGCACTGCACCTCGCGCTGGGTCAGAAGCTCGGGCAGGCGGTGCAGCGTCTGCGGGCCGAACACCACGTCCACGTACGGGGCGCGCTTGATGATCTCGGCGCCTTCCTGGCTGGCCACGCAGCCGCCCACGCCGATCTTCACGCCCCGCTCTTTCAGGTGCTTGATGCGCCCGAGGTCGCTGAAGACCTTCTCCTGCGCCTTCTCGCGCACCGAGCAGGTATTGAAGAGGATCAGGTCCGCCTCGTCCACGTTCTGCGTGGGCTCGTAGCCCTGGGCGGCATGCAGCACATCGGCCATCTTGTCCGAGTCGTACTCGTTCATCTGGCAGCCGAAGGTTTTGATGAAGACTTTTTTGCTCATGGGGAATCTCTGGTGTCGGTAGCGCTGCCCGCGGCCAATGGCGGGCGGGGCCGGTCGTGCGGCTGAAAAGGGATGGCGCACCCAGCGGCCGCAGCGCTGGCGGCGTCAGGGCCTGTCTATCGCTTGGGAATCTCGGATTCGAAGATGAAATTGCGGTCCGTCGCCGTCGCACCCTTGCGCGGCTGGGCCGCTTCGTCCTTGCTGAGGATCCAGGCGGTCAGCAGCATGCCGGTGCTGGCCTCGACGACATAGTTCACCGTGAACTTCTGCCCAATCACCGTATGGGCCATGACCAGCGTGTTCTGTGGGCTGAGCAGTCGCATGCCGGGGGCCATGCGGATGGCCTTGCCATCCAGCTGCGCATCGACGGTGCTGTTGATGGCCAGCGTACCGCGCAGGGCATTTTCGGGAAAGGTGCGCACGCCGCCCAGAGGGGCGACCACCTGGGCCGCGGCGGGCAGGACCGCGCCGCAGAGCAGGGCGCTGGCCAGCAAGGGCGCGAAGAGAAAGGAAAACGGGACAGTGGGGCAGCGGTTCATGGTTTACATCCAGGGGCTGGGGGCGCGATTTTACGTGCAGGCCCGGGACGACCGCCGGCCGTGTTGGAGGGGGCGACAAGAAAAGTGTTGAACGCCAAAAAAGT
This sequence comes from Acidovorax sp. SUPP1855, assembly GCF_030158955.1. Lineage (NCBI taxonomy): Bacteria > Pseudomonadati > Pseudomonadota > Betaproteobacteria > Burkholderiales > Comamonadaceae > Acidovorax > Acidovorax sp. SUPP1855. Next base: position 1,945 of record NZ_BQXI01000011.1, on the reverse strand, counting down.
CGCGCTATAATTGAGGGCTTAGGCGCTTTAGCTCAGTCGGTTAGAGCGATGGAATCATAATCCACAGGTCCGCGGTTCGAATCCGTGAAGCGCCACCAAACCCAAAAAGCCTTTCAAGTCATAGATTTGAAAGGCTTTTTATTTTTCGGGTGTGTCAAAAGAGAGTGCCGTTCCTGGGTTTGACCATACCGCGCTGTATCGCAAACGCGAGTCAGGAACGCTCTACTTGTGGGTGCTTTTTACGTCCGATTACAGCAAGTGCGGCTGGGTGACACGCGCTAGTGCAGTATGGGTGCAATGCTCGGCGAGCAAGTGAAGAATTTAAGGTAATTGATAGTCAGCCTGTCAGTTCTTCGGCGGGCCACCGAGATGTACATGGGGCTGTTTGGGCTCGATCTAGGCGACGCCTAAGTGGACGCGCGTTTGCAGTTACATAGCATTCAGAGCGGGTTTATCCTCGCCACGAGCACACTCGATACGCGCCTCTACCAGACCATGACCAGCAGACGTATGCCAGATTCGTTAACTGAACTCGCCCAACAACTCGACCAATTTGCTATGGAGCGAGATTGGAAGCAGTTCCATTCGCCAAAGAATCTCGCGTCCGCCCTTGTCGTGGAGGCGGGTGAGTTGCTCGAACACTTCCAGTGGATAACTGAGGCTCAAAGTCGTGAGCTGACACCTGCAAAGCTTGACGCCGTTGGCGCCGAACTGTCTGATGTTCTTTTGTACCTGATTCAACTTTCGACTGCGCTGGGAATCGATCCCATTGCAGCGGCACAGGCCAAATTGCAACTCAACGCGTTGAAGTACCCGATTGATCGTGCCCATGGCACGAGCAAAAAATACAACGAACTCTAGTTGCGGCTAACGCGGTGATCATCTATCAGGCAAACAAAGCCCAGTTTCTTCATCACGCGTTGCGCGATGACATTGAAGACGTTGTTGCGCGCCACTTTCGCAGTTCGACAGGCCGCGGGGTTGGTCGCTCGGAGATCAAGTCTTGGAAGCACTCGTTGCTCGAGATGGCGAAGGTACTTCAAGATGAAGAAATTCCGGCTGAGGTTGGCGTCGCTATCGAGTATCAGCTCCCACAGACATCCAAGCGCATAGACTTCGTGATCACGGGGGAAGACGCCGCTGCGCGCTCGAAGGTAATCATCGTGGAACTCAAGCAATGGTCAGAATCTCGCCGCAGCGAGAAAGACGGCATCGTGTGGGCTCATCGAGGAGGGCGTTCCGGCCAAGTCGAAGGGCCACACCCTTCCTACCAAGCTTGGTCCTATGCAGCCCTGCTTGAAGATTTCAACGCTGCGGTGCAGGACGGAACCATGTCGGTGCAGCCATGTGCCTACCTGCATAACCATCTTCGCGACGGTGAAATCGATCACCCGCACTATCGCGATCATCTGGCGCGTGCTCCATTGTTCCTCGCGCGCGAACGCGCGAAACTGCAGGCCTTCATCCGCGAGCATGTGCGTTATGGCGATCGCAAGGGCGCGTTGTATGCCCTTGAGAACGGTCGTATCCGACCGTCGAAGATGTTGATCGATAGTGTGGCCGGTCTGCTGGAGGGCAAGGCTGAATTCGTGCTGATCGATGACCAGAAAGTCGTCCATGAGACCATCCTGCAGATTGATGCACGCGCCGCCGAGCGCAAGCAGGTTGTGATCGTTCACGGCGGTCCGGGCACTGGCAAGTCGGTGATTGCGATCAATCTGCTCGGTGCCTTTATCAAGCGCCAGCGCAATGCGCGCTACGTTTCAAAAAACGCCGCGCCTCGTGCAGTTTATGAGGCCAAGTTAGCTGGCACATTCACAAAGTGGGCTTCCCCCGGTTTCCCGGACGGTTTGCCTAGCCCATTAAGCGCTGCCGCTCTTCGAATTGAACCGGGCTGAGGTAGTCCAATTTGGAGTGTTTTCTGAACGGGTTGTAGAACCGCTCG
>NZ_BQXI01000010.1:0-183152 GCF_030158955.1 Acidovorax sp. SUPP1855 | reverse complement strand
CGGGCCTGCAAGGCCCCTCATGCACCCAGGCGCAGACCGCTGCTGGGCCTCATCACGCTCAAACGGCTACTGGCGCCCACTCCTCCCTATTCGGATTCGTCAAACATGGGGTTGTGAGAGGCTCCCAATATTAAGGAGGTCATGATGAGGGCTATCGCAACTCCCATCCACCATTCGCGTACTGACCTGACGGTAGCAATCACTGCTTTCCTCGTGAACTGATTGAAAGTTGACCATGGTGACCTGCCATCAAGACGGTATGGCAATTACCGCTGCGGAGCCGCTCGTTAACCGTTGCGTGGGTTGGTTTTTCATTAGAGCGTGTTATGAACTTCCCGCCGCAGCTAGCACCCGTGCAGCGGCGGGCAACATGAGCACTGCAAACACCAGAAAATGCAGCCCGCCGAGCACTTCCGGCAACCGCTCATAGTCCCGGGAGAGCCTGCGGAACCTCGCCAGCCAACCAAAGCTTCGCTCCACCACCTAGCGCCGCGGCAGCAGTACAAAGCCTTTCTTCGCCTCGGGCAGCTTCACGATCTGCAGATCGATGCCGTTGTCCTGCGCCGCCTTGGATGCCGCTTTACCCGTGTAGCCTTGGTCTGCCCAGGCCCGTTGCACCGTATGGCCAGTGGCCTGCTGCACGTCCTCGCACAACTGGTGCACCTGAGCGCGCTCTTGCTCGTCGGCCGGCGTGACATGTACCGCCAGGAGATGGCCCAGCGTGTCCACGGCCATGTGCACCTTGCTGCCTCGCTTGCGTTTGTAGCCGTCATAGCCTGCACGTGGGCCACTCTCGCAACTCGATTGCAGCGTTCGCCCGTCCATCACCACGGCGCTGGGCTGGCCCTGGCGCCCTTGGGCCACGCGGATGATGGAGCGCAGATCAGAGACCATGGCCTCGAAGCAGCCCGCATCCAGCCACCGCCGGCGCTGCTGGTAAACCGCTTCCCAGGGCGGCAGATCGTTGGGCAGCATCCGCCAGGGCGCTCCCGCGCGCACCAGCCAGCGCAGCGCGTTGAAGACTTCTCGCAGATCATGCTCGCGCTGGGGCGCGTGCTGGTCCATCAGGGTCAGGTAAGGCGCAGCGAAGCTCCATTCTTCATCGCTGACGTCTGTTGGGTAGGGCTTGCGGGGCATCTGCAAACTCTACCCTTGGCTTCGCTCTCACGGAGCAAAGTTCATAACACGCTCTAGGGATCCACAGCGCCCGACGGACTTGATGGCCTGAAGTCCCCCGAGCCCCCCACCTGCAACCGCAACATCTGCGCCACAGCCAGCGCTGTCGCCAACGCCGCCCCCCGGTGCGCGCTGGTAAACGCCACCGCCCTGCCCTGCGCCTCCTCCAGCCTCGGCCCATCTTCCACCAGCGCCTCGGCCACCGCGACCCCCTCGGCCATATCCTCGACCCGCAGCGCCGCCCCCGCCTCGCACGCCAGCCGTGCCGCCTCGGCAAAGTTGAACGTGTGCGGCCCCGTCACCACCGGGCAGCCGCAGGCTGCCGCCTCGATCAGGTTCTGCCCGCCCAGCGGCGCGTAGCTGCCGCCCAGCAGGGCCGCGTGCGAGAGGCCGTAGTACAGCGCCATCTCGCCCAGCGAGTCGCCCAGCCACACGTCGGCGGTGCCGGGTGCGGCGCCCCAGGTGCTGCGGGGCGACACGGTCAGGCCGGCGGCTTCGATCAGCTCCCGCACCTGGGCGAAGCGCTGGGGGTGGCGTGGCACCACCAGCCACTGCACGGGCAGGGCTGCTGCCGATGCCTCTGCGACGGATGATCCTGAATTGATAGCAGCATGCCCTAGTGGTATTTGCGCTGGAGGCTGTTTTGACTGCAAGGCCTCCAGCCACATCGCTTCTTCGCCCTCGCGGCTGCTGGCCAGCAGGACCACGCGGCGGCCAGTGGCGTCGCGCCATTCGCGGCCTTGCGCCAGTTGGGCGGCGTCGGGCACCACGTCGAACTTGAGGTTGCCGAACACGCCCTGCACGCGGGCGCCGGCCGCGCGCAGGCGCTCGGCGTCGGCCTCGGTCTGGGCCCAGGCGGCGGCCAGGCCCGCGTAGGCGGGGCGGGACAGCCATGACAGGCGGCGTGCGCCGGCGAGCGATTTTGCGTTGAGGCGGGCGTTGGCCAGCACCACGGGAATGCCGCGCTGGCGGCAGCCGGCCAGCAGGTTGGGCCAGATCTCGGTTTCCATGAGGATGCCGATCTCGGGGCGGAACTGCTGCAGAAAGCGCCGCACCGCGCCGGGCGTGTCCCACGGCTGCCAGACCTGCACATCGCCGGGTTGCAGCAGTTTTTCGCCTTCGGCGCGGCCGGTGGCGGTGCCATGGGTGAGCAGCAGGCGCATGCCGGGCAGCAACTGGCGCAGCTCGGCCAGCAGGATGGCGGCGGCCCGGGTCTCGCCCAGCGAGACGGCATGCACCCAGACGAAGGGGTTGCCCAGGCCGGTGGTGCTGATGGGGGCCAGGCTGTCCATCGCCTGCGGGTAATGGCCGAAGCGTTCTTCCACGGCCACGCCGTAGCCGGGCTCGGTGGCGGCGCGGCGGCGCAGCTTGGCGCGCAGTAGCGGCTGGGCCAGCCAGGTGATGGCCGAGTACAGGGCGCGGGCGGGGGTCACTGCCCTGCCACGCCCGCGGTGCCGGGCCGGCCGGGTTCTGTGGGGAGCACGCGGCCCCGCCACCTGTCGCCTTTGCCATCGCGCACTGCGATGACCAGGCAGGTGCCCGTGCCCGGGGCGGCCACCACGCAGGCGCCGCCCGGCGCCCAGAAGGCGCTGCGGCCCGCGCAGGCGTAGCCGCCGGTGGGCCCGCCGTGGTTGGCCAGCAGCACGGCCATGCCCCACTCGGCCGCGTAGCCCTGCAGCTGCGCGGTCTCGCGCGCATGGGCGCCTTCGGAGATCACCGAGCCGCAGGCGTACAGGGCCGCTCCGCCCCCGCGTGCGGCGCGGGCGTGTTCGGGGTGCGTGGTGTCGGCGCACACCGCCAGTGCGGTGGGTTGGCCGGCCAGGGGGCGCACGTGGAAATCCTCGGTGCCCGGGCTGGCGAAGGTGTTTTCGCCGGGATGCAGGTGGCGCTTGCGGTACAGGGCGGCGCGGCCATCGGGCTCGAACACCCAGGCGCCGATGGCCGGCAGGCCGCCCGGCACGGCGGGGGCCACGGGCGCGCCGACCACCACGGCCATGCCATGGGCGCGGGCGGCGTCGCGCAGCGGCGCCAGCACGGCGTCGTCCGCGCCGAGCACATGGCGGGCCGCCAGGTCGGGCTCATAGCCCGTGAGCGACAGCTCGGGAAAGACGAGCAGTTGCACGCCTTCCTGGGCGGCGGCCTGCACCAAGGCCAGGTGCGCCTGCACGTTGGCCGGCACATCGCCGGGGATTGAGATCGACTGCGCCGCTGCCACGGTGTACAGCGGTGGGAACACGGGGGGATTCAAGGTGCGGATGGTCCGTGAAGCAGGCGGTGGATGGCGGCCTTTGGTGCGTGCGATCAGTGGGCCGCAGCACCCACGTGCGCGTCGGGCTTGACCCGGTGCAGCAGCGCGAGCATGGCCGCTTCGATGCGCGCCAGCGCCTCGGGCGTGTGGCCTTCGAAGCGCAGCACCAGCACGGGCGTGGTGTTGCTGGCGCGGATGAGGCCGAAGCCGTCCGGCCAGTCCACGCGCAGACCGTCGATGGTGTTGATCTCGGCCGGCGCGGCGAAGGTTTCGGCGGCCAGGGCCTGCAGCTCGGCGGTCAGGCGGTGCGGCTCGCCTTCGGCGCACGACACGTTCAGCTCGGGCGTGGAATGGCTGGTGGGCAGGCCGTTGAGCACGGCGCCGGGGTCGCTTTCGCGGCTCAAAATTTCGAGCAGGCGGCAGCCGGCATAGGTGCCGTCGTCGAAGCCGAACCAGCGCTCCTTGAAGAAGATGTGCCCGCTCATCTCGCCGCCCAGGGGCGAGTCGAGTTCCTTCATGCGCGCCTTGATGAGCGAGTGGCCGGTCTTGTACATGACGGGTTGGCCGCCCGCCTCGGTGATGGCGGGGGCCAGGCGCTGGGTGCACTTCACGTCGAAGAGGATGTGGCCGCCGGGCACGCGCGAGAGCACGTCGCGGGCGAACAGCATCATCTGGCGGTCGGGGAAGATGTTCTGGCCGTCCTTGGTGACGATGCCCAGCCGGTCGCCGTCACCGTCGAAGGCCAGGCCCAGTTCGGCGTCGCTCGACTGCAGCGTGGCGATCAGGTCGCGCAGGTTCTCGGGCTTGCTGGGGTCGGGATGGTGGTTGGGGAAGTTGCCGTCCACCTCGGAAAACAGCTCGATCACCTCGCAGCCCAGCGCGCGGAAGATGCCGGGGGCCGAGGCGCCAGCAATGCCGTTGCCGCTGTCCACCACGATCTTCATGGGGCGGGCGAGCTTGACGTCGGAGGTGATGCGCTGCACGTAGGCGGGCAGCACGTCGGCCTGGCGCACGCTGCCGCCTTGGGCCAGCGTCCAGCTTTCTTCTTCCATGGTGCGGCGCAGGGCCTGGATCTCTTCGCCGTAGATGGCGCGGCCGGCCAGCACCATCTTGAAGCCGTTGTAGTCCTTGGGGTTGTGGCTGCCGGTGACCTGGATGCCGCTGTGGCACAGGGTGTGGGCGGCAAAGTAGAGCATGGGGGTGGTGGCGGGGCCGATGTCGATGACCTCGATGCCGGCGTCCACCAGCCCGGCGATCAGCGCGGCGGCCAGCGAGGGGCCGGACAGGCGGCCGTCGCGCCCCACGGCCACCACCGTCTGCCCCTCGGCCCGCGCGGCGGTGCCAAAGGCGCGCCCCAGGCCCCGGGCCACTTCGTCGTTCAGGGTGCTCGGCACGATGCCGCGGATGTCGTAGGCCTTGAAGATGGCGGGCGTGGGCTGCACAGGGGGTTCCTTCGCGGTTCGGGAGAAATCGCGGGGCGCGGCGGGCGCACGGTGCGCTGCGGCGCCCCTTCTCGTTGGACGGGGTCGCGGCATTGTAGGCGCGGGGTCGGGCGCCGCCGGGGCCGCGGCGCGTAGGCCGGCGCCGCATCTTCGGCCGCGCCGGGCGCGTCCCCGGCGCGGCCCCTGCGCGTCAGGCACATGTCCGGAAACGGCCAGCGCTGCCGCGTCGCCGGCCTATGATGGCCCTTCATGACAGCGCCCCGCCCTCCCCTGGCCCCCGATGCCGACGATGCCCGCTACCGGGCGATGGCGGCCCGGGATGCGCGCTTCGACGGGCGGTTCTTCACCGGCGTGACCTCCACCGGCATCTACTGCCGGCCGGTGTGCGCGGTGCGCACGCCGCGGCGCGAGAACTGCCGTTTCTTCGCGCTGGCCGCCCAGGCCGAGAGCGCGGGTTTTCGGCCCTGCCTGCGCTGCCGGCCCGAGTTGGCGCCGCGCGCGCTGGCCTGGTCGGTGCAGGATGCGCCCGACATCCTGGTGCGCGAGGCGCTGCGCCTGCTGGAGGGCGAAGGCGCGTGGGAGGCCGCCGCCACCGGCCCATCTCCCCTGCAGCGCCTGGCGGCCCGGCTGGGCGTGAGCGACCGGCACCTGCGCCGCATCTTCGATACGGCCCTGGGCGTGTCGCCCCTGCAATACCTGCAGACGCGCCGCCTTCTGGCCGCCAAGCAGTTGCTGACCGATACCGATCTGCCCGTCACACAGGTGGCGCTGGCCAGCGGCTTCGGCAGCGTGCGGCGCTTCAATGCGGCGTTTGCCGGGCACTACGGGCTCAATCCCACGCAGTTGCGCAAGACCGGCGCGGGCACCGCGGCGGGTGGCGCCAGCAGCACGGTGCGCCTGGCCTACCGGCCGCCGCTGGACGTGCCGGCCCTGCTGGCGTTTTTCGCCAAGCGGCAGATCCATGCGGTGGAGTCGGTGTCCACGGAGGGCGAGCAGGCCCTGCGCCGCACGGTACGGCTGGTGGCGGGGGGGCAGGTGCATGCCGGCTGGCTGAGCGCCCGGTTCGACCCCGACCGCCCCCAGGTGCTGCTGCAGACCAGCGACAACCTGCACCCGGTGCTGCCGATGGTGATCGCGCGGGTGCGCGCCCTGCTCGACCTGGACGCCGACCCGCAGGCCATCAACGCCGTGCTGCACGGTGCCTTCCCCGAGGGCGACGGGCTGCGCGTGCCCGGCGCGTTCGACGGGTTCGAGCTGGCGGTGCGCGCCGTGCTGGGCCAGCAGATCACCGTGGCCGCGGCCCGCACGCTGGCGCAGCGGCTGATGGAGCGCTTCGGCGAGCCCATCGACACGCCCTGGCCGGCGCTGACGCGGCTGTTCCCCTCGCCGGCGGTGCTGGCCGGCGCGGCGGGCGATGCGCTGGGGCAGTTGGGCATCGTGCGCCAGCGGCAGGCCGCCATCGTGGCGCTGGCGCAGGCGGTGGACAGCGGGCGCCTGGCGCTGCACGGCGCGGCCGACGTGGCGGCGACCACGGCGGCACTGTGCGAGCTGCCGGGCATCGGCGACTGGACGGCGCAGTACATCGCCATGCGGGCGCTGCGATGGCCCGATGCGTTTCCGGCGGGCGACGTGGCGCTGCACAAGGCGCTGGGCGTGCAGGGCGCGCCGCGCGCGGCCCAGGCGGCCACGGCCGCGTCGCAAGCGTGGCGGCCGTGGCGCAGCTATGCGGTGATCCGGGCGTGGACGCTGGGGAGCACGCCCGCGGCATCGGGGGCGCTCACCCCGCAATCACTATCAAAAACATAGCAATATGCCGGCGCATTCATTGTGCTGGAGCCACTTTTTACCTTGGATTCGATCATGCAGTTCCATCCCCTCACCGTGCAAAGCCGCACGCCCACCCCGCTGGGCGACGTGCGCCTGTCCGCCTCGCCGCTGGGCCTGTCGGGCCTGTGGTTCGACGGGCAGCGCCACCAGCCAGAAGCGTTGCTCGACGGCCCCGGCGCCTGGCCCGTGGACGACGCCCATCCAGTGCTGCTGCGCGCCAAGGCCCAGTTCCACGAATACCTGGACGGCCGGCGCACCCGCTTCGACCTGCCGCTGGACCTGTCGGGCGGCACGCCGTTCCAGCAGGCCGTGTGGCAGGCGCTGCTGGGCATTCCCTGCGGTGCCACCACCAGCTACGGTGCCCTGAGCCGCCTGCTGGAGCGGCCGCTGGCCGTGCGCGCCGTGGGCGCGGCGGTGGGCCGCAACCCGGTGAGCGTGATCGTGCCGTGCCACCGCGTGGTGGGCTCGGCGGGCAGCCTGACGGGCTATGCCGGCGGGCTGCCGCGCAAGGCCTGGCTGCTGCAGCGCGAAGGCGCGGTGCCTGCCGCCAGTGGAGGGCACGGCCCCGGCACGCTGCCGCTCTTTGCCGGCGAAGCACCTGCCGCCGCAGGGGCCACGGTATGAGCGCGCGGGCGGCCGGCGCGCCGGGTGCCGTGGGCGCAGCGCCCAAGGCGTGGCTGGGCGAGTTCATCGTGCTGTCGGCGCTGTGGGGCGCCTCGTTCCTGTTCATGCGGCTGGGCGCGGCGGAGTTCGGCGCGCTGCCCGCCGCCGGCCTGCGCGTGGGCCTGGCCACTCTCTTCCTGTGGCCGATCCTGCTGCGCCAGGGGCAGTGGCCGGCGCTGCGCCGGCACTGGCGGCCGATCATGCTGGCCGGGCTGATCAACTCCGCCATTCCGTTCGCGCTGTTCGCCTGGGCGGTGATGCACCTGGCGACGGGGCTCACGTCCATCCTGAACGCGACGGTGCCGCTCTTCGGTGCGCTGGTGGCCTGGGTGTGGCTGGGCGACCGCATCACGCGGCTGCGCTGGCTCGGGCTGGCGCTGGGGTTCATCGGCGTGGCGCTGCTGGCATGGCGGGCGCCGGCGGGCGTGGGCCTGAAGACGGGGCACGCCGGCTGGGCGCTGGGGGCCTGCCTGCTGGCCTCGTCGTGCTACGCGGTGGCCGCGAGCTTCGCGCGCCGCTACCTCACGGGCATTCCGCCCCTGGCCACGGCCACGGGCAGCCAGCTGGGCGCCGCCCTGGGCCTGGCGCTGCCGGCGATCTGGTTCTGGCCCGCGCAGACGCCCGGCCTGCGCGCCTGGGCCGCGGTGGTGGCGCTGGCCGTGCTGTGCACCGGCATCGCCTACATCCTGTACTTTCGCCTGATCGCCCATGCCGGGCCCAGCCGGGCGCTGGCGGTGACCTTCCTGGCGCCGGTGTTCGCGGTGTTCTACGGCGCGGTGTTCCTGCACGAGGCCGTCACGCCGTGGATGGTGGGCTGCGGGCTGGTGATCGTGTGCGGCACGATGCTGTCCACCGGGCTGATCGGGCCGCGGCGCCGCACCGGCGCGGGCTGACGAACCACAAAAAAGGCCGTCGGGGCGCCAGGGCCCCGGCTCATGCCTCCTGCGCGGCCTGCGCCTGCAGCGCCCGGACGATGTCGGCGCGCAGGGCCAGCAGGGGCGCGTGCAGCTCGCCCACCACCGCCTCCAGTGGGTCGCCGGTCGAGACGCTGCAGTTGAGCACATAGATGGCATCGGCGGTGGCCAGCGGCGTGGCCAGCGCCACGACCTCGGGCTGCCACGCCGCGGCGCAGAAATTCCGGGCATGGACGCTGGCCCGGGCATCGGCGATCTCCCGCTCGATCGCTTTCCACTGGCCCCGCCGGCGCGCCTTGAACACCTCCAGCAGCGCCGTGCGCTGCGGGGCCGGCGCCACGGCCAGGTAGGCGCGGCCCAGCGACGTCAGTTCCATGGGCACGCGCTGGCCGGACACGACATGCCGCAGCACGATCCGCCGGTTGTACCGGATGGATTCGAGGTACACCATCTCGTCGCGGTCCGGCGCGGCCAGGCCGACGTTGATGCGCCGCGATTCGGCCAGGGCCCGCATCAGCGGCGCGGCGGCCGAGAGCACCCGCGAGCCGGTGCGCATCGAATGCGCCAGGCTCAGCACCGCGGGCGCCAGCCGGTAGGCGCGCTGCGCCGGGTCCCACTGCAGCATGCCCGCGCCCACCAGTGTCTGCGTCAGCCGGCTCACCGTGGCCTTGGACAGGCCGGTGCGCTCCACCAGATCCCCGTTGCCGAGCAGTTCCGAGCCCGGGCGGAAGGCGCGAAGGATCTCGATGCCCCGCTCCAGCGAGCGGTTGGAGGGCGACTGCCCGGGCAGGTCCGGGAGGATGGCGGAGCGGGTCATGAAGGGGTTTTCCTGGCGCCCGGCCTGGGCGAGCGCCGATTGTCCGGTGTGTCGGCACCCCCGTCCAGTTTCACTGGTTGGAACAGCGGGGGTCACAAGACGGGGGGAACTGCCTAAGCTTTGGGCAGCCCGGCATGGCACACCGATGGGATGCCGGACGCGACCAGACCACAACAGGAGACAACGCAATGCCCACCCCCTTCGCTCGCCGATGCGCGAGAGCGATTTCCCTCTTTCTCGCACTGGCCTGCCCGCTCGCCCCGGCCTGGGCCGGCTTTCCGGACAAACCCCTCAAGCTCGTCGTGCCCTTCGCCCCCGGGGGCGGCACCGACCTGATCGCGCGCACGCTGGGCGCGGAAATGTCCAAGGACCTGGGCCAGCCGGTCATCATCGAAAACAAGCCCGGCGCCGGCACCATGATCGGCACGGACAACGTGGCCAAGAGCCCGCCGGACGGCTACGTGGCCGTGGTGGCGTCCTTCGCGCATGCCGTCAATCCGGCGCTGCAGCCCAAGCTGCCCTACGGCAGCAACAAGGCGTTCCAGCCGGTCATCCTGATCGGGCGCGGGCCCAACGTGCTGGTGGTGCGGCCCGAGAGCCCGTACAAGACCGTGGCCGAGGTCATGGCCGCCGCCAAGGCCCATCCGGGCAAGCTCACTTACGCATCGCAGGGTGCGGGCACCTCCGCGCACCTGGCCGGCGAAATGTTCGGCAACCTCGCCAAGGTGTCGCTCACGCACATCCCCTACCGCGGTGCGGGCCCCGCGCTGACCGACCTGCTGGGCGGGCAGGTGGACATGATGTTCGCCACCGCCGCGGCAGTGTCCACCTTCGTGGACACCGGCAAGCTGCGCGCCCTGGGCGTGACGACCGCGCAGCCCTCCGACGCCTTCAAGGGCGTCCCGACCGTCGCGGCCACGGTGCCGGGCTATCGGGTGGAGAGCTGGTACGGCCTTTATGTGCCGGCCGGCACGCCCGCTCCGGTGGTGGAGCGGCTCAACGCGGCGGCGCAGAAGGCGGCCCGCTCGCCCGACTTCGTTCGCAAGCTCGAACACGAAGGCCTGGTGATCAATGCCGGCCCCCCGGCGGAGCTGGACACCTACGTGCAGGCCGAGGAGCAGCGCTGGGCCCGGATCATCCAGGAAAACAGCATCAAGCCCGACTGAACGCCCTGCCCGCCCCCCTCCGGCACCGACCCTGATTCCCCTGTAGAGAGAACAAGCCATGCGCTACACCCTGATCGAACTGCACACCACCGACGCGGTGGCCACCATCACGCTCAACCGCCCCGACAAGCGCAACGCCATGAGCGACGACATGCGCACGGAGTTCATCGACGCGCTCGAAAAGGTGGCTGCGGACCGCAGCATCCGCGCGCTCGTCCTCACGGGTGCGGGCAAGGGCTTTTGCGCGGGCGGAGACATCGCCGGCATGCAGCGGCGCATGAACGCACCGGTGGGCGAGGTCGGCTTCAATGGCTGGCAGCGCCAGCAGCGCGTGCACCGGACGCAGGCGCTGCTGCACACCATGCCCAAGCCGGTGATCGCCGCCGTCAACGGTGCGGCCTCGGGCCTGGGCGCCGACACGGCGCTCGCCTGCGACTTCATCCTGGCCAGCGAGTGGGCCAGCTTCACCTGGAGCTACGTGCTGCGCGGCATCGTGCCGGACGGGGGCGGCATGTACTTCCTGCCGCGCCGCGTCGGCCTCTCGCAGGCCAAGCAACTCATCTTCACCGGGCGCAAAGTGGACGCGGACGAGGCCCTGGCTCTGGGCATCGTGGACCGCCGGACCATGGCCGCCTCGCTGCTGGCCGACGCGCAGGCGTGGGCCAGGGAGCTGGGCAGCGCGTCGCCCACCGCGATCGCGCTCACCAAGACGATCCTCAACCAGAGCTTCGAGCGGACATCGCACGACGTGTTCGCGCAGGGCAGCCAGGCGCAAGGTATCTGCTACACGAGCAGCGAGCACCGCGCCGCCGTGGAGGCGTTCCTGGCCCGTTCGGCCGCCACGGAGTGATGCCATGAACGAAGCCATCGCCAAGCTGCTGTCTCCGCGCAGCGTCGCCGTCATCGGCGCCTCGGCCGACCCGCAAAAGACCACGGGCCGTCCGGTGGCCTATCTGCAAAAGCACGGGTACTCGGGCCGCATCCTGCCGGTCAATCCCAAGGTGGAGCGCATCGGCGACCTGCCCTGCTATCCCGACGTGGCCTCGCTGCCCGAGGTGCCGGACGTGGCCGTGGTGTTGCTGGGTGCCGAGCGCGCGCACCAGACGGTCCGGGAGCTGTCGGCGCGCGGCTGCGCGGCGGCCATCGTGCTGGCCAGCGGCTATACCGAAACCGGCGAGGAAGGCGCGCACCGCCAGGCGCAACTCATGGACGCGGCCGGCCGCATGCGCATCCTGGGGCCCAACACCATCGGGCTGGTCAACCTGACCGACGGCATCGTGCTCTCGCCCTCCGGCGCGCTGGAGATGGATGCGTTTCCGGTGGGCGGCATCGGCGTGGTGTCGCAAAGCGGCGGCATCCTGGGGTCGCTGCTGTCGCGCGCGGCGGCGCGGGGCATCGGACTGTCCAAGCTCATCTCCACCAGCAACGAGGTCGATCTGGAACTGGCCGATTTCATCGACCACCTGGCCGACGACCCGGCCACCCAGGTGATCGCGCTGTATGTCGAGGCGGTGCGCCACCCGGCCCGGTTCCGGGCGGCCTGCCTCAAGGCCGCGCGTGCCGGCAAGCCGGTGGTGGCCTTCAAGGTGGGGCGCTCCGAGGCCGGAGCGCAGGCCGCCGTGTCGCACACCGGCGCCCTGGCCGGTGCCGACCGCATGTACGACGCGCTGTTCAAGCAGGTGGGCGTGATCCGCGCGGAGCGCTTCGCCGACCTGCTGGACGTGCCGGCCGCGCTGTGCACCGGGCGGCGCCTGCGCGGCAACCGCGTGGCCATCCTCACCTCGACCGGGGGCGCGGGCACGCTGGTGTCCGACGACCTGGGCGTGGCCGGCTTCGAGACCCCCCCGCCCGACGCGGCCACGGCCCAGGCGCTGCGGGCCCTGCAGACCGGCAGCGAGGCCGTGCTGGACCGCAACCCCATCGACGTCACGCTCGCCGGGCTGAGGCCCGACCTGCTGCGGGGCGCCATCACGGCGCTGCTGGCCAGCCCGCGCTACGACGCGCTGGTCATCATCGTCGGCTCCTCCAGCCTGGCGATGCCGGAGCTGCTGGCCGGCGCGATCCAGGCCTGCCTACCGGATTCCGACAAGCCGGTGCTGGCCTACGTCAGCCCGCACGCGCCGGAGATCGGGGCGCTGCTGACCCAGCGCGGCGTGCCGGCCTTTGCCGCCGCCGAAAGCTGCACCGCCGCGCTGGCCGGCATGCTGCGTGCGAGCCGCTTCGAGGTCTCGGGGGAGCCCGGGGCCGCCGCCCAGGCCCCGGCCGCGGTGGCCCTGGAGCCATTGCCCGGCGGGCCGCTGGACGAAGCGCAGGCGAAGGCGGTGTTCGGCCGCTTCGGCGTGCCCTGCGCGGCCGAGCGCGTGGTGGGCACGGCGGCCGAGGCCGAAGCCGCCGCGCTCGAACTGGGCGGGCCGGTGGTGCTCAAGATCCTGTCCTCGCGCATCACGCACAAGAGCGACGTGGGCGGCGTGGCCGTGGGCCTGCTGCCGCAGACCATCGGCGCGCGGCTGGACCGGATGGCCGATGAGGTCGAGGCCCGGGCCGGCGAGCGTCCGCACCGGTTTCTGGTCCAGCAGATGGTCGCGGGCGGCACCGAGTTCATCCTCGGCCTGCACCGCGACGCGCTGGGCACTGCCGTGCTGCTGGGCATGGGGGGCGTGACGGCCGAACTGTTCCAGGACACCGCCTTGCGCCTGCTGCCCTGCGAGGGCGGCCGGCTCGGCGCGCTGAGCCGGGCCGAGGCGCTGTCCATGGCGCAGGAGCTCAAGACCTGGCCGCTGCTGGACGGCTTTCGGGGCCGCCCCTGCGCCGATGTGCAGGCGCTGGTGGACGCGGTGGTGGCTTTCTCGGCCATGGCCGCGCAGTTGGGCGACCGCGTGGTCGAGGCGGAGATCAACCCGGTGTTCGTCCTGCCCCGGGGCCAGGGCGTGTGCGCCGCGGACGGCGTGCTGGTGCTGGCGTGAGCGCGAGCGCCTCCACGGCCCCCGCCCTCGCGTCGTCCCTGGTTTTTGAAAGCAAAGGACATCCGCCCACCATGCATGCCACCGAAGTCTTCGGGCAATACGCCCGCGCGTTCCACCACACCACCCTGCCCGATCCGGTGATCCACCACGCCAAGCGCGCCGTCATCGACTGGCATGCCTCGCTGTTTCCGGGCCTGGCCACCGCGCCGCTGGCCCAGCTGGAACAGGTGCTGGCCGACGACCTGGACCGCGGCCCCGCCCGCCTGGGCAACGGCCGCGCCGCCACGGCCCGGGCGGCGGCGCTGTACAACGGCGCGGCAGCGCACGCGGCCGAGGTGGACGACAGTTTTCGCGAGGCCATGTACCACCCCGGCGCGGCCACCATCGCTGCGGCCCTCGCAGCCGGCCAGCAGGCCGGCGCCAGCGGGCTGGCGTTCCTGCGCGCCCTGGTGCTGGGCTATGAGGTCTCGACCCGCATCGGCGTGGTCATGGGCCGGCCGCACTACCGCTTCTGGCACAACACCGGGACCGTGGGCGCCTTCGGCGCAGCGGCGGCGGCCGGCGGGGTGCTGCAGTTGGACGCCGCCCCCTTCGCCCATGCGCTGGCCACGGCCGCCACCTTCGCCGCCGGCCTGCAGCAGGCCTTCCGGATGGACTCGATGTCCAAGCCGTTGCACGCCGGCCGCGCGGCCGAGGCCGGCCTGCTGGCCGCGCAACTGGCCGGCCAGGGCGTGACCGGCTCGCTGGACGTGCTGGATGGCGAGGCGGGCCTGGGCCGCGCCATGAGCGACGGCCCGGACTGGTCGCACGCCGGCGACACCCTGGGGCGCGACTTCCACATCACGCGCCTCACGTTCAAGAACCACATCGGCTGCGGGCACACGTTTGCGGCCATCGACGGCGCACTGGCGCTGCGCGCCGCGCGCGGGCTGCAGCCGGGCGACATCCGCCACGTGCAGGTTGCCACCTATGGCCCGGCGCTGGACATCGCCTGCTACGAAAACCCGCAAACCGAAAACGAGGCCCGGTTCAGCCTGCGCTTCGTCGTGGCCACGGCCCTGGTGCATGGCAGCGTGCGCCTGGCCGCCTACACGCCCGAGCGGCTGGCCGACCCGGCGCTGCGGGCCATGGTGGGCCGCATCGGCGCGGTGGTCGATCCCGAAATCGACGCCGCCTTTCCGGGCCGGCGGTCCGCCCGCGTGGACATCGAAACCCACGACGGCCGCCGCCTGGCGTGGCTGCAGCCGGACCGCAAGGGCGACCCCGAACTGCCGCTGTCGGACGAAGAGCTGGAGGGCAAATTCCTGGAACTGGCAGCGCCGGTCGTCGGCGCGGAGCGCGCACGGCGCCTGCTCGGTAACCTCTGGGCGCTGGACCGGGCGACGGACCTGCACGGCCTCGCGGCCTGATCCGGGCACGGCGGCCCGACCCGTCCGCCTTCCGGAGAAACCCGAGAGAGGCGCCCGGC
Organism: Acidovorax sp. SUPP1855; assembly: GCF_030158955.1. Classification (NCBI taxonomy): domain Bacteria; kingdom Pseudomonadati; phylum Pseudomonadota; class Betaproteobacteria; order Burkholderiales; family Comamonadaceae; genus Acidovorax; species Acidovorax sp. SUPP1855. Next base: position 168,468 of record NZ_BQXI01000010.1, on the reverse strand, counting down.
CGCCAACTTTCGTGCGGGCGCTGCTCTGCCATGGTCATGAACCCGTTCTAAACTCGGCCCATGCCCCTCGCGCCCCACTTCTGCATGGATTGTCCTGTTCGGGTCCGTGCCATGGGCCGCCAAGGTGTTCTCCCTTCGGCGCCGCACGATGGGCTATGAAATCTTCTTCCTCGGCGGACTGCACCTTCTGCTGATCGCGGTGCTGGCGCTGTTGCCCGGCGCCGAACTGCTGCAGCCGTCGCGGCGCACTAGGGTGCAGGCCGGGCTGGCCGGGGGGCTGGCCTCGGTGCTGATCATGGTGTTCACCCGGGCGTTCGACCCCCTGTATGCCGAGTTGCCCCACCCCACGGTGACGGCCGTGTGCACGGTGATGTTCGGCCCGCTGGCCGGGGCGCTGGCGGCTGGGGTGACGGCCGCCGGCTTCTGGGGCCTGTCGGCCGGGCCGCTGCCTGCCGGGCTGGGCGCGATCGGCTCGGTTTTCGCCATCGGCCTGCTGTGGCGCGGGGTGCGGCAGGCCACGGGCCTGAACCTGTGGGTGGTGATCGTCGCCGTCGCCGCCTGCCTGCCGCCGTGCATGCTGTTCTGGCGCGAAGGACTGGCGGGCGTCCTGCCGGAGGGCGACCTGATGCCCTGGCTGCAGCAACTGCCCTGGCGGTATGGCATGGGCTTTTTGATCCTGGGCGGTGGCACGCAGCTGCTGTGCAGCCGGGCCCGGGCCCTGCAGACGCTGCGCCAGCAGGAGCAGGAACTACTCATGGCCCTGGATGCCACCGGGGGCGGCCGCTGGGAGTGGGATGTGCCCCAGCGCCGGTTTTCCTACCGCGGCAGCTTCTACCAGGCCTTCGGGCTGGAAGACCGCGACGCCCGCCGTGGCGCTGGCACAGCGGCCCGGGACGCGAGCGACTGGCAGCGCTGGAACGAGCGCCGCCACCCGGACGACGCCGCTCGCTTGGCCACCTACCTGCAGCGCACCATGGAGGGGCACGAAGACAGCTTCAATGCCGAATTCCGCATGCAGGACATCCATGGCCGCTGGCGCTGGGTGATCGCCCGGGGCCAGGTGGCCGAGCGCGATGCACACGGCCGGCCGTTGCGCCTGGTGGGCATGGACCTCGATGTGACCTCGCTGCACGAGATGCAGGAGGCGCTGCGGCTGTCGGAGGTCAAGTACACCACCATCTACCAGATGCTGCCCGACCCCGCCGGGGTGACGCGCCTGTCCGACGGTTGCTACCTGGACGTGAACGAGGCCTTCACCGAGCTGCTGGGCTACACCCGCGAACAGGCCGTGGGCCGCACCTCCATCGAGCTCGACATCTGGGCCCATCCCGAGCAGCGCGCGCAGATGGTGGCGCTGCACCGCCGCGACGGCTACGTGGACCGCATGCCCATGGTGGCGCAGCGGGGCAACCGGCCCATTCCCGGGCTGATGTCGGCGCGGCCCGTGACGGTCTCGGGCCAGGAATGCATCGTCTTCGTGTTCCACGACATGACGGCCGAGGAGCGCAGCCGCGCCCAGCTCATGGACGCCAACCGCCTGCTGCAGCAGGCCGGCCGCATGGCCCGCATGGGCGCGTGGGAGCACATCGTCGGGGAGGGGCTGGTGTACTGGTCCGATGTCTCGTACGCCATCCACGGCCTGCCGCCCGACGCGCCGCTGCCGCGCACCGACTACCTGGAGCGGTTCGTGGTGCCGCAGTTCCGCGAGGCCCTGCGCGAGCGCTTTCGGCAATGCGTCGTGGACCAGGCCGAATGGAGCATGCAGGTGCAGATCCAGCGGGCCGACGACGGCCGGCACATCTGGGTGACCGCCAGCGCCGAGCCGGTGCTGGAAAACGGACACGTCACCCGCGTGCGGGGCGTGATCCAGGACATCGACGAATCCCGGCGCGCCAGCGAGCGGCTGAGCCAGTCGGAAGACCGCTTCGCCCGCGTGTTCCGACTCATGCCCTACCCCATGGGCCTGTCGCGCCGCGAGGACGGCGCCTACATCGACGTCAACCCCGCCTGGGAGGCCCTGCTGGGCATTCCCCGGGATGAGGCCATCGGCCGCACCGCCGTCGAGCTGGGCATCATTACCCCGCAGGTGCGTGCGGCGCTGGTGGAATCCGTTCAGGACCGCACCGCCGTCAACGGCCTGGAAATCACGATGCGCACGCGCCACGACGGCTTGCGCACGGTGCTGCAGTCCATGCACGCCACCGAGATCGACGGCGTGCAGGCCTGGCTGTTCTCGGGGCACGACATCACCGAGCGCAAGCGCATGGAAGACCAGGTGCGCGAACGCGAGGCGCTGCTGTCGCTCACCATTTCGGCCGCCTCCATCGGCCTGTGGGACTGGAACCTGCAGACCGGCACGCTTACCGGCGACCGCCGCTGGCGCGACCTTCAGGGCCTGCCGCCTGCCGCCGGAGACCCCACGCCCGTGCACTGGACGGCGGGCATGGCACCCGACGACATCGAGGCGGTGACCACCGAACTGGCGCGCCATACCGCCCATCCCGCCACGCCGTTCGACGCGACCTGGCAGATCGCCCTGCCCCAGGGTCCCGGCCGCTGGGTGCGCAACCTGGGCAAGATCGTGGACCACGACGAGGCCGGCCGGCCGCAGCGCATGCTGGGCGTGGGCATCGATGTGAGCAGCCAGCGCGTGCAGGAAGAGCTGCTGCAAAAGCTCGCCCATTTCGATGCGCTCACCGGCCTGCCCAACCGGGTGCTGCTGGCCACGCGGCTGCAGCAGGTGATGGCGCGGGCGCGCGAGCGGGGCCGTCTGCTGGGCGTGGCCTACCTCGACCTGGACGGCTTCAAGCCCGTGAACGACCGGCTCGGCCACGACGCGGGCGACCGCCTGCTGGTGATCGTGGCCGGCCGACTCACGCGGGCGCTGCGCCCCGTGGACTGCGTGGCGCGGCTGGGCGGCGACGAATTCGTCATCCTGCTGCCCGACCTCGCAACCCGCGCCGACGGCGAGCGCCTGCTGCGCCGGGTGATGGAAAGCGTGGCCGCGCCCTACACCCTGGGCACCGAGCGGGTGGCGGTGACGGTGACGGCCAGCGTGGGCTACACCATCTATCCCGACGACGACGCGGACGCCGATGCCCTGCTGCGCCATGCCGACCAGGCCATGTACGCGGCCAAGCAGTCCGGGCGCAACCGCTTCCACGCCTTCGACGCCGCGCAGGAGCGCGCGCTGAAGAGCCACCGCGAACAGGGCGAGAAGGTGCGCGATGCCATCGCGGCGGGCGAATTCGCCCTCTTCCTGCAGCCCAAGGTGGACATGCGCCAGGGCACGGTGGTGGGCGCCGAGGCCCTGGCGCGCTGGCATCACCCGCAACGCGGCACCCTGTCGCCCGGCGCCTTCCTGCACCTGATGGACGGCACCGACCTGGAGACGGTTTTCGGTGAATGGGTGGTGGACACGGCGCTGGACTGCATCGCCGCCCTGCTGCGCGCCGGCCTGCGGCTGCCGGTGAGCGTCAACATCTCGGCCCAGCACCTGCAGCGCGAAGGCTTTGCCGACTGGCTGGCCGGGCGCCTGGCGCAGCGGCCCGACGTGCCCGCGAGCCTGCTGGACATGGAGATCACCGAAAGCGCGGCGCTCTACGACATCGGCCACGTCGCGCTGCAGCTGCAGCAGTTGCGCGACCTGGGGGTGACGGTGTCGCTGGACGACTTCGGCACGGGGTATTCGTCGCTTACCTACCTGCGCCGCCTGCCCATGGACACGCTCAAGCTCGACCAGAGCTTCGTGCACGGGATGATGACCGACTCGGGCGACCTGGCCATCGTGCAGGGCGTGATCGGCCTGGCGCGGTCGTTCGGCTACTCCATCGTCGCCGAGGGCGTGGAAACCGTGGAGCAAGGGCAGATGCTGCAGCAGATGGGATGCGCGCTGGCGCAGGGCTACTGCATCGCCCGGCCCATGCCGGCGGATGAACTGCCGCAGTGGCTGGCGCAATGGCATGCGCCCGAGGGCTGGCGGCCGCGGGGCCTGTAGCGTCGGGCGCGCACCGGCGCCAACACGGCAGCGGCAACGCCTTGGGATCAAAACGGCCTCCAGCACAATCAATACTAGGGCATAGTGCTGCAAAAACAGTAGCAAACCGCGATCATCGGGGCCTGGCCGCCTGAGCGGCCATCGGCGTGCGGGCCGTCAGCCCACCAGTTCCTTCACCTGCTGCAGCGCCGCCGGGTCTTCCATCGTGGTCAGGTCGCCCGGGTCGCGCCGCTCGGCCACGGCCTGCAGGGCGCGGCGCAGCAGCTTGCCACTGCGCGTCTTGGGCAGTGCCGCCACGAAGTGCACCCGTGCCGGTCGCGCCACGGCGCCCAGGCGCTGGGCCACCTGCTGCATCACCTCGCCCTCCAGCCGCAGGCGCGCCGCCTCATCGGTAAGCACCGCCGCATCGCGCACCACGGCGAATGCCATGGCCACCTGGCCCTTGAGCGCATCGGCCACGCCCACCACCGCCACCTCGGCGATCTGCGGGTGGCCGGCGATGCTCTCCTCGATCTCGCGCGTGCCCAGGCGGTGGCCGGCCACGTTGATCACGTCGTCGGTGCGCCCCAGGATGAAGTAGTAGCCGTCGGCATCGCGGATGCCCCAGTCGAAGGTGCTGTAGCGCATGGGGCCGGGCAGGCTTTTCCAATAGGTCTGCACGAAGCGCTCGTCGTCGCGCCACACGGTCTGCAGGCAGCCCGGGGGCAGTGGCCCTTCGATGGCGAGCACGCCCTTCTGGTCGGGCCCGGTGAGCTCTTCGCCTGTGGCCTCGTCGATCAGCTTCACGTCGTAGCCGTACATCGCCCGGCCCGGGCTGCCCAGGCGCGCCGCCTGCGGCTCCACGCCGCGGGCCAGGGTGAGGATGGGCCAGCCGGTTTCGGTCTGCCAGTAGTTGTCGATCACGGGCACGCCCAGCGCCTGGGCGATCCACTCGGCCGTGGGCGCGTCCAGCGGCTCGCCCGCCAGCCACAGGCCCTGCAGGCTGGACACGTCGTGCCGGCGCAGAAAGGCCGGGTCCTGCTTCTTGAGCACCCGCACCGCCGTCGGCGCCGAGAACATGTGCGTGACGCGGTACTTTTCCACCAGGCCCCACCACACGCCTGCATCGGGCCGGGTGGGCAGGCCTTCGTACAACAGCGTGGCCATGCCGGCGATCAGCGGGCCATAGACGATGTAGCTGTGGCCCACCACCCAGCCGATGTCGCTGGTGGCGAAGAACACGCCCGGGTTCGCAGCGGCGCCTTCGGCCGCTGCCCCGCCCTCTGCAGCGCCCACGCCGAAGATGTGCCGCATGCTGGCCGCCAGCGCCACCGCATAGCCGCCCGTGTCGCGCTGCACGCCCTTCGGCCGGCCGGTGGTGCCGCTGGTGTACAGCGTGTAGCTGGGGTGCGTGGCGTCCACCCATTCGCAGGGCACATCCGCATGCAGGTGCTGCTCGCGCAGCGCCGCCCAGTCGTGGTCGCGGCCGGCCTGCCGGGCCATGGGCGCCAGGCCCCGGTCGATCAGCAGCACGGCGGCGGGCTGGTGGCGCGACTGGGCAATGGCCTCGTCCAGCAGCGGCTTGTAGGGCACCACCTTGCCGCCACGCGATCCCGCGTCGGCGCTCACGATGGCCACGGGCTCGGCATCGTCGATGCGCGTGGCGAGCGACGCGGCCGCGAAACCGCCGAACACCACGGAGTGCAGCGCGCCGATGCGCACGCAGGCCAGCATGGCGAACACCGCCTCGGCCACCATCGGCATGTAGATCAGCACGCGGTCGCCCTGCCCCACGCCCAGCGACCGCAGCGCGGCCGCCATGCGCTGCACCTCGGCATGCAGTTCGGCAAAGGAATAGGTGCGCTCGGTGTTCATCTCGGTGGAGACGGCGATCAGCGCCGGCTGGTCGGCCCGGCGGGCCAGATGGCGGTCCACCGTGTTGTGGCACAGGTTGGTGGTGCCCCCCACGAACCACCGCGCGAACGGCGGATGGCTGTCATCGCAGATCTGCTGCGGCGGGGTGTGCCAGTCGATCAGGCGGGCCTGCTCGGCCCAGAAGGCGTCGCGGTCGTCGAGGGACCGGCGGTGGAAGTCGGCGTAACGGGGCATGGCTTGTCTCCTTGGGATCGTTCTTTTGCCAGGACCGCGCCATTCTGCCCACGGATCCCGACGCCGCCCTGACGGCGCTGCGGCCGCCCCCTGACCACCACGCGCCCCGTCCACTGTCGCAATGGAGCGAATTCCGCCATGCGAGGCGCCATGCTCTCGTTTGCCCTCCCCACCTTGGCGCACCGCCCACCTACACTTTGAAACATCGGGCAAGGGCATCACCCCAGTCACCCGAGGCCCTATTTCCCATTTCCTCTGGCTCAGCGTCCTGGAAGGCATCTTCATGACACCCACCCGTTTCACCATCGGCCGCCGCCTGGCACTCGTGCTCGGCACCATCCTGGTGCTGTTTCTGGTCAGTTGCCTGTACGGCATCGTCCAGCTCCGGGCCGTCACGCAAGAAATGAACACCATGCTCAACACGTCGCTGGCGAAGGAGCGGGCCGCCAGCGACTGGTATCGCAACATCACCAACGGCGCGCAGCGCGTGGCCGCCATCGCCAAGAGCAGCGATCCCTCGCTGGCGGACTTCTTCGCCGCCACCGCGGCCGAGTCGAGCAAGCAGTCATCGGCATTGCAGCAGCAGATCGAGAAGATGCTGGACAGCGACGCCGAGAGGGCGCTGTTCGCGCAGATCGGAGAGAACCGCAAGGCGTACCTTTCCACCCGCGACGAGGTGTCGCGCCTCAAGAAGGAACGCAATGCCGAGGCCACGGCCCGGGCGTTCTCCGAACGCTACGAGCCAGCGTCCGTCAACCTGCAAAAGACCATGGCCAGGATGGCCGACCTGCAACGCAGCGAACTGGACGCGGCGGGCGAACGCATCCGCGCGGCCAGCCAGGCCGCCACCGGCTTGCTGACGGCCTTGTGCGTGGGCTCGCTGCTGCTGGCGGCGTTGCTGGCCTGGCGCCTGACGGTCAGCATCACGCGGCCGCTGGCCGAAGCGCGCCAGGTGGCCGAGCAGATCGCGGCCATGGACCTCACCGGCCAGGACCACGGCCGCCACGCCACCGACGAAACCGGCATGCTGCTGCGCGCCCTGGCCTCCATGCGCGGTGCGCTCGAAGGCTCGCTGATGGAGGTGCGCAACGTGGCTGACTCCATCGCCACCGCCACACGCGAAATCGCCACCGGCAACGCCGACCTGAGCCAGCGCACCGAACAGACCGCGAGCAACCTGCAGGAAACCGCTAGTTCGATGGAAGAGCTGACCGCCACCGTGCGCCAGTCGGCCGACTCCGCCGCCACCGCCAACAAGCTCGCCAGCTCGGCGGCCGAAGTGGCCGCGCGCGGCGGGCAGGTGGTGACCCAGGTGGTGTCCACCATGGACGAGATCAACCAGAGCTCGCGCAAGATCAGCGACATCATCGGCGTGATCGACGGCATCGCCTTCCAGACCAACATCCTGGCGCTGAATGCCGCCGTCGAGGCCGCACGGGCCGGCGAGCAGGGCCGCGGCTTCGCGGTGGTGGCCAGCGAGGTGCGCAGCTTGGCCGGCCGCTCGGCCGACGCGGCCAAGGAGATCAAGGCCCTCATCGGCAACTCGGTCGAGAAGGTCGCGGCAGGCTCGCGCCTGGTGCAGGACGCCGGCACGACCATGGAAGAGATCGTGAACAGCGTGCAGCGCGTGAGCGACATCATCGGAGAGATCACCGCCGCCACCTCCGAGCAGTCGGACGGCATCCGCCAGGTGAACACCGCCGTCAACCAGCTCGACCAGATGACCCAGCAGAATGCGGCCCTGGTGGAGGAATCCGCTGCCGCCGCGGAAAGCCTGAACGACCAGGCCAGCCGCCTGGCGGCGACGGTGGCGCGGTTCCGGCTCAATGCGATGGGCAGCGTGGGCGTGGCGCGCGGGGCGCTTGGTTCGCCCTCGGGGGCTGGCGTGCCGCGGCTTCAATGAGGGAGGGCTGGTGCCGTTTCAGATCGGCGCACGAATCGCTCGGCTGGCGATGGATCGCATGGCAAGGGAATGTCGGCCTCCTCGCGGTGACGCTTCTCCACGGCTCGGGGCGCATGGTGCCGATGTCAGCCTGGTGACGACACCCTTGCCAACACCGCACGCCATCCAGGCGCCGGGCCTATGGCCTGGCCAGCGTTTTCAGTAGCTGCTGTTGCATGGCGTCCACTGCCGCCGAGTGCCTGGATGCCTTGCTGCGCAGCGCGGCCACTTCCATGGAAATCAAGGGGGGCAGTTCGAATCCCGCGGGCAGGTTCTGCAATACCTGGAGATGGGCAGGCACGCTGCAGCGGGTAAAGACTGCGACGGCAAGGCCACTTTCCACCGCAGCCAGTTGTCCCGCCAGACTCGAGCTGTGGTAAACGACGCGGTAGGCCCGGCGATGGGCCGCGAGGCTGGACAGCGCAGCGGTCCTGGCCATGCTGCCTTCCTCGTAGACGGCAATGGGCAGCGGGGTCTTGCGCCACACCTCATGCTGCGCAGCGCCGGCCCAGACCAAGGGCTCCTGAAAGAGAAGCCGGCCCCGTTGCGGCTTGTCGCGGGACACGAGCGCCAGGTCCAATTCACCCCGCACGACCTTGGGAATGAGCGAAGTGGATTGCTCGCAGGTCAGCTCGATCTCCACCCCCAGGTAGCGGCCCGCAAAGCTGCGCAACACCGGCGTCAGGTAGGTCGATGCATAGTCATCGGGAACGCCGAGTCGCACGCGTCCGGACAAGTCCGGCCCGAAAAGCGCCGTCTGCGCCTCCGTCTGAAGGGCCAGCATGCGGCGCGCATAGCCCAGCAGCTCGGCGCCCGCCGGCGTCAACTGCAGGTGGCGAGGCCCGCGCAGCAGCACCGGCCGTTCCAGGGCGGCCTCCAGTTTCTTGATCTGCATGCTCACAGCCGCCTGGGAGCGGTGAACCAGGGGTGCTGCCGCCGAGAGCGAGCCCGCATCCACCACCGCCACAAAGGCGCGCAGCCAGTCGATTTGCAGATCGGGGTAACTCATTGAATGCTTTCGATGCTTATTGAATTCGATTGTCGAATATCAGGCTATCGAACTATTTGCTTTACGGCAATCCGCCGCGGCATGAGCATCGGGGCATGGACCACAAGCCTTCCGCCACGTTGCAACCATCGCGCCCCATTGAGGTCGGCGCTTGCGCCAAGCGGGAAGCGCAGGGCCAATGGCTGATGATCGCCGGGGGCGTGCTGCTGGGCACCGTCGGCGTGTTCGTCGAAGAGGCGAATCAACACCCTCTGGTGACCGTGCTGTTTCGCTGCGCATTCGGAGCGTTGGCGTTGCTGGCATGGGGCGTCGCCACGGGCCGAACGCGAGAACTTCGCCTGCGCGGTCGCAGCGGGTGGATCGTCTGCGCGACGGGCTGCCTGATGGTCGTGAACTGGGCGCTGTTCTTTGCCGCCATACCGCGCACGTCGATTGCCGTCGCGACGGTGGTCTTCCACATTCAGCCGGTGTGGATCATGGTGTTCGGTGCGCTGGTGCTGCGCGAGCATGTCACTGCCGCGCAGAAAGCCGCAACCGCCGTGGCATTGGGCGGTCTGGTCTTGACGACCGGCCTATGGGGCGGTGGCTCCTTAGCCGGCGCATCCGGGTCCGACTATCTGACGGGCCTGCTGATGTGTCTGGGAGGATCGCTCAGCTACGCCGGCGTGACGATCATCGCCAAGACAGAGAAGGTCGTCACCCCGTTCGCACTGGCGTGGTGGCAGTGCGCGGTGGGGATGCTGGTGCTGCTGTGGGTCCCATGGGCGCATGGTTGGCCCTCGGACGCCGCCGCATGGGCCTGGCTGGCAGGACTGGGCGTGCTGCATACCGGTCTGGCCTATGCCATTTTGTTCACGGGAATGGCCTGCCTGACTCTGGGCAGGGTTGCCGTGCTGCAGTACGTCTATCCATTGATGGCAGTGCTGCTGGACTGGGCGGTCTACGGCCGGATGCTGAGCGCGACCCAACTGTCAGGTGTCGGCCTGATGGCGCTGGCGCTCTTCGTCATCAAGACCCGATAGTGCGGCCACACGACTTGGAACGGAAGGCGCGCTGGCATGCCGCTCCAAGAATCCTCTCGCGGAGATGTCTCAGGGCCGACTTCCGCCGACACGCCCGTCAGAGGCCATTCACCAGGCTTTGCAGATGGAGGAACCCGGCAGCTTCTGCGAACCTGCAGGGTTGCAGTGGCACGGGCACCGCCCTGCCCGGCTCATGGCTGCCCGTCGAACGACTCCACACTGTCTGGCAGGCCCACCCAATCGTGACGACGCCGTGTCCAAATCTGGCGCTGCGGGGTGCCCAGTTCCTGCCGTTGCTTCAAAGTGCCGATCCGCAACGAGTAGGACTGCGGATTCTCGAGCGCACAGGCATACAGCGAACTCCCGCAGACTTCGCAAAACGCAAGCAGGCGCTGGTTGCCGCTGGCGGCCGTCTTGGTGTAGGTGCGGGGCTGCCCCTTGATCAGCCGGAAACCGTCTGCCGGCGCGGCGATGTTTGCCCGGAAGGCGGAGCCGGATTGGGCTTGGCAGTCCGCGCAGTGGCAGACCGTCGTGGTGCCGGGCTGTACCTGCGCTTCGTATTCGATGGCGCCGCAGTAGCAGCTTCCTTCAACCTTCATCGTTGGCTCCTTCGACCGTGGTGTTGGCATGCGCCTTCAATCCTGCGGTAGATGGCACACCGCTTCCACGTTGTGGCCATCGGGCGCGATGACGAAGGCGGCGTAGTAGTGCGGGTGGTAGTGCAGGCGCAGTCCTGGGGGGCCATTGTCCTGGCCCCCGGCTTCGATCGCCGCACGATGGAACGCGTCGACCTGGCGCCGGCTTTCCGCCGTGAACGCCAGGTGCAGCGGGCTCGGCCGGTCTTCGGCATCGTAGATCCAGAGCGAGGGTTTGCCGTTCTTGCCCAAACCCGCCCCGTGCGGCCCCTTCATGGCGACGGTGATCCCCAGGGGCGCCAGGGCGCGCAGGAAGAAGGACGCACTGGCCTCGCTGTCGCTGGCGCGGATACCGATGTGGTCGAACATAAGAACTCCCGTTCGGGGATGTCAGGGTGGAGGCCGGCCCTTACGGCCCCGTGTCCGCCAAGCCCGCCCATGTCGGTTGTAGCGGCTGGCTTGCCAATCTGCATTGCGGCAGATCAATTCACGCCGAGGCACAGGACCCGGCCGCCACAGCGGTCACCCTCGCATCAACGGATCTTGTACAGCACCGCCGCGCCGGGCCTGGGTTCGAAGGCCGGCACGGTGCGTTGTTTCAGGGGGTTGCCCTTGGCATCCCAGACCAGCGTCTCCACCGGGTACTCGTCCTTGCGGGTCATGGCGCCGATCTGCTGGACGATCACGGCCGAAGCCGCCGCCACTTCCGGGTTCCATGCGAACACACCGACCCTGCCGTAGAACACGGCCGGTGCGTCGGCATCGAGGCGACGGTCCGGGCACATCACCAGGCCGCGGTCCCGCATGACCCGCAATGCGCCGACGGGCACGGCCTTGACCGTGGGTGTGGTGCGCTCGGTGCTGTGGCCAGGGCAGACATTGGCTGAGCGGGTCACCATGTCTTCGGCCACTTGCCGGTCGGACTGCGCGAATGTAGTTAGGGTCGCACCAGACAGGGCGAGCAAAGCGAAAGCGGACTTCCAATGCATGGGGTGAAAACTCCTTATGGGGTAAAACTCCAAACCTTGCAGCAGCCCCGGAGGGGACGGCCGCCAAGGACGCGATCAGATCCTATCAACCCGGTCACCGGGCACTGCCCAGGGATGGGACAGGGGCAGGCTCGCCGGCCCGCTCCCCCACCCCAGGCTCACTTCACCAGCGCCAGCAAATCCTTGAAGGCCGGGTGTTCCGCCGTGCGCGCCCATTCGAAGATGACCATCTCCGTCGTGACCAGTTCGGCGCCCGCGCCGGCCAGGCGGTCGAAGGCGGCGTCGCGGTTGCGCTCGGTGCGCGAGCCGCAGGCGTCGGTCACCACGCACACGTCGAATTCGTCCTCCAGCAGGTCCAGCGCCGTCTGCAGCAGGCAAACGTGGGCCTCGCAGCCGGCGATGACGATGGCGCCGGGCTCTTCGGCCGTGGGCTGGGGTTTCTGCAGGTGCTTGGGCAGGCTGCGGGCGTTGCCGGCAGGGGGCTTGGGCTCGGGGCGCAGCCATTCGCCCAGGCCTTCCTCGGCGGCGCTGAAATGCATCTTGGCCAGGGTCTTGCGGCACAGCGCACGCAGCGCCGGGTCGTTGGGCCCCAGGCGCGATGGGTTTTGCTCGGTGCCCCAGACCGGCACCTCCATCAACTGGGCCGCCCGGGCCAGGCGCAGCGCGTTGGCCAGCACGGCCGGGCCTTCGAAAATGGCGGGCATCAGGCGTTCCTGGTAATCGACCAGGACGAGTTGGGATTCGGAGGCGTCGAGCAGCATGGGCGGGGTGCGCTGGGCAAAAGGTGAAAGATGCGGGGATTGTCGCAGCCGTGCTTGGCGCAGGTTCCTTGAGACAGTACGACGGGGGTGGACCGGCTCCAGGGTCGCCCGATCCGCACAGGGGTAGTCAGCGCGTCAGGCGCAGCAGCCGGCCCTGGGGGCCATCGGTCAGCAGGTACAGCCAGCCGTCCGGACCCTGGCGCACGTCGCGGATGCGTTCGGCCAGGCCGCCGAGCAGGTATTCGTCGCGCACCACCTTGCCGTTCGCCAGCTCCAGCCGGTGCAGGCGGCTGAACTTGAGCGAGCCGACGAACAGGCTGCCCCGCCAATCGGCGCCGTAGCGGTCGCTGGTCAGGAAGGCCATGCCCGAGGGCGCGATGGACGGCACCCAGTAGTGCAGCGGCGGCTCCATGCCCGCCTTGTGCGTCAGCCCTTCCCCGATCTTGCCGCCGCCATAGTTCTCGCCGTAGGTGACGACCGGCCAGCCGTAATTGCGGCCGGCCTGGGGCACGTTGATTTCATCGCCCCCTTGCGGGCCGTGTTCATTGATCCACAGCCGACCGTCCGGGGCGATGGTCGCGCCCTGCGGGTTGCGGTGGCCCCAGCTCCAGATTTCTGGCAGCGCGCCGGCCCCGGTCGGGTTGCCCGGGCCCGGCGAACCATCGGGCTGCACATGGATGATCTTGCCCAGGTGGCCGTCGAGCTTCTGGGCGTCTTCCTTGCGGGTGGAGCGCTCGCCCACGGCCAGAAAGATCGATCCGTCCCGGGCCTGCGCGATGCGGCAGCCGAAGTGCAGCGAGCTCTGCACCTTGGGCCGTTGGCTGAAGATCACGCGCACGTCGCTCAAGGCGGTTTCGCCAGGGGCCAGCACTGCGCTCGCCATGGCGGTGCTGTTGCCAGCCTCGCCCTGCGCCGCGGGCTCGGAGTAGCAAAAGAAGATGCGCCGGTTGCGTTCGAAGTCCGTGTCGGTGACCACATCGAGCAGGCCGCCCTGCCCGCCGAACACGACAGGCGGCAGGCCGGATATGGGCGGGTTGATGCGGCCATTGGCCTCCACCACCCGCAGGCGGCCCACACGCTCCGTCACCAGGAACCGCCCGCCCGGCAGGAACGCCACGGCCCAGGGATTGGACAGGTCCTGCGCCACCGTCACGGCGTTGGCCTGGTTTTTGGCCGCCTGGGGGGCGACCGGGATGGCAGTCTGGGCCCCCGCCGTTCCATGCGCGAGCGCCATGGCGGCGGTGCAGGATGTCAGCGCAACGCGCAGAAAACGATTTAAACGCACATATTTATCAAATTTCATGCGACGGAATTGGTGGATGAATGTAACGCCGTTATGCACTGTGCCTATGGGGCAGGCCCCCAATTTGCTTGGATCGCCTGTGCCAAAGCATGCCACGCCCGCTGATCCATAGTCAAAAGCCATGAAGCCTGAACCTTTGCGACATTTTTTGCCAAAAGATGCTCGGAGACGCGTGTTACCCTCGCGCCCCATGTCTCGATGGATTTGCCTATTGTTGCTGGCCTGCGCCAGCGCCCACGCCGCCCCCAACAATGCGCCCTCTGATGATCTGGACCGTCTTGTCCGCGAGAAGACCATGCTCTCGCAGCTGCAGGAAGCCCGGCACAACGTGCAGGACAAGGCCGGAGAAGTCGTCGCCACGGCCATGGGATTCCTCGGAGTACCCTACCGCCGGGGGGGCAACGACGTCGAAACCGGTTTTGATTGCAGCGGCTTCATCCGCACGATCTACGGCAAGGCGGCTGGCCTCGTGCTTCCGCGTCGCGCCGACCAGCAAGCGGCCGCCACCGAGAAGATCGAGAAAAAAGACCTTCAACCGGGCGACCTCGTCTTTTTCAACACCATGCGCCGCGCCTTCAGCCATGTCGGCATGTATGTGGGCGACGGCAAGTTCATCCACTCGCCCCGCAGCGGTGCGGAAGTCCGCGTGGAAGACATGGGCGCCTCCTACTGGCAGCGCCGCTTCAACGGCGCCCGCCGTGTGAGCACCGACGACACTGGCAAGGACGGCTCGGCCAACTGAGCGTTTCGGCACGTTGCACCGCTTGCGCATGGTGACTTCGCCTGAGGCCGTCAGGGCTTGATGACCGTCGTGGTTTCCGTGCTGCGAATGGGTTCGCCCACCACATTCACCGGACGGGCATCGGGATTGCGCAGCATTTCCTTGGCGGCAGCCATATCGGCTTGGTAGCGGGCCCGGGCCTGCGACTCGCACGACTTGCGCGCGCCGGCTTCACCCGCCCGGCATTCTTCCAAAGCCACCTTCAAACCACCGCCCGCCTCGCGGATCGCGGTCTGGTGGCGTTGCGCGGGCGTGGTGTCCGGCCGTGCACCGCGCTCCAGCGATGCCTGATCGCTCTGGGCAAGGGCTGTCGAGGGCAGCATGGCGCCCCCGGTGGCCGCGGCCAGCGCCAGCACGGTGGCGGACAAGACAGTGCGAGGGGATCGGATGAGCATGGCTTTCCTTTCTTTTCTTGTGGGAGAGCCATGACCTTATCTAGCCGGGAATTCGCCGAGCGCGGGATTCACGCGCGTCGGCTTGTCGGCCGACTCCCACAGCCGGCGCCCCAGGCTCCGCCGCACCGGCCTGCCGAGAATGCACTGTCTTGGTGCGCACCGCCCTCATCCGGTTCTTTGTGAGAACCTCCATTCCGGGCCGGCGGCACAGTGCGCCTCGTCCGACATGGCGCCTTGCGGGCCGCCGGGTAGATTCGCCCTATCTCAACCAGAAATTGCCTGCCCATGTTCTCCGTCCTCGGTGTTCTTCTCGTCGGTCTCGTGGTGGGCCTGCTCGCCCGCGCTCTCAAGCCGGGGGATGACAAGCTCGGCTGGATCATGACGGCGCTGCTCGGCGTGGCCGGGTCGTTCCTGGCCACCTACATCGGACTCGCCATGGGCTGGTACCAGGAGGGCGAGCCAGCCGGCTGGATCGCCTCCATCCTGGGCGCGATGCTGCTGCTGCTGGTGTACGGCTTCTTCAAGAGCAAGAACTGAAAGGCGGCCGCCCCGTGGCGAAACGCGTTCCCAGTGCCTCGGCTCTCGCCGGCAACGACCCCGATCTGCTGGCGGCCGTGCAGCGCAGCCGCCGCCTGCTACACCGGCGCGCACTGATGGCCGCCGCCGCGGGCACCGTGCCCATTCCGGGCCTCGATTGGGCGGTGGACGCGGCCTTGCTGTCCCGACTGGTGCCGCAGATCAATGCGGAGTTCGGCCTGACTCCCGAGCAGATCGACCGGCTCACGCCCCACAAGCGCGAGCAGGTGCAGAAAGCGGTCGGCCTCGTCGGGTCGGCCTTGATCGGCAAGTTCGTCACCCGCGAGCTGGTGATCCGGGCCACCCAGGCCGTGGGCATGCGACTCACGGCCAAGCAGGCGGCCAAATATGTGCCGCTGGCCGGCCAGGCCGTGGCGGCCGTGCTGGGCTACACCACGCTGCGCCTGCTCGGCGAGCAGCACCTGCGCGATTGCGTGGAAGTCGCCAAGGCGGCCCAACTCACCCTGCCGGCGCCACGGGCCGATTCGAAGCGCTGAATCCGCCACCCGGCGGCCCCCGCATTCGAACGCGGCCGCTCGCCCGGCACAATGGCCGCCCATGCCGCCGCGCCACCCCGCTGACTCCCCTCGCGCCAAGCGCCCTTCCGTTGCCTCGGCTGCGCGCGAGCACGCGATCGGCGCCTGGGTCTCAGCGCTGCAGCGCCAGGCCGATGCCGCCACACTCGCGCGGCTGCCCACCCTGTCCGATGCCGAGGCCGCGCAGGTCATGGCGCGCATGCGCGGCGATGCGCCCCGCGCCGCCGCCCCGTCCGCGCCGCCGGACCCGGCGGACGGCACCCTCGCCACGCCGGGCCGATTCCAGCCGCGCATCACGCTGCAGACGCTGGGCCGTGGCGACGGCCTGCTGGGCCTGCGGCCCCACGGGCCGATCGGACCGCGCGGCGATCAGGTCACGCTGGCCCGCATCGACTGGACCTACCGCACGCCGGATGGCGCCGCCTGGGAAATGCCCGCCCCCACCTCGGTGCTCAACAGCCGCCCGCCGGCCGTGCAGGAGCTGTACGACACCGGCGGCCCCGTGCTGCGCCTGCAGCGCGATGGGGCGGCCGAGGCGGATGCCATCGACCTCGTGCGCGACCTGGGCCTGCTGCCGGTGCCCGAAACGGCCTTGCAGTGGCGCGACCGTACGGGTGCTCCCTTGCTGGGCCCTGTCTGGACGCTGCCGCAGGAGGCGGCCTTCGGCGACTTCTGGGCCGAGCAGGTGCCGCGCCTGCAGACCCACGGCTGGGCCGTGTCGGTGCTGCCCGGCTTCGCGCACGAGAGCGTTCCCGTGCAGCGCTGGACGCTGCGCCTGGACCCCGACACCGGCGAGCTGCTGGGCAAGGATCTCGCCGGCCCGCTGGGCCCGCGCGAACGCCCGGTGCAAAAGCTGCATCTGCCCGAACGCGAAGGGGCCTGGCTGCTGAGCCTGGGCATCGAGGTGGACGGAGAGACGCTGGACTTGGCGCCCCTGCTGGCCGATCTGCTCCGGCGCGAGCCGCGCTGGCTGAACGCCGCGCAGATGGCCGCCATCGACGACCACGCCACCGTCTCGCTGCGCGCGCCCGGCGGGCGGCGCATCGATGCGCCGGCGGCGCCGCTCAAGGCCATCGTCGGCGCGATGGTGGACCTGCTCACCGATCCGCTGCGCAACGCCGGCCGGCAGCGCCAGGACGGCGACCCGCTGCGCCTGGGCCCCTGGGAGATGCGGCGCATCGAGGCCCTGCGCGCCGGCCTGGTGCAGGCGCACCGCGTGGGCACGGTCAGCGGCTGGGACAACGGCTGGCAGCTGCAGGGCGATGCCGGCCTGGCCCATCTGGCGCGGCGGCTGAAGGCCATCGGCACGCCTGCGCCCGTGGCCGCGCCGGCCGGGCTGCAGGTGCCGCTGCGGCCGTACCAGCTCGACGGCCTCGCATGGCTGCAATACCTGCGCGCCCAAGGGCTGGGCGGCATCCTGGCCGACGACATGGGCCTGGGGAAAACCGCGCAGGCGCTGGCCCATGTCCTCACCGAAAAGGAAGCGGACCGGCTGGCGCACCCTGCGCTGGTGGTGCTGCCCACCTCGCTCGTCTTCAACTGGCAAGCGGAGGCGCAGCGCATGGCCCCGGGCCTGCGCGTGCTCAGCCTGCACGGCGCGGACCGGCGCGAGCGCTTTGCCCGCATCGGCCAACATGACCTGGTGCTGACGACCTACCCGCTGGTGTGGCGCGACATCGACGTGCTGGCCGCGCAGCCGTGGCACCTGCTGATCCTGGACGAGGCGCAGATGGTCAAGAACGCCGGCAGCCGCAGTGCCCGCGCCCTGCGGCGCCTGAACGCGCCGCATCTGCTTTGCCTGACCGGCACGCCGCTGGAGAACCACCTGGGCGAGCTGTGGGCGCAGTTCGACTTCCTCATGCCCGGCTTTCTGGGCGATGCGCGCAGCTTCTCCCAGCGCTGGCGCAAGCCCATCGAGGAGAACGGCGAAACCCTGCGGGCCGAGGTGCTGGCCCGGCGCGTGCGCCCGTTCATCCTGCGCCGCCGCAAGCAGGACGTGGCCACCGAACTGCCGCCGCGCACCGACGTCGTGCTGCGGCTGCCGCTGCAGGGCCGCCAGCGCGAGCTGTACGAAGCGGTGCGTGCCGCCGCCGACAAGCAGGTGCGCCGCGTGCTGCAGCGCCAGAGCTTCGACGGCGCGCAGATCACCCTGCTGGATGCGCTGCTCAAGCTGCGGCAGGTGTGCTGCGATCCGCGCCTGGTCAAGGGCAGCGAGGCCGCCCGGGCGCAGCCCGCCACCATGGAGCGCGCCAAGCTCGAATGGCTGGCCGACGCGCTGCCCGCCCTGGTCGCGCAAGGGCGCCGCGTGCTGGTGTTCTCGCAGTTCACCGAAATGCTCGCCCTGGTGGCCGAAACGCTGGAGGCGCTCGCCCTGCCCTTCCTCGCGCTGACCGGAGACACACCGCCCCGCGCGCGCGGCGCCGTGGTGCGGCGCTTCCAGGACCGCGGCGATGCGGGCGCGCCGCCCGTCCTGCTGGCCAGCCTCAAGGCCGGCGGCGTGGGCCTGAACCTGACCGCCGCCGACACGGTGATCCACCTGGACCCCTGGTGGAACCCCGCCGTGGAGGAGCAGGCCACCGCCCGTGCCCACCGCATCGGGCAGGACCAGCCGGTGTTCGTCTACAAGATCGTGGTGGAAGGCAGCATCGAGGAACGCATGCTGGAACTGCAGGCCCGCAAGCAGGCGCTGGCGCAGGGGGTGCTGGGGCACGACGCCGCGGGTGCGGCCAAGTTCAGCGAGGCGGACCTGAACGCCCTGCTCGCCCCCTTGTCGGAACCCCAGGACAACCCACTGGCCATCCCGGCGCACGATGCGATCCGGTGGGGCGGCACGGGACCGGCGCGCATGCGGTGAATTCGCGAATAAGGGTGTTTTTGGCCCCATGCCCTAGTGAATCATGCCTTCATTGCTATTAAATAAATAGCAACGACCCTCTGACGGCAGGAAGGGCTCGATCCTTGCACCGCATCCCGCCAGAATGGCGCCATGACGACGACCCCGCCCCCCGAACCCCGCTACTGGCTCATGAAGTCCGAGCCGCAGGAATGCTCCATCGACGACGCCCTGGCCGCCCCGGATGCCACCGTGCCCTGGACCGGCGTGCGCAACTACCAGGCGCGCAACTTCATGCGCGACGGCATGCAGGTGGGCGACGGCGTGCTGTTCTATCACTCCAGCTGTCCGGAGCCGGGCATTGCCGGCCTGGCGCGCGTGGCCTCCGCCACGCGGCCGGACCCGACGCAGTTCGACCCCGAATCGCCCTACCACGACCCCAAATCCCGCCCGGACCAACCGCGGTGGCTGCTGCTGGACGTGCAGGCGCTGCGCAAGACCCGCCTGCTGCCCCTGGCCGAATTGCGCGCCCGGCCGGAGCTCGCCGGTCTGCAGGTGCTGCAAAAAGGCAGCCGCCTGTCCATCACGCCGGTCGATGCGGCGGACTGGAAGCGGGTCGTCGACGTGCTGGACGCGGCGCCGCCCGCCTGAGCCGCACCCTGCGAGGGCCCAACGGTGCCGCCCGGCTACGGGCGCAGCGCCTGGTGCCCGTGCCTATCATGGCCTGCCCTCCACTCTCCTTTCGCGGCGGCGCCAGCGCCCCGCGTCCGCCATGCGCAACATGCTCGACTTCAGTTCCTGGCACACCCTGCTCACCACCGCGTTGGGGCTGCTGCTGGCCTCGCTGCTCATGGTGGGCATCCGGCTCGTGTTCATGCAGACCATCCAGCGCCGCCAACAACGCGAAAACCGGCAGATCAACGAGCGGCTCAAGACCCTGATCGCCGCCTACAAGACCTTGGGCGGCTCGTTCACCGGGCAGTTGCAGGTGAGCCCGGCGCACATGCGCGACCTGCGCCGGCCGGCTGCCAACCCAATGTCATCGCTGGCTTCTGCAGAAGGCGATCCGGCCACCGGAGAAGAGGCGCTGGCACCGCTGACCAGCACCCAGCGCCAACGCCGCGTGCGCGACGCGGTGGAGGCCGCGCTGTCCGACGTGATCCTGCTGGGCACCGAAGAGCAGGTGCAGCTTGCCGCCCAGGCCGCGCAGGACATGGTGGCCGGCCGCAGCATCGAAACGGCGCAGCTGGTGGTGTCGCTGCGGCAGTTCATTCGGGCGGCGCTGGACCTGGAGCCGATTGCACAGCACCTGCCGATTCCCGTGCAGGGGCCGCTGCGGCCCGGAGGAAGCGGTGGCGCGGGCGCCCGGCGCGCCAATGCCGATGGCGGTGTGCGAGGCAGTGGGGGCGGCGCCGGCGTTGATATGGGGGCCGGAGGGAGCGGGATGGGAGTGGCAACCCACCCGCCCGGTGGTGACCCGGCCGACAACGAAGGACCCGCCACGTCGGCCGCTAGCGGGCGCTGAGGGGCTCGCCCACCCTTCACACCCGAGTCCGCCCGGCACGGCGTACCGCCTCAGTCGCTGTCGCGCAGGTGTTTCGCGAGGAACGCCGAAATCCGCGCCTCGTAGGCCGGCGGATCGAACGCATGCAGATCGACATGCGCCGCACCATCGACCACCCACAACGCCTTCGGGTCGTCGGCCGCGGCGTAGATGCGCCGGGTTTCCGCCAGGGGGGTGTGGCGGTCTTCCGATCCGGCCGCGATCAGCAGCGGCACGTGCAGCGACGGCAGGTCGGCGATGGGCCGCAGCTGATCCGCGGAAACGCCCAGCCGCACGGGAAGCTGCCACAGCAGCAGCGGCGTGAGCCACCGGCCCGCCGGCCCCAGGTACATCGCCAGGCGGTCGGAGACCGCGTCTTCGATCGTGGGGAACATCGACTCCAGCACGACGGCCTCCAGGGACACGTCAGGGAGGGACAGCACGAGCGACGCCGCCCCGAGCGATGCGCCGATCACGCCGATCTTCTCGTCGGGCAGCGCGTCGGACAGGTAGTCCAGGGCCGCCGCCACGCCTTGCGATTCGTTCCAGCCGAAGGTCACCCGGTCCCCGGCGCTCTCGCCATGGGCGGGCAGATCGATGAGCAGCACCGAATAGCCCAGGCGATGGAGAAACCGGGCCCGGCCCAGCATCTGCCGCCGGTCCGCACCGATGCCATGCAAAAGCAGCACCGCCCCGGCCCCGGCATCGCCACGGACCAGCCAGCCCGCAAGGGACTGGCCCGTGACGGTATCGAACCGCACCGGGCTCGCGGGCAGATCGCCCGGGGCCGCGCCCACGGGCCGGTGGTGCGGCTGGCTCAGGACTTCGCCCGCACCGAGCAAAACCGCGAGGCACAAAAAAGCGGCAGCGAGTGCCGCGAGGATTCTTCGAGGTTTCATGGGCAGCGATGCTAGCGGCCCATGGGGTCACCGCCACCACCACAGCAGGCCAACACAGGGCGCTGCCGCCACGCCCAGGCCCAGCCAGGCCCGCGTCGCGCTGCGCGCGCAGAACACCCATAGCGCGATGGCCGCGTACACCACGAAGCTGAGCAACGTCGCCAGCAACACGCCATCCGCTCGGCTCCCTCCCCACAGGCGCGGCGCGGCCAGCGCCAGCACGGCGGCAAGCAGGGACGCCACGGCGTACCCCCCCGCGCACGCGGCCAGCACCCGGCTGGCAACGCCGAGCCGGCTGGCTGAACGCGTCGCTGGCCGAAGGGGGCGGCTCATCCCTGCACCCCGCCGCGCGGCGCAGGGCGCCGGGGCACGCCTGGCACCGCCTTGCGCGCGCCGTGCCAGCCCTGCCCGGTGCGGTACGCGGCCCACGCCAGCGCCGCGCCGAAGGCCAGCGCGGCGAGCTCCACGCCGGCGCGCTGCCCATCGCCCGCCAGGGCGTAGCGGCCCAGGTGCTGGCCGGTGGTCCAGGCGTTCAGCGCGGGCAGCGCCACGCACAGCGCCGCCGCCGCGCCCAGTTGCTCCACCCAGGCCCGGCGCGGCGGGCGCAGCGCGGCGTGCAGCAGCGTGGCCAGCCAGACCGCCAGGAAGGCCCGGATCTCCCACAGCGCGCGGCCGGGCAGTTCGGCGGGCAGCAGGCGGTTGGCATGGAGGTAGCCGATGCAGGCCACCCCGATGCCTGCCACGGCCGCGACGTTCAGGGCCTCGATGGCGCGGTAGACGCCGGCCGTGGCACGGCCGAACTCGTTGCCGCAGGCGCGATGCCGCTTCACGCTGAACAGCACGGTGCCGGTGGCCACCATCACGGTGCCGAGCAGACCGCTGGCGAAGTACAGCCACTTCATCGGCCAGCCACCGAAGCGGGCGAAGTGCAGCGACTCCATCACGGCGTGCACCTGCTCCGAAGCGAAGGCGACGTCGGGGTCCGGCCGGCGCACCTGCAGCACGGTGCCGATCACGCCGTCGAACACCGCGGTGGCCACCAGGTTCAGCAAGGCGCGGCGCTGGCCTGCGCCCGGCTCGGCTTCGCGGGGGCCGAGCACGCGCACCGTGGCATTCGCATCGCCCGGTGCCTCGATCACCACCATGCGCGGTGGCTGGCCCGTCAGGTCGCGGGCCCTTTGCAGCAGCGGTGCCAGATCGTGCAAGGCCGCGGGCCGGCCCGTGCGGGGGCGGCGCAGCGCTTCGCCCTCGCCGTGGTGCAACTCGGCCTGGAACCGGGCATAGGCCGTCTCGCCGCTGCCGTAGGCCGCCTGCAGGGGCCAGGGCATGTACGAGGTGTAGAAGATCGCCAGCCCGGTGTAGACGATCATGAACAGGAAGGGCAGCGTCAGCACGGCGGTGGCGTTGTGGGCGTCCATCCACGAGCGCTGGCCCTTGCCCGGCCGGAGCGTGAAGAAATCCTGAAAGATGCGCCGGTGCACGACCACGCCGGACACCAGCGCCACCAGCATGGCCATCGACACCCAGCCGACCACCCAGAAGCCGAGCGCGTTCCATTGCAGCATGTAGTGAAATGACATGAAGTGGCGCCCGCCTTCGGTCGCCCGCCCCCAGGGCAAGGGCAGCACGGCGCCGGTCACCGGGTGCAGCGCGGCCATCTGGTTGGCGCGGCCATCGCGCCACGCCAGCAGCAGGGCATCGCCCGGGGCCTGGGGCAGCTCGATGCGCCAAAAGCGCGCGCCGGGTGCCTGCGCGGCCAGGTGCCGCACGGCCTGGGCCAGAGCGTGCGGCACGGCCCCCTGTGTGCCGGCCCCGGCGTCCGCAAGCACGGGCCGGGCCTCCATCCAGCGGGTGATCGGCTCCCGGAACACGCTGAGCGTGCCCGTGAGGAAGATGGCGCACAGCAGCCATCCGCAGACAAGGCCGCACCAGGTGTGCAGCCACGACATGGACTGGCGGAAGTTGCCGTTGCCTTTCATGCGGGCCCCATCCCTGGCCGTTCGCTGCGCGATCGACTGCGCACGGTCAGAACGCGCCGCGCAGGGTCAGCATCACGTTGCGCGGGTCGCCGTAGTAGCTGCCGTTGACCAGCGCGGTGACCGAGCTGTAGTAGCGCTTGTCGAAGACGTTGTTCACGTTCAGTGCCGCGGTCCAGTGGCGGTTGATCTGGTACTTGACCAGCGCATTCCACACCGCCCGCCCGCCGTTGGTGACGCGCACGGCGCCGATCTGGCGGTAGCTGCCGCTTTGCGCGTTGACGCCGCCCCCGAGGGTGATGGCGTTCCACTCGCCCGGCAGCTGGTAGGTGCTCCACAGGCGAAACAGGTGCTTGGGCGTGTAGCTGTTGAAGGACAGGCCCTGGCTGCTCACGTCCTTGAGGTACTTGGTCTGGTTGAAGGTGTAGCCGGCGAACAGGTTCCAGTGGCGCGCGACTTCGCCGCTGACCTCGGCATCCAGGCCCTGGCTGCGCACCTCGCCCGTGTCGGTGTAGCAGTAGTAGTCGCTGCGGCAGGTGGGGCTGGTGCTGAAGTCTTCCTGCGCGCGGTTCTTCTGGTCCACGCGGAACAGGGCGAACGAGGCATTCACCTTGCCGTCCATCAGCTCGCCTTTGAGGCCCGCTTCGTAATTGGCGCCCACCATGGGCTTGAGCAACTGGCCCGCCTCGTTCAGCTCGGACTGCGGCTTGAAGATGTCGGCATAGCTCACGTAGGCGGACCATTGCGGGTCGAGCGCGTAGATCAGCCCGGCATAGGGGTTGACCTTGGCGTTCTCGCGGCTGTGGGTGGCCGAGGTGGACGGCGCCGCGCCGGTGGTGACGGTGTCCCAGTCGGTGCGGAACCAGCTGACGCGCGCGCCGACCACCAGCTTGAGCGGGTCGGTCAGTTGCAGGCGCACCGCGTTGTAGAAGCCCAGTTGCCGGGCCTTGCCCTGCCGCGCCTCGCGGGTGCCGGTGTAGATCTCGGCGTCCGTGGGTTCGCGGAAGTCGGGGTTGTAGCTGTTCAGGCCGAAGATGTTGTAGTTGGTCCGAAAGCCGTAGATGGTGTCGTTCGTGGTGTGCGTGTAGTTGACCCCGCTCACCAGTTCGTGCCGCCGGCCGAAGGCGTCGAATTTTCCGGTCAGGTTCGCGTCGATGCCCGAGGTCTCGATGTCGGCGATGGACCGGGCCACGATGTTGGCGCTCTGCATCAGCGCCGGGTTGACCGCCCGGTTGACCCCGGCGTACTTCAGGTCGTGCTCCTCCTTGAGGTGCATCGCCGTGAACTGCAGCTTCCAGTCGTCGTTGAACTGGTGCGCCGCATCGAAGTACAGCCCGCGGTTGGACGACTCCTGCCGGTTCCAGGTGGCGCCCAGGTAGGTAGAGCGGGGCAGGTTCAGGTCGCCGCCGGTGGCGTAGCGCGGCAGCCCGTTCATGGAGGGGCGGCCCCGCGTTTCTTCGGAGCTGGCCCCGAAGTTGATGCGCGTGGCGGCCGAGACGTCGTATTCCAGCGTGCCGTACACGGTCGGGCTGCGGCGGTTCACGTAGTCCATGAACGAGTGGTGGTCTTCGTAGTCGATCAGCGCGCGGCCGCGCAGCGTGCCCTCTTCGTTCAGGACGCGGCTGGCGTCCAACTGCGCGCCGTAGCGGTCCCACGAGCCCACGCGGGCCTCCACGGTGGTGACGTTGGTGCCGAGAGGACGCTTGCGCACCAGGTTGACCGCCCCGCCGGGGCTGCCTTCGCCCTGCAGCAGGCCGGCAGCGCCGCGCAGGACCTCGGCCCGGTCGATGATCGCCATGCTGGACGAATAGTTGCTCGCCCGCCCGTACATGCCGCGGTTGAGTGGAACCCCGTCGTACTGCACCGTGGTCAGGTCGTAGCCGCGCGAATAGATGTATTTGCCGCCCTGCGGGCTTTGCGCCAGCGTGATGCCGGTGGTGCTGGCGAGCGCGTCGTAGACCGAGGTAATGTTCTGCTCGTCCATCAGCTGGCGCGTGACGACGCTGATCGACTGGGGAATGTCCTTGAGCGCCTGGGCGCCCTTGCCCACCGTGATGGCGCGCGTGGTGTACGAGCCCGTGTGCTCGGTCGCCACCGGGCGCTCGGCCTGGGCCGATACCGTCACGGGTGCGAGCGTGGCCGTGCCTGCGCCTTGCGGCACGCGGCGCACGACCACCGAGGTGCCTTCGATCTCCGCGAACAGCCCGCTGCCCGCCAGCAGGCGGTTGAGGGCCTCGCGGGCGGTGAGGCGCCCTTGCACGGCCGGCGCCACCTTGCCCTCCACCAGTGCGGGTTGCACCATCAGCTCCAGGCGCGCCTGCCGCGCCAGCGCATCCAGGGCCTGGGCCAGGGGCTGGGCCGCGATGCGGATGTCCACCGGCACGGATGCCGCAGCCTGCGCACCGGCCCCGGACTGGGCATGGGTGGGCAAGGTGCCCAGCGCCAGGGCGGCCGCCACGGCCAACGGGGCAGGATGGAAACGAAAACGGGACATGCGGACGATCTCCGGAAGGTTGGGAATAAGAAGCCTTCTCAGGTAGACGCATGGCTTGGCAAAACCCCAACCTGGGTTTTGCGCTTTTTTTAGAAAGGCGATTCAGTGGCTTGGCCCCGGGGTCGGACCGCACGTGCGCGCACGCCTGGCGCAAGGCCGGCTCAGTGCGCCGCGACGATTTCGGTGTGCGGCGCCTCGCCCTGCAGGCGCACCGGCAGCACCTTGGGTAGCGCCTGCCGGAAGTTGTCCAGGCGGCGCGGGTCGAAGGTGCCGGTCATGCGCAGTGCGCCCACGGCCGCATCGCGCACCACGAGGCCGGTCGGCCCGTAGCGCTCGAACTCCGCCAGAGCCTGCGCCAGCGGCACATCGTCGAAGGTGATGCGCCCGTCGCGCCAGGGGGCGACGCCGGCCGTCGCCACCGGGCCGACCGGCGCCATGCGGCCCTCGGCATCGGCCGCCACCTGCTGCCCGGCGGTGAGCACCACCGCGGCCGTACCAGGCTGCCCGGGTGGGCTCACGGCGCCGCCGGCCGCCGCCACGCGCACCCGTCCCTCCTCCACGGCCACGCGCACGCCGTTGTCGCCGGGCACGCTGGCGGTGTGGCGCACGGAAAAACGCGTGCCCACCACCGTCACCTTCACGGCACCGGCGAGGACATCGAACGGCCGGGCCGCATCGCCCTGCACCTGGAACACGGCTTGCCCCTCGGGCAGGCGCACCTCGCGCCGCTGGCGGTACAGCGCCACCTCCACCCGCGTGGCGGTATCGAGCCGCAGGCGGCTGCCGTCGGGCAGTTGCACGTCCAGCTGCTGGCCGCGTTCCGTCGAGAAGTTCTGCACGAAAACCGGCTGCTGCTGCCAGTGGTCCCAGGCCAGGTAGCTGCCGCCCCCGGCCATCAGCAAGACCACCGCCGCCACGGCGGCCTGCGGCACCAGGGCCGACCAACCCTGCAGCCACGCCCTGCGCCCGGTGGGCGCCAGCGCGGGTTTGCGGTCCGCCTGGGCCTGCTCGGCCGCCAGTTGCCGCCGCAGTTGCGCCACGCCGGCCGCAGGCAGCTGGTCCAGCCGTTGCCAGTCGGCCTGCCAGCGGGCGAATGCCGCCTGTCGGCTGGGGTGCCCGGCCAGCCAGGCCTGGAATTCGGCGTTCTGCTCGGCGCCCTGTTCCCGGTCCAGACGGGCGAACCACGCCAGCGCCTCGGTATCGAGGTCGCTGGACGAGGGGGCCGCGCGGTGGGGATCGGTCATGGACATTTCAAAAGGGTACCTGGCAGTAGACGCACGGCGCAGCGCCATCCCAACCTTGCGGACCCAGGAATGGGCAGCGCGTCATCGCGGGCTTTCCTTTGGCGTGGGCTGTGCCGATGTGCGGGGCGTGCCTCCCAGCCGGTCCTGGCAGTCGCGGCAGGCCTGCATGCCCCGCTGGATGTGGCGCTCCACCATCGTCACCGAGATGCCCATGCGGCGCGCGATGTCCGCCTGGGCAAGGCCATCGAACTTGTGCAGGATGAAGGCCTCGCGGAAGCGCAGCGGCAGTTCGCCGATGGCAGCCAGCAAAGCGTTCACGGTCTGGGAGGACATGGCCGCCACCTCGGGCTCGCAGGCCCGTGGACCGGCCAAGGCCTGCGCGGCCTGCTCGAAGCCATCGTCTCCGTCCAGCGGGGCATGCTGGCCGCGCACCGCGTCGCGGCGGTACTGGTCGATGACGAGGTTGCGCGCAGTGCGGTACAGAAACGCCCGTGGCTCCGAGATGTTCTCGCCCGACCGCTGCACTGCCAGTACCCGCGCATAGCTTTCCTGCGCCAGGTCGGCCGCCATCTCGCGATCCTGGACGGACCCCTGCAGGAACCTCAGCAACTCTCGGTAATAGCGCGCGAACACGGAAATCTGAACCAGGGAATGGGCCATGCCCATCGACATGGCCAGACCCCGCGAACGCAGGATCGATGGCGCAAAAGGCAAGTGAAGGCCGCAGTATAGGAGATGCAGTGAATGAGATTCACTTCGAACTGCATGCGCCATGTTCGCCGATGCGCTCATCGGCCCGTGCCACGGTGCGCGGCTACCCACGGCCCGCCCTGTCCCCGGCCGGGTACGGGGTGAAGCGGCTTTCGTTCTCGCTCACATCCAGCGGCCGGCCCAGGAATGGAAAGGCCCGTTGCGGACAGCCGATGCGTTCGCACACCTTGCAGCCCATTCCAATGGGCGTGGCGATCTCGGGATCGTCCAGGTCCATGCCGCGCGAATAGACCAGCCGGGGCGCATGGCGGATGTCGCAGCCCAGTGCCACCGCGAAGGTCTTGCTCGGCGCGCCGAAGCCGCCCTGGCCCGTGGAGACCGTCCGGGCGATCCAGAGGTAGCTGCGCCCGTCCGGCATGCGCGCCAGTTGCGGCAGGATCTTGCCGGGCTGCGAAAACGCCTCGTACACGTTCCACAGCGGACAGGTGCCACCCGTCTTGGAGAAATGGAAATGGGTGGCGGACTGGCGCTTGGAGATGTTGCCGGCCCGGTCCACGCGGATGAAGAAGAACGGCACGCCCGGCGCACCGGGCCGCTGCAGCGTGCTGAGCCGGTGGCAGATGGTCTCGAAGCCGACGCCGAAGCGCCGCGCCAGCCGGTCGATGTCGTAGCGCGCGGTTTCGGCGGCCTGCAGGAACACGGCGTAGGGCAGCAGCAAGGCCCCCGCGAAGTAGTTGGCAAGGCCGATGCGCGCGAGTGAGCGCGCCTGCGGGTCGTGCCGGAATTCCGGCAGGTCCACCAGCGCATCGAGCAGCGTTGACTGCGCCAGCAGCGCCCACTGCGTGCCCAGTTGGAACGCGAGTTGGCCGGGGTCGAGCGACGGGGACAGCCGCAGCACCTTGCTGCCCGGGTCGTAGCTACGCAGGTGCGTGCCCATGTCGTCCTGCGAGGGTACGGTGCGCACACCGTGCTGCTGTTGCAGGCGCCGCGCCAGCCAGTCGGACAGCAGACCGCCCTCGGCCTGCGCTTCGGCGGCCAGTTGCTCGGCGGCGCGGTCGATGGAATCCAGGTAGTTCTGGTGCGAAAGGAAGAAGTCACGCACGCGCTCGAAGGCCATGGGCTGCACGGGTGCAAGGGGGGCCTGGCCATTGTCCGGCCCCCCTTCTTCCCCCCGGCCATCGCCCAGGCGCACGGCGAGTGCCTCCAGTCGCTGCGTGGCTTCGAGGTGGCGCCGGTGCAGCGCCAGCAGCGCGCGGCCCACGGCCGGCATCTGCGAGGCGATCTCCCGCAGCTCCGGCAGCGCGACAGACTCACCCCCGGGGTTGTCCGCCAGCGCCTCCTGCAGGCCCGCCACCATGCGCGCCTCTTCGTCTTCGGAGAACTGCTGCACGTCTACCCCGAGCGTGCGGCTGACCTTGAGCAACACGGCCACGGTGAGCGGCCGCTGGTTCTGTTCCAGCTGGTTCAGGTAGCTGGGCGACAGGCTCAGCGCCTGCGCCATGGCGATCTGCGACAGGCCACGCTCGGCGCGCAGCTTGCGCAGGCGCACCCCCATGAAGGTTTTCTTCATCGTGTCGCCCGCCACCCAGAAGAAAAATTCGCAGAATTTGCAAACCGGCTGTTTTTCATTCGCAAAGCTTCGCCTTTTCAGTGCTTTATCAATGCCTTCATTGTGCGTAGATTGCGAAGCATGACAACCCCCAGCGGCCCCCTCTTCGCGTTCCAGGACATCGTCTTTCCCTGCCAGGCGAACCACCACGGCAAGCTGTTCGCAGGCCATGCCCTGCAATCCATGGCCAAAGCGGCGTTCCTCGTGGGACGCAGCGTGGCCCAGCGGGATGTGGTGATGGCCAGCGTGACCGGCATCGACTTCGTGTCGCCTGTGCCGGTGGGCCATGTGCTCACGCTGCAGGCCCGCGTGAGCCGGGTGGGCCGCAGTTCGATGACCGTCTGCGTGACCGGCCTGGCGCAGGCCCTGGGTGGGCCGCAGCAGGAGGTGCTTCGGGGCGTGTTCGAAATGGTGGCGGTGGACGCCGCCGGGCGCCCCGCACCCATCCCCCGCTCCGATGCCGCATTGCCCAACGATCCCCTCCCCTATGCAAAGGAAATCGCATGACCCTCGCGACCCCCACCGCGCCCCCGGGCGCCCGTGTCAAGAAATCCGTGGCGCTGTCCGGCGTCACGGCCGGCAATACGGCGCTGTGCTCCGTCGGGCGCACCGGCAACGACCTGCACTACCGCGGCTACGACATCCTCGACATCGCCGAGGTCTGCGAGTTCGAGGAAATCGCCCACCTGCTGGTGCACGGCAAACTGCCGACCACCGCGGAGCTGCGCGCCTACAAGGCCCGGCTCCGGGCGATGCGCGGGGTGCCGGCCAGCGTCAAGTCGGCGCTGGAGCAGATCCCTGCGCATGCCCACCCGATGGACGTGATGCGCACCGGCGTGTCGGCGCTCGGCTGCACCCTGCCCGAAAAGGACGAACACCCCACGCCCGGCGCGCGCGACATCGCCGACCGGCTGCTGGCATCGCTCGGCTCGATGCTGCTGTACTGGTATCACTGGTCCACCCAGGGCCGGCGCATCGACGTCGAAACCGATGACGACTCCATCGGCGCGCACTTCCTGCACCTGCTGCATGGCCGCAAGCCGCCGGCGAGCTGGGAGCGCGCCATGCACACCTCGCTCAACCTGTATGCCGAGCACGAGTTCAATGCCTCCACCTTCACCGCACGCGTCATCGCCGGCACCGGCAGCGACCTGTATTCGTCGATCTCGGGTGCCATCGGCGCGCTGCGCGGCCCCAAACACGGCGGCGCCAACGAGGTGGCCTTCGAGATCCAGAAGCGCTACGACAACCCCGACGAGGCCGAGGCCGACATCCGCCGCCGCGTCGAGGCCAAGGAGGTGGTGATCGGTTTCGGGCACCCGGTCTACACCGTGAGCGATCCGCGCAATGCGGTCATCAAGGGCGTGGCCAAAACCCTGTCGCAGGAGGCGGGATCGACCCGCATGTTCGACATCGCCGAACGGCTGGAGGCGGTGATGCGCGAGGCCAAGAACATGTTCCCCAACCTGGACTGGTTCAGCGCCGTGAGCTACCACATGATGGGCGTGCCCACGGCCATGTTCACGCCCCTGTTCGTCATCGCCCGCACCAGCGGCTGGGCCGCGCACGTGATCGAGCAGCGCATCGACAACAAGATCATCCGGCCCAGCGCGAACTACACGGGGCCCGAAGACCAGGCCTTCGTCGCCCTGGCGGACCGCACCTGAAGCCGCATCGGCGCATTCCATTCTTCTTTGTTCAACACCACTCGACACCCCTGCCCCATGTCCGCGCCCATCAGCAACATCCGCCCCGAATACGACCAGGTCATCGTCGATATCGTCGACTACGCGCTCCGCTACGAGGTGACCTCGGAACTCGCGCTCACCACCGCCCGCCACATCCTCATCGACACCCTGGGCTGCGGGTTGGAGGCGCTGGAATACCCCGCGGCGCGCAAGCTCATCGGTCCCATCGTCAAGGGCACTTCGGTACCCCAGGGCGCCAAGGTGCCGGGCACCGCGTTCCAGCTCGACCCGGTGCAGGCCGCGTTCAACATCGGTGCGTCGATCCGCTGGCTCGACTTCAACGACACCTGGCTGGCCGCCGAATGGGGCCATCCGTCGGACAACCTGGGCGGCATCCTGGCCGTGGCCGACTGGCTCAGCCGCACCGCCGTGGCGGCGGGCAAGCCACCGCTGGTGATGCGCGACGTGCTCACCGCCATCGTCAAGGCCCACGAGATCCAGGGCGTGATCGCGCTGGAAAACGCCTTCAACCAGGTCGGGCTCGACCATGTGGTGCTGGTCAAGGTGGCATCGACCGCGGTCGTCTCCCAATTGCTGGGCCTGTCGCGCGACGAGACGCTGGCCGCCGTGTCGCTGGCCTGGGTCGATGGACAAAGCCTGCGGACCTACCGCCACGCGCCCAACGCAGGCAGCCGAAAGAGTTGGGCGGCGGGTGACGCCACCAGCCGTGCCGTGCGCCTGGCGCTGATCGCGCAGACCGGGGAGATGGGCTGCCCCTCGGCACTGACCGCGAAAACCTGGGGCTTCTACGACGTGTCCTTCAAGGGCCAGCCGTTCCGCTTCCAGCGCCCCTACGGCAGTTATGTGGCGGAGAACGTGCTGTTCAAGATCAGCTTTCCGGCCGAGTTCCACAGCCAGACCGCGGTCGAAGCCGCCATGGCTTTGCACCAGCAATTGCGGGATGCAGGCAAGACCGTGGACGACGTGCAGCGAATCACCATCCGCACGCACGCGGCCTGCATCCGCATCATCGACAAGCAGGGCCCGCTGAACAACGAGGCGGACCGCGACCACTGCATCCAGTACATGGTGGCGGTGCCACTGATTTTCGGCCGGCTCACCGCGGCCGACTACGAAGCCGGCGTGGCGGCCGATCCGCGCATCGATGCGCTGCGCGCCAAGATCCATTGCGTGGAAGACCCCCGCTACACCGTCGACTACCACGACCCGGAAAAGCGCAGCATCGCCAATGCGCTGACCGTGGTGTTCAACGACGGCAGCGCCCTGCCCGAAGTGGCGGTCGAATACCCCATCGGCCACCGGCGCCGGCGCGCCGAAGGCATTCCATTGCTGGAGGCCAAGTTCCGCCGCAACCTCGCGCGCAGCTTCCCCCCGAAGCAGCAGGACGCGATCCTGGCGGCCTCACTCGATGCGCAGACGCTGGAGGCGCTGCCGGTGCACGAATACATCGACCTCTACGTGATCTGACGCCATGGCCCACAACCCACGCAAACATCTGCGCGCACTGGTGGAGGCCCGCCGCGGCGTGCTGGTGCCGGGCGCCTTCAATGCGCTGTCGGCCCGAATCGTCGAAGACCTGGGCTTCGAAGCGCTCTACGTCACAGGTGCCGGTGTGACCAACATGTGGTTCGGCCTGCCGGACCAGGGCTTCATGGGCCTGCACGAGATCGCCGACCACACGGCGCGCATTCGCGACGCGGCCGCCCTGCCCCTGATCGTCGATGCCGACACGGGCTTCGGCAACGCGCTCAACGTGCGGCACACCGTGCGCGTGCTGGAGCGGGCCGGCGCCGATTGCATACAGCTCGAAGACCAGGTCGCACCCAAGCGCTGCGGGCACTTTGCCGGCAAGGAGGTGATCGCCTGCGAAGAGGCCGTCGGCAAGATCAAGGCGGCGGTGGATGCGCGCACCGATCCCGACCTGCTCATCATGGCTCGCACCGACGCGGCCGCGACGCTGGGCCTTGAGGCGGCCATCGAGCGTGCCGAGCGCTTCGCGCAAGCCGGGGCCGATCTTCTGTTCGTCGAGGCCGTCACCACGGCCGAGGACATTCGCGCGCTGCCCGGGCGCCTGGCCACGCCCCAGCTCATGAACATGGTGATCGGCGGGCGCACGCCCATCGTCGGGGCCGAGGAACTGGGCCAGTTGGGCTACGGCATCGTGCTGTATGCCAACGCGGCGCTGCAGGGCGCGGTGGCCGGCATGCAGAAGGCGCTCACCGTGCTGCGCGAGACGAAGTGCCTCGGCGAAGACCCGGCCTTGGTGGTCCCTTTTACCGAGCGCCAGCGCCTGGTGGGCAAGCCCGCGTGGGATGCCCTGGAGCAGCGCTATGTCTGATGCGGCCGGGTAGCCGAATCCCCCTCGCCAGCCGTGGATACACGGTCCTTCGAAGCCGATGGTGCGCGCTATCCGATGAACGCAAGAAACGCATGGCCTTGCAAAGCCTGCACGAACATCGCCAGGACGACAGCGCCGTAGATCGCAGCCACGCCAACGACGCCGCGCTGGCCTAACCGCATTAGCGGGCCCAGCATCAGCACTGCGAGCGGGACGGCGTGCATGGCGTGGGTGGCAAAGAAATGCGGCACGCGCAAGTCGCCGGCATGTGGCAGCCAGCCCATCCACGCCATCGCCTCGTTGGTGCCAGGCACTGCACCGACACGATGGCTTCCCATCACCGCCATGGTCCCGGCGGTGATCAGCGTGAGCCCGAAAGTCAACAGCAGTCCGGCAACCAGCGCTTGGCGCATGCTCGCGGACAGCGGCCGGATGCCGGGATGGCGTGCAAGACCCCATGCAATGGGCAGCACCATGGCCAGGAGCACCAGGGAACCCGCACCCATTGCGCTGTAAAGCGCCGCGTCGAAGGCCGTGGCGATGTTGAAATGCGAGCCCACGCCCCGCGCCGACTGCAGGGTGATGATGGCCTGCTCCATGGCGATGGCCAACAGGCCGGCAAAGATCGCCACCCGGAACACCCGCCGCTGTCGCCAAGCCGGGTCGATGAAGGCGGCAAAGCCGCCCAGACTCATGAGGTAGAGGGCAAAGCCGATCGCAAACTTGATCGGCTTCGTCCACAGCGTAAGCCCGTGCCATTCCCGGTCGTCCAGCAGACCGGCCAGCACCAGCACAGGCAGACCGGCCAGCAGCGCGCCACCGAGCCGGACCATTGGGCCATCCCACTGCGCGAGCGACGACCGCCAGGGTGGTCGCAGAGACGGGGTGAATTCGGCAGCGACAGCCATGGTGCTTGTATCGGACACGTCAGCCTGCCTCGGTCTGGCGCCGTGGCGCGGTGCTGCGCACGATCAGGTACAGGAGAAAGCCGGCCGGGCCGAACAGAAAGGTGGCCGCCAGGCAGGGCAGGACGAGCCAGAACCTGACCGATCGCCGGCGCGCATCCCGCACTTCCCACGCACCGATGGCCAGATCGAAGGCAAGGTAATGCAGCCAACCCGCCAGCAGCACCGGCCTTGAAGCGAAAAGGCGCGCCACGTCATCGAGCGAAGAAAAGCCGCCCTGCGCTGCGGCGAAATGCGCCAGCATGAGCGCTGTATAGAGCGTGGCAAGCAACGAGGGAATCACCCAGGCCGCCAGGCGGTTGGACCATCGGGGCATGACCGGGCTGACCACCAAGACCATCCAGCCCAGCAGAGCCAGCCCGGAGGAGATTGAAAAAATGGAGTCCAGTGTCATGGCAGGCTTCGGATGAATTCGGTTAAAGGCATTGAATCTAGGCACTGTAAACATTAATTTTTACAGCGTCTAGATAAACTCGGGTTTTTTCATGCCTGACGTTTTTTGGACAAGCAAGACATGCCCACCAGCAAGACACCCGCAGTTGCCACGGCGAAACGACGCGCCCGGCCCGCCCCAGCCCCGCTGCCAGCGCCGCGCGGCTATCACCACGGCGATCTGCGTGCCGCATTGCTCGATGCGGCCGCGGCTGAACTCGACGACAAGGGCATTGCGGGCTTTTCGCTGCGCGGCACGGCACGGCGTGCGGGAGTCAGCCACGCGGCGCCCGCGCACCACTTCCCGAACACCGAAGCCCTGCTGTCCGCATTGGCGCATCGGGGCTTTGACCAGTTGTCGGAGGCGATGGAGCGCGAAATGGCGCAAGGCAAACCTGGTCCCCAAGCGCGATTGGCATCCTCTGGAAGGGCCTACGTCATGTTTGCGCGGGCCCATCCGCAGCTTTTCAGGCTGATGTTCTTCGGCCAGCGGCTTCCCCAGGAGCCGACGGAATGCGCACCCCAAGGCCCTGCCAACCCGCTGGCGCTGCTGCGGTCGTGCATCGAGGCTGCGCTGGGGCCCGCCGCCTCGCCTATCGAGGCGGCCACGGCGGTGGCTTCCAGTTGGGGCCTTGTCCACGGCCTTTCCTACCTGTTGATCGAAGGAACTGCAGGCTTCCTGCAGGCCTTTGCCGAAGAGGAGCGGCAGGCAATCATCGACCGCGCCATCGACCAACTGGCGTTGGCCATTGGGCCCACCTCATAGCACCAAAGCGCGCGCTACTGCGACCGGGTAGCGCGCGCAGGGGCCTCAGGCCGCCTTTGAAGATTTGGGCAACACCATCTTGAACCGGATGACGCCGTCCGCCGTCGAGGCGGTCACCTCGCCCTGGTGCGCCTTGGCAATCTCCCGCACGATGAACAAGCCCAGGCCCAGGTTCCCCGACGAAGCCCCTGAAGGGCTGGCGTTGCGTCGCAAGGGGTCGAACAAGGTATCGAGCACTTCCGGGGGAATCGGATCGGACAGGTTCTCCGTGGTGATCTCCACCGCTGCCGCCTGCCCCGCGACGATCACGGCGACTTCGCTGCCCTCCGGACTGTGCTGGGCTGCGTTCGATACCAGGTTGGAGACCGCCTGCCGCACACGCGACGGGTCGAAGTCGCCCCGGGCATCGCCCGTGATCTGCCAGCGGATCCGGCGCTTGGGAAAAGCCTGCTGCAGCATCTCTAATTCTTCCTGGCAGGCCGCGCCCAAGTCGACCGCCTGGCGATGCAGCGGCGTGCCCACGCCCAGCGTGGCCTTGTTGTATTCCAGCAGTGAGTCGAGCAGCACATTCAGGTAGCGGCCATTGCGCAGCAATGCGCCGACCAGGTATGTCGCCTGCTCAGGGTTCTGGCTCCCGACCCGCTCCAGCAATTGCGCGGTCAGCAGCATGGCGTTCAGGGGGCCACGCAGGTCGTGGCCCAGCACGCCGAGAAAGATATGCCGCCACTTGGCGACCTCGGCCGCATGGAACGCCACCGACTCCGCGACCGCCTGGTCGATGGCTTCGTTGAAGCGCACCGTGTCGTCCATCGCGAAGGCGGTCGGCTGGCCGGATTCCATCCACAGGCGCAGCACGCAGGAGCGAATCACGCGGTACTCCGCCACCAGCTGCTCTATGTCCAGTCCGATGCGGGCCCGCAGCGTGCCATGGGACTGCGCGGCGGACTCCTCGGCAGGGGGCGCGGCATGCCCCAGGGATTTGTCGATGGACTGTTCCCGGCTTTGCGGCTGCTCCAGGTCCAGTGCGATGGCGTCCAGCACCAGCGGAAGGTGATTGCGCAAGACGCTTGCAGCCGAGCCCTGCAGCGAGGGGATGCGGGTCGCGTAGGCAAATGACTCGGCGAGGATTTCTTCCCGAGCGTGGCGAATGAACTGCGCAAGGCGCATGGCAATACTCCTATCGGCCTTAACGATAAGTAACGTGGTGGTTACCAAGACAAGATGAAGCCCGAGCGCGGGGTGGTGTCGATGGGCACCGTGACTGCGCAGGCCTGCTCTGCGAACCGCCGATGATTCGAAATCCCGTTCGGTCCGCACAGGCCAGCTTACGATGGCCGGCGGGGGCTGCCGCAGGCGCCCGGTGGCCATTTCGATGTAGTCATTCTTGACCTCGTGCCGAACGAAATTCCCCCTCTGTCGCTGGCCTGCTCGAGTGGCGTTGCAGCAGTGGCGCAGCGCAGCACGAGGGCATTCCGGATTTCGACAACGCCCTGACGCAACCCTTCGATGCTGAC
Source organism: Acidovorax sp. SUPP1855 (assembly GCF_030158955.1). Classification (NCBI taxonomy): domain Bacteria; kingdom Pseudomonadati; phylum Pseudomonadota; class Betaproteobacteria; order Burkholderiales; family Comamonadaceae; genus Acidovorax; species Acidovorax sp. SUPP1855. The sequence goes on along the minus strand of NZ_BQXI01000010.1, from coordinate 131,401 downwards.
CGGATCATGGCCATCTTCGTGCCCTGTCCGGGGCGGTTGGGTGGTGTGGCGCACCGGGTACATTTGCCGTGGCGCCGGGCGGGAGAGGTGTCTGCTCCAGCCACGGGCTGGGCGCAAGGCCCGTGCGCACACTCCAAAAACCAATTCATAACAGGGTAAGAAATGATCAAGTCGTTGGCTACGGCCATCTTGGGCATCAGCATGTCCATGGCCCTTTGGGCCCAGGCGCCGGAATCGCAGCAGCGCCAGGAAAAACTCGCGGAGCAAGTCAAGGCACTGCACTGGATCGACCAGGGCCAGGGCGAAATCGGCAGCAACGCCACCATCAAGATCCCGAAGGGATACGCCTTTTTGGACGAAAAGGACACGGCCAAACTGCTGCAGCTGTATGGCAATCCGCCCACGCCCAACCATTACCTGATCGCCCCGCGTTCGCTGGACTGGTTCGCGGTGTTTTCGTTCGACGACACCGGCTACATCAAGGACGACGAGAAGATCAACGCCCCCGAACTGCTGTCGTCCATCAAGGCCGCGGATGCGGAGGGCAACCAGCAGCGCAAGAAGCTGGGCATGGAGGCCCTGTACACCGAGGGCTGGCAGGTCGAGCCGCACTACGACGCGCAGAGCAAGCGCCTGGAATGGGGCCTGCGCCTGCGCGATGAAAGCGGCCACCAGGCGATCAACTACACCTCGCGCATCCTGGGCCGCACCGGCGTGATGAGCGCCATCCTGGTGTCCGATCCCGAAAACCTCGCGAAGGACACGGAGCAGTTCAAGCAGGTGCTCACGGGCTTCAACTACAACAGCGGCCAGACCTACGCCGAATTCAAGAACGGTGACAAGCTCGCCAAGATCGGCCTGGGTGCGCTGGTGCTGGGCGGCGCAGCGGCCGTGGCGTCCAAGAAGGGCCTGTGGACGGTCATCGGCGGTTTCATCGCCGCGTTCTGGAAGTTCCTGCTCGTCGGCGTGGCCGCGGTCTTCGGTGCCATCGGCAAGCTGTTCGGCCGCGGCAAGAAGGAAGCCTGAGCACCGCGCCCGCTACGGCCCCCTCGCCTCCGACCTCTGACACCCCGTGTTCACGCTGCTGGCCCCCGAAGCGCAGGTGATGCTCGCCATCTGCGCCTTCTATGGGTATGACGCCTGCGTACCGCTGGCCGCAGATGCCGGCCTGCTGCGCCGGGGCCGGCGGGGTTGGCACGGGCTGCTGGCGACGCAGGGTTTCGAGGTCCGCTGGGCCTACCTGGCCTGGCCTGCTTTGCTGCTGCCGCACCAGCCCGTCTACACGCTGCGGTGGGACGCGGAGCGTGTCCAACTGCCAGGCGATGCGCGGGCGATCGAGGGCCTGCGCCAGCACGCCACGGGTTTCGCCGGCTTCGCGTGGCCGCTGTATGGCCTCGGAGCCACCCTGTTCGTGCTGCTGCCCGCGGTGCTGTTCCTCTGGCCGAGCGAGGCCGCGCAACTGGGCTGCCTCGCGCTGATCTACGGGTTCGCGCTCTGGATCGCGCTGCTGGCCCTGCGGCAGGGGCGGCGCGGCCATACGCCACAGCACACCGCGCGCTCGGTGGCGGTGCAGGCCATCCTGTGCCCGCCGTTTGCACTCAACGCCGTGCGCAAGCTGTCGGCAGCCTACCCACCCCATTGCGATTGGCTTCAGGCAGCCCATGCTCTGCTGGAGCCGGGTGCGTGGCGCGACCTGGCGGAGCGCGCGCAGGCCGTCGTCGAAGCGGGCATGGACCAGGCGCAGGCCGAGGACAACCCCCAGACGCTTCAGCGGCTCAGCGCAGCCCGCGGCCGGCTGCAAGCCAGCAGCGGGGCCAGTGCGGATGGGCATGTGCCGTAGCCCCCAAAGCCAGCATCTCCACACACTGTGAGACCATCGAAACACGCAGCCTGCGCGCTGGCCTTTGGCTGCGCTTCGGACGTTTTTTTGGCGGAGATCGAACCATGCATCGGGTGACACTGAGTCCTCGCGTTTTCACCATCCCCCAGTTTTTGACGCCCACCGAGTGCGGTCAACTCATCCAGCTGGCTGAAGACACGGGTTTCACCGCGGCGGAGGTACGCACCCACGGCGGGCCCCGACCCCTGCCCCAGGTGCGCAACAACCAGCGCACGATGGTGGAAAGCCCGGACTGGGTGGCGCTGCTGTGGCACAGGCTGTCGCAGGTGGAACTGCCGGAGATCGAGGGTGCCCATGCGGCGGGCCTGCCCAAGGATCTGCGCTTCTACAAATACGCGCCCGGCCAGCGGTTCAAGATGCACAAGGACGGCCCATGGCATCAAGGCGGCCTGACCAGCGCGCTCACGTTCCTGGTGTACCTGAACGAAGGCTTCGAGGGAGGCGCCACCGACTTCAAGACCTTCCAGGTACAACCCAGGCAAGGCACGGCCCTCGTGTTCATCCACGACACCTGGCACGAAGGCGGCACGCTGGTGGAAGGCACCAAGTACGTGCTGCGGTCGGATGTGCTGTACCCCAAGGGCCCGGCCATCGTCTGAACCACCTGGACGCCCTGCATGAAAGAGGCAGGCATCAACCCCCGCGCTCGGCCGCGGCCGCCAGCGTTTGCCGGATGCCCTGCGCATAAGGCGTCTTGTGGATCGGCCCCAGCAGTTGCTGCAGAGCCGAGTCGTCCATGAGCACCGGGTCGGTGAGCAGGTAGTGCATCTCCACCATCTCGCGCATGAACGGGTTGAACAGGCCGATCAGGCGCAGCATGGTCTTGCCCACCACCCGCCGCTTGAGCGCCCTGCCGGTCTGGCGCTCCATTTCGGACACCATTTCACGCTGCGTGGTCACGCCGGCTCCGCCCAGGTTCCAGATCTTGCCGAATGCCGCGGGAGTGTTCGCCAGCTGGACGACCACCGGGCCCACATCCGGCACGTAGACGAACTCGTGCGGGCGGTCGATGGGCCCCACCATGTCGGCGGTGCTGCCCTGCACGGCGGCCTGCGCGGCCCCGTGCAGCAGGCTGGCCTGCACGCCGGGGCCGTAGAAATCCGGCAGGCGCAGCACTGTCGCGCGGATCCGGCCTTCGGCATGGGCTTGCATCACCAGGTCTTCCTGTGCCTTGCGCATGCGGCCTTTGAACGTGTGCGGCGCCCGGGGGTGGTCTTCGCGCACCGGCTGTGTCCGCGGGCGGCCATACGGATACACCGTACCGATGAGAACGATGTTCCGGACACCGGCCACGATGGCGCCCGCCAGCGTCTTGCGCATCACGTCCGGGTGCAGCTCGAACTGCCAGTAGTTCACACCCACCATGTAGACCAGCGTCTCCACGCCCGACGCGGCCGCTTGCACCGAAGCCGGGTCGTCGGGGTTCCAGGTCACGATGTCGGCCAGCGGATCGGCGCCGAAAGCCTGGCTCAGGCTGGCTCGGGTCCTGCCGACGACGCGATAGGGCTGGCCTTTGGCGCGAAGCGCAGCGGCGATGCTCTGTCCAATGGCGCCTGCGGCGCCGAAGAGTGCGATGGGTGGCATGGTGATGTCCTGCTGAATCGTGGACCGCCGGTGCTTCAGCGGTGCGAGCCTGCAGTTTGCGAGCGGGGTGGGCAAAAGAAAATTGCCTAAAATCGCATCCCCACTATTCATCAATGCATACCATGGCCGATCCCGAACCGAGTTGGGAGTGGTACCGGACCTTCCTGCAGGTGCTGGAAACCGGTTCGCTGTCGGCTGCCGCCCGGGCGATGGGCTTGACGCAGCCCACCGTTGGCCGCCATGTCGACAGCCTGGAAAACGCCCTGGCCTTGAAGCTGTTCACGCGCTCGTTCGATGGGTTCAAGCCCACCGAAGCCGCGTTGGAACTGCAACCCTATGCGGCCGGCCTGGCGTCCACCGCGGCGGCGCTGCGCCGCGTGGCCAGCAGCCATGGATCCGGCGTGCGCGGCACGGTACGCCTCACGGCCAGCGAGATCGTCGGGGTCGAGGTGCTGCCCCCGATCCTGTCGGCCCTGCGCAGCGCGCACCCGCAACTGACCATCGAGCTGGTGCTGTCGAATGCGGCGGACGACCTCCTGCACCGGGAGGCCGACATTGCCGTGCGCATGTTCCAGCCCACGCAGGAGGCCCTGGTGGCCAGGCGCATCGGCGCTGTGGAACTGGGGCTGTATGCGCACAAGCGCTACCTGGCGGCCCACGGGGTGCCGAAGTCGATGGACGATCTGGCCGGCCACACGATGATCGGGTTCGACCACGAGACGCCCTTTCTGCGCAGGATGCAGGCGCAATTCCCGGTGTTCGCTCGCCCCGGGCTCGCGTTTCGGGCAGACAGCGATCTGGCGCAACTGGCAGCGATCCGGGCAGGCTTCGGCATCGGTGCTTGCCAGGTCGGGTTGGCGGCCCGGGACAAGTCGCTGGTGCGCGTGCTGCAGCCGGTGTTTTCGCCCGCGCTGGACACCTGGATCGCCATGCATGAGGACCTGCGCGAGAGCCCGCGCTGCGCAGCCACCTTCGCCGCATTGGCGGCGGGCCTCAGGCGCTACATCCAGAACGGCGACTGAAGCGGCCCACCCACGAGGCGATTCGGCCACCCGCGCAGAAGCATGGGCCCTCTACCGGGCATCAATCCGGCGCCTTGTACACCAGCACCTTCAGGGCCCGCTCCGCCTGCACGTCCGCGAACACCTCGGGGTTGGCCAACCGCTCCACCAACGCCAAGTCCGGCGCCAGCGCCTGCATCTGCCCTTGCAGAAAATCCAGGCACAGCTCCGGCGCATTCAGGCACAGCAGCGCGTGCCCGCCCGGCGCCAGCAGGTCCGGCAGCCGCCGCATGAGCCGCGCGTAGTCCTTGGTGGCGACGAAGCTACCCTTCTGGTAGCTGGGCGGGTCCACGATCACCAGGCCGTAGGGGCCGCCGCGCGTGATCTTGCCCCAGGTGCTGAAGATGTCATGGGCCAGAAAGCTTGCGCCCGTGGTCAGTCCATTGAGCTGGTGGTTCTGCTGCCCGATGGCGATGGCGCCGTGGCTCATGTCCACGTTCACCACCTGCCGGGCGCCCGCCTGCAGTGCCACCACCGAAAACGCGCAGGTGTAGGCGAACAGGTTCAGCACCTTGGCACCGCGCGGTTCGCGTGCCTGGTGCGCTGCGACGCATTGCCGAACCCAGCGCCGGCCTTCCGCCATGTCCAGGAAAAGGCCGTGGTTCTGCCCCTTGAGCACGTGCACGCGAAAGCGCGCGCCCTGCTCCGTGACCACATGCGGGTCCGGCACGGCGCCTGCCATCAGCCTGGTTTCTGCGCGGCCCTGCAAGCGCAGTGGCTCGTGGCGGCACTGGAACACCCAGTTCAGCGGCTCGCCCGGCGCGATCTGAGCCCATCGGCCTTGCAATGCGGCGCCGATGGTGGCGAGGTCTTCTTCGGCCACGGGCAGAAAACTGGTGAGCACGAAGACCGGCGGGTAGGCGTCCAGCGCCCAATGTTCGCAGCCGGGAAACCGGCCGCCGCGTCCGTGGAAGATGCGCTGGGCGTCCGTGGGGAAGGCCATCGTGGCGATGGCGTCGAGCAAGGGTTGCATGGTGCGATTGTGGCAAAGAAACCAGGGCGAAAAGCCCTCCGCCGCTTGCCGATCCGAACCCACCAGCTACCAATTCCATAGCAACCGCCATCCCTGGCGTGCCCACCCATCGCGTTCGCGGGCCGGTGCGCCAACGAACTGTCGCCACTCCGAAGCGCAGGGCCGCCTGCGCACGCTTTCACCCTGGCCATCCCTTGCCCGGCCCGCCCCGCGAGCGCGCCGGATCAGTCCACCGACGCGCCGGATTGCTTCACGGCCTTGCCCCACTCCACGATTTCGCGGGCGACGAACTGGTCCATGGCCTCGGGCGTGCTGGGCGACGGCTCGGAGCCGCGGTCGCGGATGAACTTCTGCATCTCGGCGCTGGAAAGGATGTCCACCACCTCGTGGTTCAAGCGGTCCACGATGGCACGCGGCGTGCCCTTGGGTGCCATCAGGCCCAGCCAGCCCACGGCTTCAAAGCCCTTGAACTCCGGCAGGCCGGTTTCGGCGATCGCCGGCACGGTCGGCAGCTGGCTGGAGCGCGTGGCAGAGGTGACGCCCAGCGCAACGGCCTTGCCCGCCTGGATGTTGGCCAGGCCCGCCGTCACTGAATCCACCATCAAGGGCACCTGCCCGCCGATGAAATCGGCCTGCGCCGGCCCGCTGCCCTTGTAGGGAATGTGTTCGATCTCGATCCTGGCACGCGCCTTGACCATTTCCCCGCTCAGGTGCTGCGTGCCGCCGATGCCCGCGCTGGCATAGCTCAGCTTGCCCGGCTCGGCCCGGGCCTTGTCCACCAGGTCCTGCATGGACTTGATGCCGGACTGGGGGTGCGCCAGGAACACCAGCGGCACCTTGGCGACGAGGCTGATGCCTTGCAGGTCCTTGCGCGGATCGAAGTTGACCTTGCGGTACAGCGTCTGGTTGACCGCCATCGCGCTGCCGGCCATCACCAGCGTGTAGCCGTCCGCCTTGGCGCGCACCACCTGCTCGGTGCCGATGTTGCTGCCCGCGCCGGCCTTGTTGTCCACCACCAGCGGCTGCCCCAGGCGAGCGCCCAGCTTTTCTGCCAGCGCCCGGGCGAAGATGTCGGTGGCCTGGCCGGGCGGAAAGGGAACGACCAGGGTGATGGGCTTTTCGGGCCAGGCCGCCATGGCGGCACTGGACAGCGCCAGCAGAACGGCCGGCGCGCAGAATTTCAATCGCATGGGGAAATGTCTCCTGTGGTGGATTCGAGTCCATCGCAGCGCGTGACGGCATTGTTGCGCCGGGCCCGAACTTCGACCCATGATAGGCCGCCGCTGGCGACCCCTCGGCGCCTACGCTCCGGCCAATCGCGACCTTCCGGCCCATGAAAAAAGGCAGCCGAAGCTGCCTTGCAGAATGCGGGCGCCGCAGTGGCGCCGGACTCACTTCTTTTGCGGCGGCACGTCCGTGCAGGAGCCGTGCGCGATCTCCGCCGCCATGCCGATGCTCTCGCCCAGCGTGGGGTGCGGATGGATCGTCTTGCCGATGTCCACCGCGTCGGCGCCCATCTCGATCGCCAGGGCGATCTCGCCGATCATGTCGCCCGCATGCGTGCCGACCATGCCGCCGCCCAGGATGCGGCCGTGGCCATGGGCCTCGGGCGAATCGTCGAACAGCAGCTTGGTCACGCCTTCGTCGCGGCCGTTGGCGATGGCGCGGCCGGAGGCGTTCCAGGGGAACAGGCCCTTCTTGACCTTGATGCCTTGCGCCTTGGCCTGGTCTTCCGTGAGGCCCACCCAGGCCACTTCGGGGTCGGTGTAGGCCACGCTCGGGATCACGCGGGCGTTGAAGGCGGCGGCGGCCAGCTCCTTGTTGCCCTGCAGTTCACCCGCGATGACTTCCGCCGCCACGTGCGCCTCGTGCACGGCCTTGTGCGCCAGCATGGGCTGGCCCACGATGTCGCCGATGGCGAAGATGTGCGGCACGTTGGTGCGCATCTGGATGTCCACGTCGATGAAGCCGCGGTCGGTGACGGCCACGCCGGCCTTGTCGGCGCCGATCTTCTTGCCGTTGGGCGTGCGGCCCACGGCCTGCAGCACCAGGTCGTACACCTGGGGTTCCGGCGCGGTGCCGCCCTCTTGCGCCGCGGCGAAGGTCACCTTGATGCCCTCGGGCGTGGCTTCGGCGCCCACCGTCTTGGTGTTGAGCATGATGTTGTCGAAGCGCTTGGCGTTCATCTTCTGCCAGATCTTGACGAGGTCGCGGTCGGCGCCCTGCATCAGTCCGTCCATCATCTCGACCACATCCAGGCGCGCGCCGAGCGTGCTATACACCGTGCCCATTTCCAGGCCGATGATGCCGCCGCCCAGGATGAGCATGCGCTTCGGAACCGACTTGAGTTCCAGCGCGCCGGTGGAGTCCACCACGCGTGGGTCCTTGGGCATGAACGGCAGGTGCACGGCCTGCGAGCCGGCGGCGATGACGGCGTTCTTGAAGGCGATGACCTTCTTGCTGCCCGTCTTCTCCTGGCCCGTGGCGCCGGTGGTTTCTTCCACTTCGAGGTGGTTCGCGCCCACGAACTGGCCCACGCCGCGCACGGTGGTCACCTTGCGCATCTTGGCCATGGCCGCGAGGCCGCCCGTCAGCTTGCCAATGACCTTTTCCTTGTGGCCGCGCAGCGTGTCGATGTCCACCTTGGGCGCACCGAAATCGATGCCCACCGCCTTCAGGTGGCTGACCTCGTCGATCACCGCCGCCACGTGCAGCAGCGCCTTCGAGGGGATGCAGCCCACGTTCAGGCAGACGCCGCCCAGGGTGGCGTAGCGCTCGACCACGATCACCTTGAGGCCCAGGTCGGCCGCACGGAACGCGGCGCTGTAGCCGCCGGGGCCACCGCCCAGCACGAGCACGTCGCAATCCAGGTCGACCGTGCCGCCGTAGCTGGCCGCCGGAACGGTTGCTACGCTTTTTGCAGCGGCATGCCCTAGTGTTGATTGTGCTGGAGCCTGTTTTGGCTCGGAAGCTGCTGCAGGCACTGCTGCAGGTGCAGGCGCCGCGGCCGGCGCGCTGGCGGCATCGGACGCCTCCAGCGTGAGCAGCACGGAGCCTTCCGCGACCTTGTCGCCGATCTTGACCTTGAGCTCCTTCACCACGCCGGCATGGCTCGACGGGATTTCCATCGATGCCTTGTCGGACTCCACGGTGACGAGGCTCTGCTCGGCCTGGATGGTGTCGCCGGGTTTCACCAGCACTTCGATCACGCCCACTTCGGCGAAGTCGCCGATGTCGGGCACCTTGATGTCGATCACTGCCATAGGGGATGCTCCTTTACAGCAGGATGCGGCGGTAATCCGCCAGCACTTGGCCGAGGTAGGCGTTGAAGCGCGCGGCGCTGGCGCCGTCGATCACGCGGTGGTCGTACGACAGCGACAGCGGCAGCACCAGGCGCGGCACGAAGGCCTTGCCGTCCCACACCGGCTTCATCTGGCCCTTGGAGAGGCCGAGGATGGCCACTTCGGGTGCGTTGATGATGGGCGTGAAGTGCGTGCCGCCGATGCCGCCCAGCGAGCTGATCGACATGCAGCCACCCTGCATGTCGGCCGCGCCGAGCTTGCCGTCGCGGGCCTTCTTGGCCAGTTCGCCCATTTCCTGGCTGATCTGGAGGATGCCCTTCTTGTCGGCGTCTTTCAGCACCGGCACCACGAGGCCGTTGGGCGTGTCCGCCGCGAAGCCGACGTGGTAGTACTGCTTGTAGACGAGCGTGTCGCCGTCCAGGCTGGTGTTGAACTCGGGGAATTTCTTGAGCGCGGCCACCACGGCCTTGATGACGAAGGCGAGCATGGTCACCTTCACGCCGGACTTCTCGTTCTCCTTGTTGGTGGAGACGCGGAAGGCTTCCAGCTCGGTGATGTCGGCCTCGTCGTTGTTGGTGACGTGGGGAATCATCACCCAGTTGCGGTGCAGGTTGGCGCCGCTGATCTTCTTGATGCGCGACAGGTCCTTGCGCTCGACCGTGCCGAACTTGGCGAAATCCACCTTCGGCCAGGGCAGCAGGTCCAGCCCGGCACCGGAGCCGCCACCACCGGCCGGGGCCTTGGCGGCCTGGGCCTTGGTCTGGGTGGCGCCGCTCATCACCTGCTTGGTGAAGGCCTGCACGTCGTCCTGCGTAATGCGTCCCTTGGGGCCGGAACCCTTGAGCTCTTCAAGCGGCACGCCGAGTTCGCGGGCGAACTTGCGCACCGAGGGGCTGGCGTGCGGCAAGCCGACGGGCGCGGCACCCGGGGCGTGCGGCGCGGGCGCTGCAGCCGGCTTGGCGCTGGCCTGGGGCGCAGCCTCTTCGGCGGCCGATGCTTTCGGCTCGGCCTGCGGTGCGGGGGCCGCAGCAGCAGGCGCAGGGGCCGCCGCCGCGGGGGCTGCACCTGCGGCGCCTTCCATGATCGCCACGAGATCGCCCACATTGAGCTTGTCGCCGATCTTGACCTTGAGTTCCTTGATCACGCCGGCCGCGGGCGACGGGATTTCCATCGACGCCTTGTCGGATTCGACGGTGAACAGCGACTGCTCGGCCTTGACCGTGTCGCCCACCTTGACGAGCAGTTCGATGACGGCCACGTCCTTGAAGTCGCCGATGTCGGGCACGTGCACTTCCACCGGGCCCGACGCTGCGGGAGCGGGTGCCGGAGCGGCGGCAGGCGCCGCAGCCGGGGCGGGTGCGGCCGATTGGGCAGCGCCCTGCCCGGCCTCGGCCTTCGCTGGGGCCGGCTTGGACTCGGCAGCGGCCCCATCGGCGGCTTCGACCACCACGATGACAGAGCCCTGCTTGACCTTGTCGCCCACGGCGACCTTCAGTTCTTTCACCACGCCGGCGTGGCTCGATGGGATTTCCATCGAGGCCTTGTCCGATTCCACCGTGATGAGCGATTGCTCGGCCTTGACCGTGTCGCCGGGCTTGACCAGCAACTCGATCACGCCCACTTCGTCGAAATCCCCGATGTCCGGGACCTGGATATCTACCAATGCCATGTTTATGCCTCCTGCCGAGCCGCCTCAAAGGAGGCATGTGCCCCCTTGGGGGGCAGCGAATGAATATGAGCGTGGGGGTTCACCGTGCGTCTCCGATCGGTGTTCAAGCGTAGAGCGGGTTGATCTTGTCGGTGTTGATGCCGTACTTCTGGATCGCCTCGGCCACCTTGGCCGCCGGCACCACGCCGTCGTCCGCCAGGCCCTTGAGCGCCGCCACGACGATGTAGTGGCGGTTGATCTCGAAGTGCTCGCGCAGCTTGCGGCGGAAGTCGCTGCGCCCGAACCCGTCGGTGCCCAGCACCTTGTAGGCGCGGCCCTTGGGGATGAAGGGGCGGATCTGCTCGGCGTAGGCCTTCATGTAGTCGGTGGAGGCGATGACCGGGCCGGTGGTCTTGGACAACTGCTCCTCCACGAACGGCACGCGCGGCGTTTCAGTGGGGTGCAGCAGGTTCCAGCGGTCGGCGTCCTGGCCGTCGCGGGTCAGCTCGTTGAAGCTCGGGCAGCTCCACACGGAAGCGGCCACGCCCCAGTCCTTTTCCAGCAGTTCCTGCGCGAAGAACGACTCCCGCAGGATCGTGCCGCTGCCCAGCAATTGCACGGTGGGGGCGTCCTTCTTGAGGGCCGGCGCCTGCTTGCACAGGTACATGCCCTTGATGATCTGCTCTTCGGTGCCGGGCTGCAGGCCGGGCATCGGGTAGTTTTCGTTCAGCAGCGTGAGGTAGTAGAAGACGTTTTCCTGGCGCTCGACCATGCGCTTCATGCCGTCGTGCATGATCACCGCGACTTCGTGGGCGAACGTCGGGTCGTAGCTCACGCAGTTGGGGATGGTGCCAGCCAGGATGTGGCTGTGGCCGTCTTCATGCTGCAGGCCTTCGCCGTTCAGCGTGGTGCGGCCCGAGGTGCCGCCCAGCAGGAAGCCGCGCGCCTGCATGTCGCCCGCCGCCCAGGCCAAGTCGCCGATGCGCTGGAAGCCGAACATCGAGTAGTACACGTAGAACGGCACCATGATGCGGTTGTTGGTGCTGTACGAAGTGGCGGCCGCGATCCAGCTGCTCATGCCGCCGGCTTCGTTGATGCCTTCCTGCAGGATCTGGCCGGCCTTGTCTTCCTTGTAGTACATGACCTGGTCCTTGTCGACCGGGGTGTACTGCTGACCGTGCGGGTTGTAGATGCCGATCTGGCGGAACAGGCCTTCCATGCCGAACGTGCGGGCCTCGTCCACCAGGATGGGCACCACGCGCGGGCCCAGGGCCTGGTCGCGCAGCAGCTGCGTGAGAAAGCGCACGTAGGCTTGCGTGGTGGAGATTTCGCGGCCTTCGGGCGTGGGCTCGAGGATGGCCTTGAACGTTTCCAGCGCGGGCACGGTGAAGCTCTCGTCGGCCTTCACGCGGCGCTTGGGCAGGTAGCCGCCGAGGGCCTTGCGGCGCTCGTGCAGGTACTTCATCTCGGGGGTGTCGTCGGCCGGCTTGTAGAACGGCAGGTCGGCGATCTGGCTGTCCGGAATCGGGATGTTGAAGCGGTCGCGGAAGGCCTTGATGTCCTCGTCGCCGAGCTTCTTGGTCTGGTGGACGGTGTTCTTGCCCTCGCCGATCTTGCCCATGCCGAAGCCCTTGACGGTCTTGACCAGCAGCACGGTGGGCTGGCCCTTGTGCTCGTTGGCGGCGTGGAAGGCGGCATAGACCTTCTGCGAATCGTGGCCGCCGCGGCGCAGGTTCCAGATCTCGTCGTCGCTCATGTGCTCGACCATCTTCAGCGTGCGCGGATCGCGGCCGAAGAAGTGCTTGCGCACGTAGGCGCCGTCGTTGGCCTTGAACGACTGGTAGTCCCCGTCGTTGCACTCCATCATGATCTTGCGCAGTGCGCCGTCCTTGTCGCGCGCCAGCAGATCGTCCCAGCCCTTGCCCCACAGCAGCTTGATGACGTTCCAGCCGGAGCCGCGAAACTCGCTCTCCAGCTCCTGGATGATCTTGCCGTTGCCGCGCACCGGGCCGTCCAGGCGCTGCAGGTTGCAGTTGATGACGAAGATCAGGTTGTCCAGGTTCTCGCGCGCGGCCAGGCCGATGGCGCCCAGCGATTCGACCTCGTCCATCTCGCCGTCGCCGCAGAACACCCAGACCTTGCGGTTTTCGGTGTTGGCGATGCCGCGGGCGTGCAGGTACTTGAGAAAACGCGCCTGGTAGATCGCCATCAGCGGGCCCAGGCCCATCGACACCGTAGGGAACTGCCAGAACTCGGGCATCAGCTTGGGGTGCGGGTAGCTGGACAGGCCCTTGCCGTCCACTTCCTGGCGGAAGTTGAGCAGTTGCTCTTCGGACAGGCGGCCTTCCAGGTAAGCGCGGGCGTAGATGCCGGGCGACACGTGGCCCTGGATGTACAGCAGGTCGCCGCCGTGGTTTTCGCTCTCGGCGTGCCAGAAGTGGTTGAAGCCGGCCCCGAACATGTTGGCCAGCGAGGCGAACGAGCCGATGTGTCCGCCCAGGTCGCCGCCTTCGGGCGGATGGTGGCGGTTGGCCTTGACGACCATGGCCATGGCGTTCCAGCGCATGTAGGCGCGCAGGCGGCCTTCGATTTCGAGGTTGCCGGGGCAACGGGCTTCCTGGTTCGACTCCAGGGTGTTCACGTAGCCGGTGTTGGCGGAGAAAGGCAGGTCGATGCTGCTTTGGCGGGCATGTTCGAGCAGTTGCTCGATCAGGAAGTGGGCGCGCTCTGCACCTTCCTTGTCGATGACGGCGCTCAGCGCATCCATCCACTCACGGGTTTCCTGCTGATCGGTGTCGGGGGTGGACGACGCCGGGTTTCCGGCCTGGGGGTCGGTCTGAGCTGACATGCCTGTCTCCTTTATGGGTGCTGGCGTTGGAAATTTCGGGCGAGTGTCTCATATTTTTTTGGTATTTCAAATTGTGCTTTTCATTTTCATAATGCAAAATATTGCTGCAAGTGCACATTTTTCACCCCGAAAGAGGGCCTCCAGTGCTCCCCTACACTCCGCCCATGGAACGTCTGCCTTCTCCGCCCCCGGCCACCGGGCCCGCTGTGGTCGCCCCCGTGCGCTGGTGGCGCACCTGGTGGCGCAGCCTCTCCCCCACGCGCCAGGACCGCTTCGCGGCCCTCGCGCCACTGGCCGCCGTGCTGATGTTCCTGGCGGCCATCGTGGCGGCGTTCTGGTATTTGCGCATGGAAGAAGGCGAGCGCGAGCAGGAAGCCCTCAAGCGCGACGTGGAATACGCGCAGCAGCGCGTGCGGCTGCGCCTGCTGGAACGGCAGGAGCAGATCATGCGCATCGCGCGCGACCTCTCCAACCAGGACCTGGAGCGCGCCGACTTCGTGGCGCGTGCCGAGGGCCTCATCAGCCAATACCCTGAACTGCAGGCCATCAGCTGGATCGACGACCGTCGGCGCATCCGCGCCAGCCATGCGGCGCCCACCGTCACCAGCGGCCAGTTGCGCGTGGCGGGCGAGGTGCTCAAGAACGGCGACACCGCCGATACCTTCAGCCTCGCCCGGGACCTGCAGCAGCCCGTGTACGCCCAGCCCAACGGCACCGAAGGCGAAACCGCCCCGCTGCTGCAGCTGCAGGTGCCGCTGGCCGCGCAGGGCAAGTTCACCGGCGTGGTGCTGGCGGAATACTCCATCGACAGCCTGCTGCGCTACGGCACGCCGACCGAGGTGCTGGCGCGCTACGCCGTCACCATGCTGGACGGGCACGACCAGGTGCTGGCGGGCAGCGCGCTCACGCCGCGCAGCGCCTCCGGGCTGCTGCCGTGGACCGCGCGCGCCAACGAATACGAAGTGCCGGTCTCGCCCGTGGGCAACGGCCTCGTGCTGCGCGCGCAGGCCTACCGCACCTCGCTCGGCGTGGTGGGCAGCGGGCTGTTCTGGCTGGTCGGCACGCTGAGCGCCATGACGGCCTGGCTGCTGATCGCCACCTGGCGCCACACGCGCCGGCGCATGCAGGCCCAGCAGGCGCTGGTGGCCGAAACCAACTTCCGCCGGGCGATGGAAAACTCCATCCTCACCGGCATGCGCGCCCTGGACATGCAGGGGCGCATCACCTACGTGAACGCTGCGTTCTGCCAGATGACGGGCTGGAACGAGGCCGATCTGGTCGGCCAGTCGCCGCCCTATACCTACTGGCCCGAGAGCGACCACGAGGCGCTGCACGCCAAGCTGCGCGACGAGCTGAGCGGCAAGGTCACGCTGGGCGGGTTCCAGGTGCGTGTCAAGCGCAAGAGCGGCACGCTGTTCGACGCGCGCCTGTATGTCTCGCCCCTGATCGACGCCCATGGCCACCAGACCGGCTGGATGACGTCGATGACCGACATCACCGAGCCCAACCGCGTGCGCGAGCAGTTGTCCGCATCGCACGAGCGCTTCACCATCGTGCTGGAGTCGCTCGATGCCTCGGTGTCGGTCGCACCGCTGGGCAGCGAGGAACTGCTGTTCGCCAACAAGCTGTACCGCCAGTGGTTCGGCTCGCAGACGGGCGGGCATCTGCAACTGGTCGCACAGGCGGGCGTGCTGCCCTCCACCACTGCCAGCGCGCGCGGCATGGACGACGAGGACGGGCTGATGGGCCTGCCGACCGATCCGCTCACCAGCGCCCGGTCCGAAAACGCCGAGATCTACCTGCCGGACCTGGGCAAGTGGCTCGAAGTGCGATCGCGCTACCTGAACTGGGTGGACGGGCGCCTGGCCCAGATGGTGATCGCCACCGACATCACGCCGCGCCGCCAGGCAGAGGAACAGGCCGCGCGGCAGGCCGAGCGCGCCCAGTCGGTCAGCCGGCTCATCACCATGGGCGAGATGGCCTCCAGCGTGGCGCACGAACTGAACCAGCCGCTCACCGCCATCAGCAACTACTGCAGCGGCATGGTCTCGCGCATCGAAAGCGGGCAGATCACCGAAGAGGCGCTGCTGTCCGCGCTGCAAAAGACCGCCCATCAGGCGCAGCGCGCGGGGCAGATCATCCAGCGCATCCGCGCCTTCGTGAAGCGCAGCGAGCCCAATCGCGCCCTGGCGGATGTCCATACCATGGTCAGCGAGGCGGTCGAGCTGGCCGACATCGAACTGCGCCGGCACAACGTGCGCCTGACCCACTACGTGGCGGCGCGACTGCCCCAGGTGATGGCCGACACCATCCTGATCGAGCAGGTGCTGGTCAACCTGATGAAAAACGGCGCCGAGTCCATCGAGCACGCCCAGCGCCCGCCGCCCCGGCGCAGCGTGGAACTGCGTGTCGTGCCCCGCCAGGTCGAAGGCCGCGAGGTGATCGAGTTCACGGTGCAGGACACCGGCAAGGGCCTGGCCCCCGAAGTGCTGGAGCATCTGTTCGAGGCCTTCTTCTCCACCAAGCAGGAAGGCATGGGCATGGGCCTGAACCTGTGCCGCAGCATCGTCGAGTCTCACCAGGGAAGGATGCAGGCGGAGAACCTCTACAATGGCCCGGAGGTCACCGGCTGCCGGTTCTCCTTCTGGCTTCCGCTGGCGCAGCCTGCGGATGCCACTACGAATTCTGTAGCAAACGCATCACATCCAAGGACCCCTGCATGAGCTTGATTCCGAAAAAAGGCACCGTCTACGTCGTGGATGACGACGAAGCCGTCCGCGACTCCCTGCAGTGGTTGCTGGAAGGCAAGGACTATCGGGTGCGCTGCTTTGATTCGGCGGAATCCTTCCTCTCGCGCTACGACCCCCGCGAAGTCGCCTGCCTCATCGTCGACATCCGCATGGGCGGCATGACCGGCCTGGAATTGCAGGACCGGCTCCTCGAACGCAAGTCCCCCCTGCCCGTCGTCTTCATCACCGGCCACGGCGACGTGCCCATGGCCGTGAACACCATGAAGAAAGGCGCGCTCGATTTCATCCAGAAGCCGTTCAACGAGGAAGAGCTCGTGGGCCTGGTGGACCGCATGCTCGACCGGGCGCGCGAATCGTTCGCCGGCCACCAGCAGGCCGCCAGCCGCGACGCCCTGCTGTCCAAGCTCACCGGCCGTGAAGCCCAGGTGCTGGAGCGCATCGTCGCCGGCCGCCTGAACAAACAGATCGCCGACGACCTGGGCATCAGCATCAAGACCGTGGAGGCGCACCGCGCCAACATCATGGAAAAGCTGAACGCCAACACCGTGGCCGACCTGCTCAAGATCGCCCTCGGCCAGAATGCGCCCAAAGGCTGATTGCTCCTGATTTGATAGCTGCCAGCACAATCAAAACGCCGGCAGGCAGCCGTTTTCATTGCCAACCTGAGTTTCTCGACGAATGACAGCCCAACTGATCGACGGCAACGCCCTCTCCCGTCAACTGCGCACCGAAGTGGCCCAGCGCGCCGCTGCCTTGAAAGCGCGCGGCACCGTCCCCGGCCTGGCCGTGGTGCTGGTGGGTGACAACCCTGCCAGCCAGGTCTACGTGCGCAACAAGGTCAAGGCCTGCGAGGACAGCGGGCTGCATTCGGTGCTGGAAAAGTACGATGCCACGATGAGCGAGGCCGAGCTGCTCGCCCGCGTCGAGGCACTGAACAACGACCCGGCCATCCACGGCATCCTGGTGCAGTTGCCACTGCCCGCGCACATCGACGCGCAGAAGGTCATCGAGGCGATCTCGCCCGCCAAGGACGTGGACGGCTTTCACATCGCCAGCGCCGGCGCGCTCATGACCGGCATGCCGGGCTTCTGGCCCTGCACGCCCTATGGCTGCATGAAGATGCTCGAATCCATCGGCTACTCGCTGCAGGGCAAGCATGCGGTGGTCATCGGCCGCAGCAACATCGTGGGCAAGCCGATGGCGCTCATGCTGCTGCAAAAGAACGCCACCGTGACCGTGTGCCACAGCGCCACGCAAGATTTGAAGGCGCAGACCCTGCAGGCGGACGTGATCGTGGCTGCCGTGGGCAAGCGCAACGTGCTCACGGCCGACATGGTCAAGCCCGGCGCGGTGGTGATCGACGTGGGCATGAACCGCAACGACGAAGGCAAGCTCTGCGGCGACGTGGACTTCGCCGGCGTGAGCGAGGTGGCCGGCTGGATCACGCCCGTGCCCGGCGGCGTCGGCCCCATGACCATCACCATGCTGCTCGTCAACACGCTCGAAGCCGCGGAGCGCGCAGCCGCCTGACCATTTTTGCTGCCACGGCCGGCTTGAACCTGACCCATCCAACGCCATCTATCCGCGCATGAGCAATCCCCTCCTCGCCCCCTCCGACCTCCCCCTGTTCGACCGCATCCAGCCCAGCGACGTGGCTCCGGCGGTCGATGTGCTGCTGCAACGTGCGAGCGCGGCACTGGAAACCGTCACGGCGCCCGACTTTCCGGCGCGATGGGAATCGATTGCCCAGGTGCTGGATGTCGCGACCGAAGCGCTGGGGCGCTCCTGGGGCGCGGTGAGCCACCTCAACAGCGTGGCCGACACCCCCGAACTGCGCGCGGCCTACAACGAGGCCCTGCCCCGCGTCACCGAGTTCTGGACCCGCCTGGGCGCCGATGAACGCCTGTACGCCAAGTACAAGGCCATCGATCCGCAGACGCTGAACACCGAGCAGCGCCAGGCCTTGCGCAACGCCGTGCGCAACTTCGTGCTGTCGGGCGCCGAGCTGCAGGGCCCGGCGCGCGAACGATTCGCGCAAATCCAGGAACGCCAGGCGGAACTCAGCCAGAAGTTCAGCGAAAACGCGCTCGACGCCACCGACGCCTTCGCCTACTACGCCCGGGAAGACGAGCTCGACGGGCTGCCCCAAGACGTTAAGCAGGCCGCACTGGCCGCCGCGCAAGCCGAGGGCAAGGCCGGCTACAAGCTCACCCTCAAGATGCCTTGCTACCTGCCGGTGATGCAGTTCGCCCGCAGCAGCGCCTTGCGCGAAACGCTGTACCGCGCCTATGTCACCCGCGCCTCGGACCAGGCCGAAGGCGATGCCAAACGCTTCGACAACAGCGCCCTCATCCGCGAAATCCTCGCACTGCGTAAAGAAGAGGCGCAACTGCTGGGCTACGCCAATTTCGGCGAGGTGTCGGTCGTCGCCAAGATGGCCGACTCACCCAAGGAGGTGATCGACTTCCTGCGTGACCTGGCCCGCCGTGCCCGGCCCTACGCCGAAAAAGACGTCGCCGACATGCGCGAGTTCGCCGCGAAGGATCTCGGCATTGCCGATCCGCAGGCCTGGGACTGGCCCTACATCTCCGAGAAGCTCAAGGAAGCGCGCTACGCCTTCAGCGAGCAGGAGGTCAAACAGTATTTCACCGCGCCCAAGGCCCTGGCCGGCCTGTTCAAGATCGTCGAGACGCTGTTCGAAGTGGCCATTCGCCGCGACAGCGCGCCCGTCTGGAACCCGGCCGTGGAGTTCTACCGCATCGAGCGTGGCACCGAGCTGGTGGGCCAGTTCTACCTGGACCAACCGGCGCGCAACGGCAAACGCGGCGGCGCCTGGATGGACGATGTGCGCACCCGCTGGCTGCGCCCCGACACGGGCAAGCTGCAAACGCCCGTGGCGCATCTGGTGTGCAACTTCGCCGAAGGCGTGAACGGCGCGCCGCCGCTGCTGACCCATGACGACGTCATCACGCTGTTCCACGAGTTCGGCCACGGCTTGCACCACATGCTCACCCAGATCAACGAGCGCGATGTCTCGGGCATCAGCGGCGTCGAATGGGATGCGGTCGAGCTGCCCAGTCAGTTCATGGAAAACTTCTGCTGGGAGTGGGACGTGCTCAAGCACATGACCGCCCATGTGGAGACTGGCGAGCCGCTGCCGCGCGCGCTGTTCGACAAGATGATCGCGGCGAAGAATTTCCAGAGCGGCATGGGCACGCTGCGGCAGATCGAATTCGCGCTGTTCGACATGCTGTTGCACACCTCGCACGACCCGTCGCAGGACTTCATGCCCTTGCTGGCCCAGGTCCGCAGCGAGGTGTCGGTGCTGACGCCGCCGGCCTTCAGCCGCACCGCCCACACCTTCAGCCACATCTTCGCAGGCGGGTATGCCGCAGGCTACTACAGCTACAAATGGGCCGAAGTGCTCAGCGCGGACGCTTATGCCGCGTTCGAGGAGACGGCCGGTGCGGACGGCCTGCCCAGCGCCGAGACCGGGCGCCGCTACCGCCAGGCCATTCTGGAAGCGGGCGGCAGCCGTCCGGCCATGGAGTCGTTCAAGGCGTTCCGCGGCCGCGCGCCCAGCCTGGATGCGCTGCTGCGCCACCAGGGCATGGCCGGCAACGCCTGAGCCCATCGATACCCGAGACTGTTCCCTTTGGAGTCCTACGACATGAAGCAACCGCTCTTCGCCCTCGCGCTGGCTTCGACTTTCCTGGCCGTGACCGCCCTGCCCGCCCAGGCACAGCAGGTGTACCGCATCGTCGGCCCCGATGGAAAAGTGACCTTCTCGGACCGCGCGCCCGATGCCAAGACGCCACCGGCCCAGGTCGGCGGCGGACGCGCCAGCGACCCGGCCCTGCCTTATGAACTGCAGCAGGTCGCCACCCGTTTTCCGGTCACGCTCTACACCGGCAATGACTGCGCGCCTTGCGTGAGCGCACGCAACCTGCTGGTGAACCGCGGCGTACCATTCACCGAACGCACGGTGAACACCGAAGAAGATGCCGATGCGCTCAAGCGCCTCAGCGGCTCGACCAACCTGCCGTTCGGCACCATCGGCTCTCAACAGCTCGTCGGCTTTTCGGACAGCGAGTGGATGCAGTACCTCGACGCGGCAGGCTACCCCAAGCAATCGCAGCTGCCGCCGAGCTATCGCCGCGCCCCTGCGGCACCGATGGTCGCCGCCAAGCCGGCAACCCCCGCAGCGGCGGCGGCACCTGCCGCGCCGGCGGAAGCACCACGCCCCGCCGCACCGAGCGGCAATGGTGGCAGAACGCCAAGCAACCCGGCAGGCATCACGTTCTGACGCAACATTCGGCACTGCAGACCGGGCGCGGCGTCACTCCCGCAGATTGCAATACGGTCTGCAGTGCCATTCGGTAGCGGGCCATCAGGCCGGCGGCGGCCCGGCCCTGAGGGTGTTCAGTATTGAACGGTGCGCACGCCCTGCGCCGTGCCCAGCAGGCACACATGGGCTTTCTGGTGCGCGAACACGCCCACGGTCACAATGCCCGGCCACTGGTTCACCTCCGACTCGAAAGCCAGTGGATCGGTGATGCGCAGGCCACGCACATCCAGAATGTGCTGCTGGTTGTCCGTCACCAAAGGCGCGCCGTCTTTCTGGCGCAGCGTGGCTTGGCCGCCCAGGGCCGAGAAGCGGCGGGCAATCTGCTGAGCCGCCATGGGAATCACTTCCACGGGCAGCGGAAACTGGCCCAGTGCATCCACCCGCTTCGACTCGTCGGCAATGCACACGAACTGCCGGGCCAGCGCCGCCACGATCTTTTCGCGCGTGAGCGCAGCGCCGCCACCCTTGACCATGTGGCCCCGCCCGTCGATCTCGTCGGCGCCGTCGATGTAGACCGCCAGGGACTCGACTTCATTCGCATCGAACACGGGGATCCCCAAGGCTTTCAGCCGCTGGGTGCTGGCTTCGGAGCTGGACACGGCGCCCCGGATGCGGTCTTTGATGGTGGCCAGCGCGGTGATGAAATGGTTGACCGTGGAGCCGGTGCCGACGCCGACGATCTCGCCGGGCACGACGTATTGCAGGGCCGCCTGGCCGACCAGGGCCTTGAGTTCTTCTTGGGTGAGGGGTGAAGGTGTCGTCATGGGGGAAAATCGAGAGTAGTTCACCGAATTATCCCCATGTCCTTGATCCCCTACGCCCTCGCCCGCCCTCTTCTTTTCGGCATGGATGCCGAAGCCGCCCACGACATGACCATGGACATGCTGTCGCGCGGCCAACGCACGCCCTTGCAATGGGCCTGGTGCAACGACACCGTGGACGACCCCGTGACGCTGGCAGGCCTGACCTTTCCCAACCGGGTCGGGTTGGCCGCGGGCTTGGACAAGAACGCCCGCTGCATCGACGCACTGGGTGCCATGGGCTTCGGTTTCGTCGAGGTCGGCACCGTCACGCCCAAGGGCCAGCCGGGCAACCCCAAACCGCGCATGTTCCGGCTGCCGCAGGCCAACGCGCTCATCAACCGCTTGGGGTTCAACAACGAAGGGCTGGACGCTTTCCTGCACAACGTGCAGCAGGCGCGCTTTCGCACCCAGGCGCGCAAACACCCCATGTTGCTGGGATTGAACATCGGGAAGAACGCCACCACGCCGATCGAGAACGCCACTGCGGACTACCTGGCCTGCCTGGACGGCGTTTATCCCCATGCGGACTACGTCACGGTGAACATCAGCTCACCGAACACGCAGAATCTTCGCGCCCTGCAGAGCGATGAAGCCTTGGACGGGCTGCTCGGCGCTATCGCCGAGCGCCGGGAAGCCCTGGCCCAGCGCCATGCCAACGCACAGGGCGCTCCGCGCCGCGTACCGGTGTTCGTCAAGATCGCCCCCGATCTGGACGCGGCCCAGGTTGAACTGATTGCGGCGACGCTGCAGCGCCACGGGATGGACGGCGTCGTGGCCACCAACACCACGATCGCCCGCGATGCCGTCAAGGGAATGCAGCATGCCGAGGAAACCGGCGGGCTCAGCGGCGCGCCGGTGCTGGAAGCCAGCAATCGGGTGATCCGCCAACTGCGGCAGGCATTGGGGCCGCAATTTCCGATCATCGGCGTGGGCGGCATTCTGAGTGCGGACGACGCGGTGAGCAAGATCAAGGCGGGGGCCGACGTGGTGCAGATCTATACCGGCCTCATCTACCAAGGCCCTTCGCTGGTACCGCAGGCAGCCCGGGCGATCAAGGCCATGCGCTGAAGCCAATGCAAAAAGGACCCAACAGGGTCCTTTCTAATGTTTTACGCTTTCAAGGCTACGACGCGTGCAACGCGCGGCCTCAACGCCGCATTTGCATGATCAGCGGCATGGCCAGATTCGCCCACCGAATCAGCCGCGCAGGCCCCGCCACTACTGCCAGTCCGGCCACCACGGCAACAGCGGCCGGATGCGATCGCGCGAAGGCGAGCAACCGGATGGTCATCGAAGTGTCTGAGTCAGCAGCTTGCCGTTGGTCTTGTGCGGCCTGCACCTGCATGGCCTGCGATCGAGCGGCGCGCCGTGCGCGCACGCGCTGGCGTTGCATGGCGATGCGCTCTAAAACCTTTTGCTGGCGATCGCTCAAAGAAGCGGAGCCATCTTGCGATTTGGAAGTCATGGGTTCAAAGCCTTTCCTTGATGTCGCGCCAATCCTGGGCCAGCTCTTGCCGCGTCAGCACGAAAGCGTTGCCCGCCTGCTTGGCCACGGAGATCAATCCGATCAAGGCCCCGGCCCACAGCACCAGCCAAGTGCCCGCCACCAGCCAGCCCACCATCGTGCGCTGGGGCGAATCCCAGAATTGCACCAAAACAGCGAGTGACGCCAGCACCAGGGTGACGACCGTGAGACCACCCACGGCAACCACCAGCATGACCATCAAGCCCAAGCGCCGCTTCTGCTCGGCCCATTCGAGCCTCACCAGATCCAGCCGGTCTTCCGCAGCAATGGCCCCTTCGATGACAGCAGCGCGCCATCGCGCAACCCAGCCGTCCAATCCCAGAAGTGCCAACCAATTCATGCGAGCCTCTCTTGAGCCATCAGGTCATTGTTTTTAAACGGGATTAACGGCGTGCCAGCAGGAAGCCGACCAGGGCACCTGCTGCCAGGGCAGCGGTGGCCACACGCCAAGGTTCGTCATGGGCGTATTGATCGGCAGCGCGTGCGGCTTCCTTGGCTTGGTAGGCCGCATCCTGGGCAGCGCGCACAGCGGAGTCACGCACCGAATGGATGCCATCGTCCAGGCGCTGGCGCAGTTGCTTGATTTCCGGAACGCTGTCCAGATCCTTGCTGGACAAAATGCCACGCAAGTCAGAAACCAGCTTTTCCAGTTCGTTTTGCGCGGAAGAAAGCGTGTTGGATGCAGAAGTCATGAAGAAGCCTTTCATAGCATGGAATAAAGGTAATCCGCCCCATACAGCCGGGCTGTAGGCGGATGTCCCATCTTAGTCACACGCTTTACATACGGCCGTAGGCCATGGCCGCTTGGATGAGAAAGTCAGCGGGAGACTTGATCTGCGACATGCTCGCCCAGAGCCAGGGCACTGGTAAGGCCTGGCGACTCGATGCCGAACAGCTGGATGAGCCCACCCATGCCATGCGTTTCAGGGCCTTGGATGCAAAAGTCCGCTGCGGGCTCGCCCGGCCCGTGGATCTTGGGCCGAATGCCTGCATAGCCAGGCACCAGGGCGCCATCCCGCAGTCCGGGCCAATACCGGCGCACCTCCGCATAGAACGCCTCGCCGCGCGCGGGATCGACCGACAGGTCGTCGGCCGAGCCCACCCACTCCACGTCGGGACCGAACTTGGCTTGGTGGCCCATGTCCAGTGTCAGGTGCACGCCCAACCCGGCCGCTTCGGGAACAGGGTAGATCAAGCGGGAAAACGGCGATGCGCCCGTCAGCGTGAAGTAACTGCCCTTCGCGTACCGGGCCGTTGGCACATGGCGCGGATCGAGGCCATGGAGCCGTTTGGCCAGATCGGGCGCCTGCAGGCCTGCGGCATTCACCAGCGTGCGGGCACTCAAGCGCGTGCCGTCGCTTGCTTCCAAAACGATAGCATCACCCCCTAGTACCGCATGCGCCAGAGACGAATTCAGTGCCACGATGCCGCCCTGGTGCTCCAGATCGCCTTGGAGCGAGAGCATGAATGCATGGCTGTCCACGATGCCGGTGCTGGGCGACAGCAATGCGGCCACGCATTCCAGCGCGGGCTCCAACGCCCGGGCCTGCTCCCGCGTCAGCCATTGCAGGTCGGTGACGCCATTGGCATGCGCCTTTTGCTGGATGCTTTCCAGCGATGTCCGCTGCTCGTCCGACGTGGCAACGATCAGCTTGCCGCAGCGCCGGTGCGCGATGCCCCTTGCCTCGCAATACGCGTAGAGCATGTCGCGGCCCTGCACGCACAGCCGGGCCTTGAGCGATCCTTGGGGGTAGTAAATCCCCGCATGCACCACTTCGCTGTTGCGGGAACTGGTTCCCGTGCCAATCGCATTGGCGGCCTCAAGCACCAGCACCTCGCGCCCCCGCAAGGCCAGGGCACGCGCAACGGCCAGCCCCACCACCCCCGCGCCAACGATGACGCAATCCACCGACTCGGTCATGATGGCTGCCGGCCTTGCGCTTCGAACCCATCGATCACGTTCACCGCGTTGAGGCCCAGCTCCGCCGCGGCATAGCCGCCTTCCAGCACGAACACGGTCGGCAGGTTCAGTTGTGCCAGGCGTTGCCCGATCCGAGAAAAGTCCTGGGATGCCAAGGAGAAGCGCGAGATGGGATCCCCCTCGAACGTATCCAAGCCCAGGGAGACCACCACCGCCTGCGGCCCGTAAGCCAGGATGGCCGTGCAGGCCTTTTCCAACGCGGCAAACCATGCGTCGAACCCGGTGCCGGCGGGCAGCGGCAGATTCAGGTTAAAGCCCGCACCAGCACCGTGGCCGGTCTCATCCGCATGGCCCAGATAAAAAGGGTACTCGGTCATGGGGTCGCCATGGATGCTGATGAACAGCACGTCCGAACGCTCGTAGAAAATGCTTTGGGTGCCATTGCCGTGGTGGTAGTCCACATCCAGCACTGCCACGCGAGGCATGCCGGAGTTGCGCAGCGTCTGGGCTGCGACGGCCGCGTTGTTGAGAAAACAGTAGCCTCCCATGAAGTCCGGCCCCGCATGGTGGCCGGGCGGCCGCGTCACGCAAAAGGAGGCACCCGCGGCGCCGCTGGCCACCGCGAACGCGGCACTGGCAGCCGCGTCGGCGCCGGCCTTGGCCGCGGCCCAGGTGCCTTCGGCCAGCGGCGTCCCGTTGTCCATCGAATACAAGCCATAGCGCGCCGTGAAATTCGCAGGTTCGATGTCCGAGCGCAAGGTGCGAACCGGCCACACCGAGGGAAACGGCTGAACAGTGGCATTCGCAGGGTCTTGCGCCAGCCATTGCGGCCACGCGGTCTGGAGAAAGGACAGGTACCGCTCGGCATGGATTTGCTTCAACACGGCAGCACTGTCGACATTGGGTGCCAGGAGCGCATGGCCGCACTCTTTCAGACGCTGCTCCACATAATCCTGGCGCGCCGGCTTCTCGAAGCACGGCACCCGTTCGCCACGAAAGAACTCATGCACCGGGGCATGGGCGTTGTGCAGGGGATTGTGAAAGGTGAGCATCGTCTGGCGGCCTCGGAAATCGAAACCATCGATTGTGGCCGAACGCAGCGCGCCGAACACATGGGCGGCGGGCATCCGGCGAGGCCTCATCCATCGCTAAGCAGGCAACAAAAAACCCCTGCAGACAAAGCCTGCAGGGGTTGATGTGGTGGGTGATACATGGATCGAACATGTGACCCCTGCCGTGTGAAGGCAGTGCTCTACCGCTGAGCTAATCACCCATTGAATCAACCATGCAACGCACTTCTGATTCAAAAAACACTGGTGGGTGATACATGGATCGAACATGTGACCCCTGCCGTGTGAAGGCAGTGCTCTACCGCTGAGCTAATCACCCGTGTTGTCTCGCGACAAGCCCATGATTATTGCACAGCTTTTTCGACCGAAGACTCAATTCGCCAAATTGTTTTTCCACCACTGGCTTTGTCGATGTGGGCCAGCGTCTCTTCGTGCAACGACAATTCCTGCTCGCTGGCGGTGAGCACCTGCAACACCAGCGCGCTCAGATCGATCGGCGCCACACGAATGCCGGACTTGGTGTCGCTTTCTTCGTCAGAGATCAGCAACGGGTCCTGCCCGCGCGTCAGGTTGATGTAGACGTCGGCCAGCAGTTCCGCATCCAGCAGTGCGCCGTGCAGCGTGCGGCCGGAATTGTCGACGCCGAGCCGGTCGCACAGGGCATCCAGCGAATTGCGCTTGCCAGGGAACATCTCCTTGGCCATCACCAGCGTGTCGGTCACGCTTTCGACGTACGTCTTGAAGCCGGGGCGGCCCGTCAGTTCCAGTTCCTTGTTGAGGAAGCCCACGTCGAAGGCTGCGTTGTGGATGATGATTTCCGCACCCTGCAGGTACTGCAGGATGTCGTCGGCCATCTCCGCAAACTTCGGCTTGTCCCGCAGGAATTCGTTGCTGATGCCATGCACCTTGAGCGCGTCTTCATGGCTGTCGCGCCCCGGATTGAAATACAGGTGTAGGTTGTTGCCGGTGAGCTTGCGGTTCAGCAGTTCCACGCATCCCAGTTCGATGATGCGGTCGCCGCCTTCGGCCGACAGGCCGGTGGTTTCCGTGTCCAGAACGATCTGACGCGACATCAGTGGTTCTCCTTGGCGTGGTTGATGGTGTACTTGGGGATCTCCACCGTCACGTCGCTCTGGGCAAGAATCGCCTGGCAACTCAGGCGCGACTGTGGCTCCAGGCCCCAGGCGCGGTCGAGCAGATCCTCTTCTTCCTCTTCGGCCTCGTTGAGGGAAGCCCCTCCGGCGCGCACGATCACATGGCAGGTCGTGCAGGCACAGCTCATGTCGCAAGCGTGTTCGATCTTGATGCCGTTGTCGAGCAAGGCTTCGCAGATCGAGGTACCGGAAGGCGCGGTGATGTCGGCGCCCGCGGGGCAGTACTCGGGATGGGGCAGTATTTTGATGACGGGCATGGGGCTGGATCGTCGTTTAAAGGGTTTGCACGTTCTTGCCGCCAAGGGCCTGCTGGATACCGCGATTCATGCGGTGCGCGGCGAATGCCTCGGTCCCGTGGGCCAGGGCCTGGGTCGCCGCCTCGATCGCTGCCGCGTCGTCCAGTTCGCGCGCCTGCTGCAAGGCCAGCATCAGTGCTTCAATGGTTTCGCGTTCGTCGGTTTCGAGCAGATCGGCATCGGCATCCAGCGCACTGCGGGTGGCCATCAACATGCGATCGGCATCCACCCGCGCCTCGACCAGCGACCGCGCCCGCATGTCCTGCGCGGCCGTTGCAAAGCCCTCCTGCAACATGCGTGCAATGTGGTCGTCCGACAGGCCGTAGGAAGGCTTGACGTCGACACGCGCTTCGATGCCACTGCCCTGCTCTTTCGCGCTCACGTTGAGCAAGCCATCGGCATCGACGGTGAACGTGACCCGGATTCTGGCCGCGCCTGCAGCCATCGGTGGAATGCCACGCAGCTCGAACCGCGCTAAGCTCCGGCAATCCGCCACCAGATCGCGTTCGCCTTGCACCACATGAATGGCCAGGGCGGTCTGGCCGTCCTTGTACGTGGTGAAGTCCTGTGCCTTGGCGGTGGGAATGGTTTCGTTGCGAGACACGATGCGTTCGACCAGCCCGCCCATGGTTTCGATGCCGAGCGACAAAGGAATCACATCCAGCAGCAGCATGTCGCCCGATGGATTGTTGCCTGCCAACTGGTTTGCCTGAAGGGCTGCGCCCAGTGCGACGACCTCGTCCGGATTCAGGTTGTTCAGCGGCTCCGTTCCGAAGAACGCTTGCACGGCGCGCTGCACTTGCGGCATGCGCGTGGAGCCACCCACCATGACCACGCCTTGCACCTCCTCGGGAGACAGCTGCGCATCGCGAAGGGTGCGGCGCGCCGCCGCAATCGAACGCTGGGTGAGCGCCGCCGTGGCCGCTTCCAGATCGGCCCGGTGCACGGGAACGTCGATGCTGGCACCCGATACCTCGGCGACGAAGGCCGCAGTCTCGGCAGCGCTGAGAGCCTCTTTGCACGCGCGTGCGGCCAGCCGAACGGCGGCCTTCTCCTGAGCCGTAACGGCCACCAAACCCTTTTGCTGAAGCACCAAATCGGCCAGCGCCGCATCGTAATCGTCGCCCCCCAGAGCGGAGTCTCCCCCCGTGGCGATCACTTCGAACACACCTTGGGTCAGCCGCAGGATCGACACATCGAACGTGCCACCACCGAGGTCATACACCGCATAGACGCCTTCGCTGGCATTGTCGAGGCCGTAGGCAATGGCGGCGGCGGTCGGCTCGTTGATGAGCCGCAGCAGATTCAAGCCCGCCAAACGCGCTGCGTCCTTGGTGGCTTGGCGCTGCGCATCATCGAAATAAGCCGGGACGGTGATGACCGCACCGAAAATCTCGTCGTCGAAACTGTCTTCGGCACGGAAACGCAGCGTCGCCAGTATCTCCGCGCTGACCTCCACCGCCGACTTGGCGCCGTCCACGGTTTTCAGGGAGACCATGCCACCGCCGCCTTCATCCTGCGCTTCGACAAAGTCGTAGGGGAGCTTTTCGGGATGGGCAATATCCTGCAGGCTGCGCCCCATGAACCGCTTGGCCGACGCGATGGTATTGCCCGCGTCCTGCGCCTGGGCTGCCACCGCTTCGTAGCCGATCTGGCGGCGGCCTTCTGCCAAGTAGCGAACGACAGACGGCAGCAACACGCGGCCCTGGTCGTCGGGCAGGCACTCGGCCACGCCGTTGCGCACAGCCGCCACCAGGGAATGGGTGGTGCCCAAATCGATGCCCACGGCAATGCGCCGCTGGTGCGGGTCAGGAGATTGGCCGGGTTCTGAAATCTGCAAAAGCGCCATGGGGTCTTTTTCTAGGTGGGAGGCGGCATGCACTGGCTGCCGCATCCATTCGATCGATCAATCAATAAAGGCAGACGCTATTGTCCCAGTGCGTCTCTGCGGCGGTCGATATCGTCGGCAAATCGCGCAATGAACATGAGGGCTCTGACTTCGTTCGCGGCGGCGGCGTAGTCGCGCTGCCCATCCAAAAGCTGTTTACAACGCTGCAGCGCAGCAGCGCGCGCATCTCGAACGGCTTGGTCCAGCGCATCGAGCGAAGAAGGATCTGCCGCGTCGTCGAGCGCCTCGCGCCATTCCATCTGCTGCATCAGAAAATCGGTGGGCATGGCCGTGTTGTCTTCGGCCCGGATCGACGCGCCGCCCAGTTCGCACAGATAGGCCGCGCGCTTGAGGGGGTCCTTGATGCGTTGGTATGCCTCGTTGATGCGCACCGACCATTGCATTGCCAGGCGCTGCGCCGAGGGGCCATGCATGGCAAATCGATCAGGATGGGCTTCGCGCTGCAACTCTTTCCAACGGGCATCCAGGGCCGGGCGATCCTGAGCGAATTGGCGCGGCACGCCGAAGAGTTCGAAGTCGTCGGATTGAAGGTTCATGTCAAGAAAAAAACCGCCAGCACGGAACGCGTTGGCGGTTCATTGCAACCAGCGTGGATAGAAAGGTCAAACCCGGAAGCTCTCTCCGCAGCCACACCGGTCTCGCTCGTTGGGATTGTTGAACTTGAAGCCTTCGTTCAACCCCTCGCGCACGAAATCCAGCTGGGTGCCATCGATGTAGGCCAAGCTCTTGGGATCGATGAGCACCTTCACACCATGGTCTTCGAACACCATGTCTTCCGGGCCCTGCTCGTCCACATACTCCAGCTTGTAAGCCAAACCGGAGCAACCTGTCGTCTTCACGCCCAGCCGAACCCCGACGCCCTTGCCGCGACGGGAGAGATAGCGGCTCACATGTCGGGCCGCAGCTTCGGTCAATGTGATCGCCATGTCACCTCGCCCCGTTCAGGCAGCGGCCATAGCGGTGTGCTTGGCCTTGTAGTCTTGCACGGCCGCCTTGATCGCGTCTTCCGCCAGGATGGAGCAATGGATCTTGACCGGAGGCAAGGCCAGTTCCTGCGCAATTTCCGCATTCTTGAGGGCAGCGGCCTCGTCCAGCGTCTTGCCTTTCACCCATTCCGTGACCAGGGACGACGATGCAATCGCCGAACCGCAGCCATACGTCTTGAAGCGGGCATCTTCGATCACACCGGTTTCGGGGTTCACCTTGATCTGCAGCTTCATCACGTCGCCGCAGGCCGGTGCGCCTACCATGCCGGTGCCCACCGAATCATCGCCCTTGTCGAACGATCCCACGTTGCGGGGGTTCTCGTAATGGTCGATCACTTTGTCTGAATAAGCCATGATGTTTACCTTTTGAATCTGCTGACCGGCGCCATCAATGCGCGGCCCACTGGATGGCGCTGATGTCAACGCCGTCCTTGTACATTTCCCACAAAGGGCTCAACTCGCGCAGCTTGGCCACGTTGTGTCGGATGGTGGATACCGCGTAGTCGATCTCTTCTTCGGTGGTGAAGCGGCCGATCGTCATGCGCAGGCTGCTGTGTGCCAGCTCGTCGCTGCGGCCCAGAGCGCGCAACACGTAGCTGGGTTCCAGGCTGGCGGAGGTGCAGGCAGAGCCCGACGACACGGCCAGGCCCTTGATGCCCATGATCAGCGACTCGCCTTCGACGTAGTTGAAGCTGATGTTCAGGTTGTGCGGCACACGGCGCTCCATGTCGCCGTTCACGAACACCTGTTCGATATCGTGCAAACCATCGAGCAGGCGCTTTTGCAGTGCCTTGGCTTTTGCCAGGTCCTGCGCCATCTCTTCGCGGGCGATGCGGAAAGCCTCGCCCATGCCCACGATCTGATGGGTCGGCAATGTGCCGGAACGCATCCCGCGCTCATGCCCACCGCCATGCATCTGCGCTTCCAGCCGCACGCGTGGCTTGCGCCGCACATACAGCGCGCCAATGCCCTTGGGGCCATATGTCTTGTGAGACGCCAGACTCATCAGATCGACAGGCAGCGTCGAAAGATCGATGTCCACCTTGCCCGTGGCTTGCGCAGCATCCACGTGGAAGATGATGCCCTTTTCACGGCACAGGGCACCGATCGCCGGCAGGTCCTGGATCACCCCGATTTCGTTGTTCACGAACATGACGCTCAACAGGATGGTGTCTGGGCGAATGGCCGCCTTGAGCACCTCGAAATCGAGCAGGCCGTTTTCCTGCACGTCCAGGTAGGTGACTTCGAAGCCTTGGCGCTCCATCTCGCGCATGGTGTCCAGCACGGCCTTGTGCTCGGTCTTCACCGTGATCAGGTGCTTGCCCTTGCCCTTGTAGAACTGCCCTGCACCCTTGATGGCCAGGTTGTTGGACTCGGTGGCTCCGCTCGTCCAGACGATCTCACGCGGGTCCGCGTTGATCAGGCGAGCAACTTCCACACGGGCTTTTTCAACGGCCTCTTCCGCCTCCCAACCCCAGGCGTGACTCCGTGAGGCCGGATTGCCGAAATGCTCGCGCAACCACGGAATCATGGCATCCACGACCCTCGGGTCCACTGGCGTGGTGGCACCGTAGTCGAGATAGATGGGAAAGTGGGGGGTCATGTCCATGGCTGGCTCAGTAATGGGTCTGGCTGGCGAGAGTCAGCAGTCAAAAATCCGGCGTGTGCGACTGCCCGGCCAACGCCGGGCATCCACTCACGACTTGGCGAACACGTTGCCCAACGCGAAAACCGAGTTGGGTGCATTGACGCGAATCGGCTTCACGACCGGCGTGGTCGAGATAGCACGGCGCACGACAGGCTTGTCTTCGATCTGAACGCCCTTGGCCAGTTGGTCGTCCACCAGCTTCTGAAGCGTGACCGAGTCCAGAAACTCGACCATGCGCTGGTTGAGCGACGCCCACAGCTCATGCGTCATGCAGCGACCGGCTTCGCCCAGACAGTTTTCCTTGCCGCCGCACTGGGTGGCATCAATGGGCTCGTCCACCGAGACGATGATGTCCGCCACGGTGATGTCCGCCGCCTTGCGGGCCAGCGTGTAGCCGCCGCCTGGGCCACGGGTGGATTCGACCAGTTCGTGCCGGCGCAACTTGCCGAAAAGCTGCTCAAGATAGGAGAGCGAAATTTGTTGCCGCTGGCTGATTGCCGCCAAAGTGACGGGGCCATTGTTCTGGCGCAGGGCCAGATCGATCATGGCAGTGACCGCAAAACGGCCTTTGGTAGTGAGACGCATCGCAAGCTCCTTGTCGTCAGGCTTGTCCGTTATAGAAACGCCCCGAGGCAACATGATTGCCGCCTGAGGCACCGTCTCCGCCCCTAACTCCGTGCACCTCTCGCTTGAAAGCGAAGAGACTTTGGGAGCCCTTCATCGTTGGGCTGTTTTGTTGAGTGTTTCACCCAAGTATAGCACAAATCCCTATTGTTTTTGTCGGGTAACAAAACCCATCAGTCACCTTTTCTCCCCAACCGTCGCCAACTTGGCCGCTACAGCGCCACCTGGTCGCCCCCGGAGGCCCCGAACGCCTGCGATTTCAACTGGCCCAATTGGTCCCGCACACGGGCCGCCTGTTCGAACTCCAGGTTGCGAGCGTGCTCCAGCATGAGCTTTTCCAGCCGCTTGATTTCCCGGGCCACGTCCTTCTCGGACATGTCTTCCACCTGGGCGCGGCGCATCGATTCCTGCTCCAGCCGCTCGGCGTCCTTGCCGGCCTTCTCGCTGTACACCCCGTCGATCAGGTCTCTCACCTGCTTGACGATGCTGCGGGGGGTGATTCCCTTTTCCTCGTTGTGTGCGATCTGCTTGATGCGCCGGCGTTCCGTTTCGCCGATGGCTTTTTTCATGGACTCGGTCACCCGATCGGCGTAGAGGATGGCCTTGCCGTTCAGATTGCGCGCGGCGCGCCCGATGGTCTGGATCAGGCTGCGCTCGGCCCGCAGGAAGCCTTCCTTGTCGGCGTCGAGGATCGCCACCAGCGACACCTCGGGAATGTCCAGCCCCTCTCGCAGCAGGTTGATCCCCACCAGCACGTCGAACGCGCCCAGCCGCAGGTCGCGGATGATTTCCACGCGCTCGACCGTGTCGATGTCCGAGTGCAGGTAGCGCACCTTCACGCCGTTGTCGCTCAGGTAGTCGGTCAACTGCTCGGCCATCCGCTTGGTCAGCGTGGTGATGAGCACGCGCTCAGCCTTGTCCACGCGGATGCGGATCTCCTGCAGCACGTCGTCCACCTGGTGGGTGGCGGGGCGCACTTCGACCTCGGGATCGATCAGCCCGGTGGGGCGCACCACCTGGTCCACCACCTGGCCGGAATGGGTCTTTTCGTAGTCGGCCGGCGTGGCGGACACGAAGATCACCTGGCGCATGCGCGTCTCGAATTCCTCGAACTTGAGCGGGCGGTTGTCCAGCGCGGACGGCAGCCGGAAGCCGTACTCGACCAGCGTGGTCTTGCGCGAGCGGTCTCCGCTGTACATGGCGTTGAGCTGACCGATCATCTGATGGCTCTCGTCCAGGAACATGAGCGCATCGCTGGGCAGGTAGTCCGTCAGGGTGCTGGGCGGATCGCCCGGCGCAGCGCCCGACAGGTGGCGGGTGTAGTTCTCGATGCCCTTGCAGTGCCCGACTTCGCTGAGCATCTCCAGGTCGAACCGGGTGCGCTGCTCCAGGCGTTGCGCTTCCACCAGCTTGCCTTCGGACACGAACTGCCCCAGGCGCTCGGCCAGTTCGAGCTTGATGGTCTCCACCGCCGTCAGCACCTTGTCGCGCGGGGTCACGTAGTGGCTGCTCGGGTATACCGTGAAGCGCGGGATCTTCTGCTTGACGCGCCCGGTGAGCGGGTCGAACAGCTGCAGGCTCTCGATCTCGTCGTCGAACAGCTCGATGCGGATCGCCAGCTCGGAGTGCTCGGCCGGAAACACGTCGATGGTGTCGCCGCGCACGCGGAACTTGCCGCGGCTGAAGTCCTGCTCGTTGCGCTGGTACTGCATGCGGATCAACTGCCCGATCACGTCGCGCTGGCTGAGCTTGTCGCCCACGCGCAGCGTCATCACCATGCGGTGGTAGCTTTCGGGCTCGCCGATGCCGTAGATCGCCGACACGGTGGCCACGATCACCACATCGCGCCGTTCCATCAGGCTCTTGGTGCACGACAGGCGCATCTGCTCAATGTGCTCGTTGATCGCGGAATCCTTCTCGATGAAGAGATCGCGCTGCGGCACATAGGCTTCGGGCTGGTAATAGTCGTAATAGCTCACGAAATATTCCACGGCGTTCTTCGGGAAGAACTCGCGGAACTCGCTGTAGAGCTGGGCGGCCAGGGTCTTGTTGGGCGCGAAAACGATGGCCGGACGCCCCATCCGCGCGATCACGTTGGCCATGGTGAACGTCTTGCCGGAGCCGGTCACCCCCAGCAGGGTCTGGAAGACCTCGCCGTCCCTCACCCCTTCCACGAGCTTTTCGATGGCCTCGGGCTGGTCACCCGCAGGGGGATAGGGCTGGTACAGCTCGAACGGCGAGTCCGCGAAGCTGACGAACTGGCCGGTCACGGGTTCGGTGATGACTGGGTGCATGGTGTGGGGGCGACTCGCTTGCATGGGCCGCTAAAATCGGCGGTTGACCCGAAAGCCTATCGCAGCTTGGGGCGCAACGTCAGTTTTCCAACCTCCAAGGACTATTCAATGTCTCTGTTCACCGCCGTCGAAATGGCCCCCCGCGACCCGATCCTGGGTCTGAATGAGCAATACAACGCGGACACCAACCCCAACAAGGTCAATCTGGGCGTGGGTGTGTATTTCGACGACAACGGCAAGCTGCCCCTGCTGCAATGTGTCCAGGCAGCCGAAAAGGCCATGATGGAAAAGCCTGCCGCCCGCGGCTACCTGCCCATCGACGGCATCGTGGCCTATGACAACGCGGTCAAGGCCCTGGTGTTCGGTGCGGACAGCGAGCCCGTCACCTCCGGCCGCGTGGCCACGGTGCAGGCCATCGGCGGCACGGGCGGCCTCAAGATCGGCGCCGACTTTCTGAAGAAGGTCAGCCCCGACGCGAAGGTGCTGATTTCCGACCCCAGCTGGGAAAACCACCGCGCGCTGTTCACCAACGCCGGCTTCACGGTCGATACCTACGCCTACTACGACGCGGCCAAGCGCGGCGTCAACTTCGACGGCATGCTCGCCAGCCTGAACGCGGCCGCGGCCGGCACCATCGTCGTGCTGCATGCCTGCTGCCACAACCCCACCGGCTACGACATCACGCCCGAGCAGTGGGACCAGGTGATTGCGGTGGTCAAGGCCAAGGGCCTGACGCCTTTCCTGGACATGGCCTACCAGGGCTTCGGCCACGGCATCGCCGAAGACGGTGCGGTGATCGGCAAGTTCGTCGCCGCCGGCCTGAATTTCTTCGTGTCCACCTCGTTCAGCAAGAGCTTCAGCCTGTACGGCGAACGCGTGGGCGGCCTGTCGGTGCTGTGCGCCGACAAGGAAGAAGCCGGCCGCGTGCTGAGCCAGCTCAAGATCGCCATCCGCACCAACTACTCCAACCCGCCCATCCACGGCGGCGCGGTGGTGGCGGCCGTGCTGGGCAACCCCGAGCTGCGCGCGCTGTGGGAAAAGGAACTGGGCGAGATGCGCGTGCGCATCAAGGCCATGCGCCAGAAGCTGGTCGATGGCCTGAAGGCTGCCGGCGTGAAGCAGGACATGTCGTTCATCACGCAGCAGATCGGCATGTTCAGCTACTCCGGCCTGTCCAAGGACCAGATGGTGCGCCTGCGCAGCGAGTTCGGTGTGTACGGCACCGACACCGGCCGCATGTGCGTGGCCGCGCTCAACAGCAAGAACATCGACTACGTCTGCCAGTCGATCGCCAAGGTGGTGTGACCCCCTGCCCCGGCCGCCCATAAAAAACCGCCTTCGGGCGGTTTTTTATTGAGAGTGTTTCAGGCCGCCAGCGCAATATCTTCTAGGGCATATCGCTATAAATAATATAGCAATCAACCCCACAGCACCGACCGCATCGAGATCGAGGCTGACTGGTAGCCCGTGTTGAAGAAACGCGGCATCTCCCGCGCCTCGGCCGCACCGGCGGCATACAGGAGCGGCAGGTAGTGCTCGTGGCTGGGGTGGGCCTGCTGCGCGACCGGGCCCAGCCGCTGAAAGTGCTGCAGCGCATCCAGCGCGCCCTGCTTGATCTGGTTCTGCACCACGGTGTCGAACTCCACCGCCCAGTCGTACGCTTCGGTGGGCGCCGTGCCCCGCCGGGTGACGCGCAGGTTGTGCACGATGTTGCCGCTGCCCACGATGAGCACGCCGCGCTCGCGCAGGGCGCGCAGTTGCCGGCCCAGCGCATAGTGCTCGGCCGGCGGGCGGCCGTAGTCCATGCTGAGCTGCAGCACGGGGATGTCCGCCGCCGGGTACATGGGCTTGAGCACCGACCAGGTGCCATGGTCCAGGCCCCACTCGCCCGCATCCACCGCCAGCGGCTGGCCCGTGGCCGGCGACCGCAACTCGCCCGCCAGGCCCGCGGCGACCGCCGGTGCGCCCGGCGCGGGGTATTGCTGGTCGAACAGCGCCTGCGGAAACCCGCCGAAATCGTGAATGGTGCGCGGGGCGGCCATGCCCGTCAGCTGCCACCCGCCCCGGGTGAGCCAGTGCGCCGAGATGCACAGGATCAATTGCGGCGGCGTGCCGCGCGCCCGCAACTCGGTGCCCATGGCCTGCCATGCCCGGCGCCAAGCGTTGTCCTCGATGGCGTTCATCGGACTGCCGTGGCCCACGAACAGCACCGGCATGCGCGGCGAGGGCTTGAGCCGCTCCAGGGCGTTGGCCGTGGTAGCACTGGACAAGGGCGACATGAGGAAAGCTCCGGGAAGGGTGGCGAGGCCGGCCAGGGCGGCCACGGACGTTCTGCGTTGCATGCGAAAGGGGCGATGGAATGGGATTTTGTATAACCGCGGGGACGGAGCGGCACGGTGGGCCGGAGTTCCGGCCGGTTCGCCACGTTCCACGGCCCGGCCCGGGCCATGCATTGTTCCACCCCGCGCCGCGCTTTCCATTCACCTCGCCTTCCACCCATGACTGCACCTTCCCTGCTGCCCCTGCGTGGCGTCCGGCTCCTGAGCCTGGCGCTGAACCTGCCCGGCCCCGCCGCCCTGCTGCGCTGCCAGCGCCTGGGCGCCGAATGCACGAAGCTGGAGCCGCCACCGCCCGAAGGCCATTCCAGCGCGGACCCGATGGCGATGTACAGCCCGCCCGCCTACTCGGCGATGCATGCCCAGGTCCGCGTGGTGCACGCCCACCTCAAGACGGATGCAGGTCAGGCCGTGCTGCAGGCGGAGCTGGCGCGCACCGATGTGCTCATCACCTCGTTTCGGCCGTCGGCGCTGGCCAAGCTCGGGCTGGGCTGGGACGCGCTGCACGCGCGCCACCCTCGGCTGTCGATGGTGCGCATCGTGGGCGCGCCGGGCAGCCGTGCGGAAGAGCCGGGGCACGATCTCACCTACCTCGCCGATGCGGGGCTGGTCACCGGCACCACGCTGCCGCCCACGCTGTATGCGGACATGGGCGGCGCCCTCATGGCCAGCGAGGCCGTGCTGCAGGTGCAGTTGGCGCGCGCCGCGTCCGGCCAGGGTACGTGCATCGACGTGGCCCTGTCGGACGCCGCCGAGTGGCTGGCCCAGCCGCGCGACTGGGGCCTGACCCTGCCGGATGGCGATGTGGGCGGCGCGCATGCGGGCTACCGGGTCTATCCGTGCGCCGACGGGCGGGTGGCGGTGGCGGCCCTGGAGCCGCATTTCTTCGCGCGCCTGGCCAGGGCGGCAGGGTTGCCGCCAGAGGCCGATCCCCGGGCGCCCGGCACCCATGCCGCGATCGCAGCGTTCTTGCAGGGGCAGACGCGCGCCGCGCTCGACGCGCTGGCCACGGGAGAGGACATCCCCCTGCACACGCTGGACTGAACGATGCAAAAGCAAGGCACGGTGCTGCGCTGGGACGCCACGCGCGGATTCGGCTTTCTGCGCAGCGGCGATACGGGCGTGGATGTGTTCTTTCATGCGCGGGACCTGCAGGGCCTACCGGAGCCGCGGCCCGGCCTGGCCGTGGTGTACGAGGAAATCCACGTGGGCGGAAAAGGGCCGCGGGCGATGGCCGTGCGGGCCGCCCACGGGCCGTTTCAGGCGGGTGGAGGTCCTCAGCTGGTGGCGCGACGCGGGCCGCGCCCCCCGTCCCCGGCATCGGCCCCGCCAGCCCGGAATGATCCTGGCCGCGCACCGCCCCGGCAAACCCACCAGCGTGGACCTGCTGGAGGCGCCCAGGCACGCGCCGCTGCGTCGCCAACGGCCCGGCGGCGCACCCCTTCGCGCGATGCGCGCTCCGCGAACCATGGCGTGGCCTATTCGTGGATGGTCGCGTGGCTGGCGCTCGTGGCCTGGGGCGTCTGGACGCAGCGAATTTCCATGGGATGGCTGGCGGCCCTGGTGGCCGTCAACGGGGTGACCTTTGCCGTGTATGCCAGCGACAAGGACGCCGCACGCAGCGGGGGATGGCGCACCAGCGAGCAGCGACTGCATCTGCTCGCCGTGCTGGGCGGCTGGCCGGCCGCGTGGTGGGCACAGCAGTGGCTGCGGCACAAGTCGAGCAAGGCATCGTTCCGCGCGGTCTACTGGCTCACCGTGGCCGTGCACTGCGCCGCGCTGGCCGCGGTGCTGGCCCATCAGTCGGGCATATTGCTACATTTTTAGTAGCGGCATGCCGGCGATTTTATTGCGCCGCAGGGCGTTCCGATGCTTGGTCTGCGCCAGCCCGGCCACGCCCGTCTCGGACGCGTCCCACACGGTGGCCTTGCCCCGCCCTACAGCGCTGGCGTCCGGGCCCGGGCCCAATGGCCGTTGAATCCACAGCGAGAGGAACCCCATGAAGCCCTTCGTCCTCGACCCGGACATGACGTCCTCGGCCGGCACCTTCTACCCCACCGGCCATGTCTTCGCCCTCTTTCCCGACGAGGCCCACGCCCGCGATGCCGCCGAAGCCCTGGGGGCCGATGGCGAACGCACCGACATCTCCCACGCCACGCCGGACGCCATCCTGCAGCACGTGGTGCGCACGCTGGGCAATGCCGACACCCCCCTGCCCTCGGTGGGCGCGGAAGGCACCATCGTTCGCCGCATCTCCGACCTGGCCGCGGCCGGGCACCATGGCCTGCTGGTCAAGGTGGGCGACGACGACGATGCGGAAACCCTGCAGGCCGCGCTGGAGCCGCACGGCGCGCAAGCCGCCTTCTACTACCGCCGGCTCATCATCGAGGACCTGATTCCGCAGCCCGTGCCTTGACAGGCAGGGCAGCGAGCCGAAACGTGACCGGACCGGCGCCTTGGACTTTGGCGCCCCTGCCGATATAGTTCGCCATGGCCTGCCTCCCTGCGTCGTCTGCCCGATGCCTCCCCTTCGCGATGGGAGCGCCGGGCATGGCCTTGCCGCAGGACCTTCGCCGCCCGCCGGCGAACGTCCCCATCCCTTCCTGGTGACTGCATGGACGCGCCGACTCCCCCGCAAGGAAACCGTCGGCGCCCGTGGACGTCCGGCCTCACCGGCCCCTTCATTGCCATCCTGATTCTGCAGGCCGTCGTGGCCTCCGCCAGCCTGTACGTGCTGTCCACCGTGCGCGCGTTCGTCGCGGGCGAAAGCCAATGGACCAAGGGCCAGAAGGACGCCATTCACCACCTGGGCCAATACGTCGTCACCGGCGAGGGCCGCCTGTACGAGCAGTTCCACCAGGCCTTGCAGATTCCGCTGGCCGACCGCGAGGCGCGGCTGCTGATCGAGGCCCCCGAGCCCGATGTGGCCGGCGCCCGCGAGGCCCTCCTGCGCGGCGGCAACCACCCGAGCGACCTCACCGGGCTGATCTGGATGCTGCGCCTGTTCCGGGACCACGACATCCTGCGCGAACCCATCCGGCACTGGATGCTGGGCGACGAATACCTGCAGCGGCTGGACGCCCTGTCGCGCGAAATCCGGGCGGGGTACGTGGCCGGCGGCGTGACGCCGGACATGGTGCAGCGCTGGCAGCGCCTGGTCGATGAGATCGACGTCGGCGTCACACCGGCCGCCACCGACTTCAGCGCGGCGATGGGCGACAGTTCGCGGCGCATCATGGGCTGGCTGCTGTGGCTGAACGTGGCCACGGTGCTGGCGCTGATCGCCCTCACCCTGGCGCACACCCGCCAGTTGATGGGACAGCGCCGCCAAGTGGAAGCCATTCTGGAAGCCGAACGCGAACAGGCGCACACCACCCTGGCGGCCATCGGCGATGGCATCGTCACCACCGACCTGCACGGCAACGTGCGCTACATGAATCCCGCGGCGGAAAATCTGCTGGCCCGCTCCGGCCAGGACAGCCTGGGCATGCCGCTGGCGCAGCTGCTGCACACGGGCCCCCACGACGGCGCCAAGGCCACCGGCACCGCCGAGCCACCCGCCCCCCACGGGAGCATCGCCCAACTGCTCGAACGCGCGCTGCACGGCACCGTCGGGCTGCACGACGAACACCCGCACCGCATCGTGCGGCCGGACGCCAGCACGGTGCCCGTCACGCTGGTGGGATCGCCGCTGATGAACCAGGGCCAATTGGCGGGCGCCGTGCTGGTGCTGCACGACGTGACGCGCGAGCAGCAATACCTGGAGCAACTCGCCTGGCAGGCCAGCCACGACACGCTCACCGGCCTGGTGAACCGGCGCGAGTTCGAGCGGCGCCTGGGCCAGATGCTGGCGCGGCCGCGGCCCTCCGAGGTGGCGGGCGCGCTGCTGTACATCGATCTGGACCAGTTCAAGGTGATCAACGACACCTGCGGCCACCCCGCGGGCGACGAGATGCTGCGCGAGGTCTGCCGCATGCTGCAACGCGGCCTGCGAGAGGGTGACACGCTGGCGCGGCTGGGCGGCGACGAATTCGGCGTGCTGCTGCACGACTGCCCCCAGGAGGTGGCCGAGCGAATCGCAGAGCAGATCCGCCACCACGCGCAGGAGTTGCGCCTGCCCTGGGGCGCCCGCACCCTGCGCACCGGCCTGAGCATCGGCCTGGTGCACCTGACGGCCGACCTCACCAGCCTGCAGGAGGTGCTGCGCGTGGCCGACATGGCCTGCTACGGCGCCAAGGAGCGCGGGCGCAACACGGTCTACGTCTACCAGCCGCAGGACGCGGCCATGTCGCGCCACCTGGACGACATGCACTGGGTGCAGCGCATCCGCCAGGCGCTGGATCAGGACCGCTTTCAGCTCTACACGCAGGAGATCGCCCCGCTGCGAGCGCCGGGCGATGGCGGCGTGCATGTGGAGGTGCTGCTGCGCCTTCAGGGGGAAGGCGGCCAGGCGATCTTCCCCGGCGAATTCGTGCCGGCCGCGGAACGCTTCGGCCTCGCGCAGGCCCTGGACCGCTGGGTGGTCGAGCACACCTTCGCCGCGTTGGCCGAGCGCCGCCGGCAGCCGCAGGAGCGGCCCATCACGCTATGCGCCATCAACCTGTCCGGCACCAGCGTGGGCGACGAAAGCCTGCTGGAGTACCTGCGCGACCAGATGGCCCGCTACGGCGTGCAGGCCAACCAGCTGTGCTTCGAGGTGACCGAGACCGCGGCGATCGCCCACCTGCCCAACGCGATCCGCCTGATCCGCGAGCTCAAGCAGCAGGGCTGCCATTTCGCGCTGGACGACTTCGGCGCGGGCATGTCTTCGTTCACCTACCTGCGGCACCTGCCGGTGGACTACCTCAAGATCGATGGCGCGCTGGTGCGCGACATGCTGGAGGACCCGGCCAACCGGGCGATGGTGGAGATGATCAACCACATCGGCCACGTGATGGGCAAGCAGACGATCGCCGAGTTCGCCGAGACGCCGGCCATCGTGGAGGCGCTGCGCGCCATGGGTGTGGACCATGCACAGGGCCATGCCATCAGCCGCCCGGAACCGATGCCCCGGGCCGCCGTCCAGGGCGCGGCCCCGGCGGGCGGGCCGGGCGCGCCGCCGCCGGAGGGCTCAGCGTCCCTTGCGGAACGTTTTACCGGAAGGGGTCCCGCCGGCGGGCTTGCCGGCTAGGCCGGCGCGGGGCGGCAGGCCGGTGTGCTGGGTCAGCATGCGGCCGGCCACGGGCTGCTGTGCGGCCTTGTTGAACGCCACCCCCTTGGCGGGTGCCGGCTTGCGAGGCGCCGCCACCGGGGCCACGGTGCTGTTCTTTCGGCGCGCGCTCTGGTAGCTGCCGTCCGTCATCGGCTGGAAGGTCGGAATCAGGTGGTGCTTGCCGTTGCCGATCAGGTCGGCCCGGCCCATGGTCTTCAGCGCCTCGCGCAGCAGCGGCCAGTTGTTGGGATCGTGGTAGCGCAGGAAGGCCTTGTGCAGGCGCCGGCGCTTTTCCCCGCGCACGATGTCCACCGCCTCGCTGTCGCGGCCGATCTTGCGCAGCGGGTTCTTGCCCGAGTGGTACATGGCCGTGGCCGTGGCCATGGGGCTCGGGTAGAAGGTCTGCACCTGGTCGGCGCGAAAGCCGTTCTTCTTGAGCCAGATGGCCAGGTGCATCATGTCCTCGTCGCTCGTGCCCGGGTGCGCGGCGATGAAGTACGGGATCAGGAACTGCTTCTTGCCCGCCTCTTCGCTGAACTGCTCGAACATCTGCTTGAACTTGTCATAGCTGCCGATGCCCGGCTTCATCATCTTGGTGAGCGGTCCCTGCTCGGTGTGCTCGGGCGCGATCTTGAGGTAGCCGCCCACGTGGTGCTGGACCAGCTCCTTGACG
The DNA here is from genome assembly GCF_030158955.1 of Acidovorax sp. SUPP1855. Taxonomy (NCBI): domain Bacteria; kingdom Pseudomonadati; phylum Pseudomonadota; class Betaproteobacteria; order Burkholderiales; family Comamonadaceae; genus Acidovorax; species Acidovorax sp. SUPP1855. The sequence continues at coordinate 88,557 of NZ_BQXI01000010.1, read as the reverse complement.
TATTCGGGCGACTTCACGGCCAGGTCGTAGCGCAGGCCGGAGCCGATCAGGATCTTCTTGATGCCCTTGAGCGCACGGCCGCGGCGGTAGATCTTGATGAGCGGGCCGTGGTCGGTCGTGAGGTTCTGGCAGATGCCCGGGTACACGCAGCTGGGCTTGCGACAAGCGGCCTCGATCTCGGGGCTCTTGCAGCCCAGCCGGTACATGTTGGCCGTGGGGCCACCTAAGTCGGAGATGGTGCCGGTGAAGCCGCTCACCTTGTCGCGGATGTCCTCGATCTCCTGGATGATCGAGTCTTCGGAGCGGCTCTGGATGATGCGGCCCTCGTGCTCGGTGATCGAGCAGAAGGTGCAGCCGCCGAAGCAGCCGCGCATGATGTTCACGCTGAAGCGGATCATCTCCCACGCCGGGATCTTGGTCGCGCCGTCGTGACTGCCGTTCTCGTCGGCATAGCTCGGGTGCGGGCCGCGCGCGTAGGGCAGATCGAACACGTAGTCCATCTCGGCCGTGGTCAGCGGGATGGGCGGCGGGTTGATCCACACGTCGCGCGCCGTCGGGCCCTCGCCGTGGGCCTGCACCAGGGCGCGGGCGTTGCCGGGGTTGGTCTCCAGATGCAGCACCCGGTTGGCGTGGGCGTAGAGCACCGGATCGCTCTTGACCTGCTCGTAGCTGGGAAGGCGGATCACGCTGCGTTCGCGCGGCGGCACCTTGAGCTTGGCCTTGAGGTTCGGGTTGGCCACGAACAGCATCGGCTGGATGGCCGGGTTGGGCTCGGCGGATTTCGAGTCGTTTTGCCCTTGCGCCTTAGTATCCATTGCCATGAATGCTATTGAATCAGGAGCATCTTCCTTGCTGCAGGTGCTGCCTTGGGCGGCGGCCTGCTCGCTGGTCGTCATGTAGGGGTTGACGTGCGCCTCGACGCGGCCGGGCTCGTCCACGCTGGTGGAGTCGATCTCGAACCAGCCCTGGCTGGTTTCATCGTCGGACCGGCGCACGAAGGCGGTGCCGCGCACGTCGGTGATCTGCTCCACGGGCTCGCGCGCGGCCAGGCGGTGGGCCACTTCGACGAGGGCGCGTTCGGCGTTGCCGTACAGCAGCAGATCGCACTTGGCGTCCACCACGATGGAGCGGCGCACCTTGTCGCTCCAGTAGTCGTAGTGGGCGATGCGGCGCAGGCTGCCTTCGATGCCGCCCAGCACGATGGGCACGTCCTTGTAGGCCTCGCGGCAACGCTGGCTGTACACGATGGCCGCCCGGTCGGGGCGCTTGCCGCCCACGTCGCCGGGGGTGTAGGCGTCGTCGCTGCGGATCTTCCGGTCGGCGGTGTACCGGTTGATCATGGAATCCATGTTGCCCGCCGTCACGCCCCAGAACAGGTTCGGGCGGCCCAGGGCCTTGAAGGCATCGGCGCTCTGCCAGTCGGGCTGCGCAATGATGCCCACGCGAAAGCCCTGCGCCTCCAGCGTGCGGCCGATCACGGCCATACCGAAGCTGGGGTGGTCGACGTAGGCATCGCCCGTCACCAGGATCACGTCGCAGCTGTCCCAGCCGAGGCGCTCCATCTCGGTGCGGCTCATGGGCAGGAACGGGGCCGTGCCGAAGCGTTTCGCCCAATACGGGCGATAGCTGGTCAGCGGCTTCGCGGCGCGCGCGAAAAAGGAAACGTCGACGGGGGCGTTCATGGAGGGCAAGGCGTGGGGAAGCCGCGATTTTAGGCTTTTGGGCCTTTCCTGTCGAAACCGAAGGCCAAGGCGCGTTCACGCGCCCTGCGCCGCAGTGGGTTAGCCGCGGGTGGCAAGCAGCCTGGCGGCGGCCTCGGTGCGCGGCGTGGAGGGCCCCGATCGGCCTGTCACCATTCGCCGGAGGCACGCACCCGCTGATCCAGATCCGGGGCGGGCGGCTCGCCGTAGGGCGAGTGCAGTTCGGTGGCCCTGGCGGTCCAGGCGGTAGGAATAGCGGCCAAAGCGCCCTCCTCCACGCGGCCCGGCCCGTTGGCGCCGGCCAGGGCAGCGGGAAACACCATGGCGTTCATCACGTGGGTCAGCGCAGCGGCAAGCATGGCGGGTCCTTTTCATGCGGGGTTGCCGCCAGCGTATGGCGGCGGGGTGACTGTTTCGTGTCAACGAAAAAGGGGCCGCTGAAAAGGGCCCCCTCTGTATGCAACCGGCGACAACACCGGGTGGCGGAAGGTTATTTCGCCAGGGTCAGCGTGCCCTTCATCAGCGCGGAATGGCCGGGAAAGGAGCAGAAATAGGCATAGGACTCGCCGGCCTTGAGCGCCTGGGTGGAGAACGTCACCGAATCGCTCTCGCCACCGCCCACGATCTTGGTGTGCGCGATCACCCGGGCGTCCGCGTCCTTCACGTAGTTCTTGGCGGCCCCGGCAGCGATGCCGTCCGTGGCCACGGCCTGCAGGTCGGCGGCCTTGCTCAGCACCCAGTTGTGGCCCATGGCGGTCTTGGGAAGCTTGCCCACGTGCTTGAGCTTGACGGTGAATTGCTTGCAGCTTTGCGGCACCGCGAGGGTCGCCTTGTTGAATTGCATCGCATCGTTGCCTTCGATCTCGGCCGTGCAGTCGGCGGCCCAGGTGGGGCCAGCCGCCAATACCAGGGCCAGCGCAGCGAATTTCCAGTGGTTTGCCATGAGGTCTTCCTTCTTCATAAAACAGGTGCTTGCGCCTGGCGTTGCCGGGCTGCTCCATGCAGCCTGGCGGCGCAACAGCGCGATGCAGGGAGCGTATGCGCGGGGTCCCTGCAGCGCCTTGAGGTGCATCAAGCCTTGTGCCGAACGCCATCCATGGACCCGGCGTGCAGTTAAGCTCCGCCGCCCATGCCCTACACCGTGCGAACCCCCACCCACAGCGAACTGGTCATCAAGAAAAGCCGGTTCATCGGCTGCGTGCAGCCCATGGCGGACCGCGCGTCGGCCCAGGCCACCGTCGATGCGCTGTGGCAGCAGCACCCCGGTGCCGCGCACGTCTGCTGGGCGCTGCTGGCGGGCGGCCAGTCGGCCGCGGTGGACGACGGCGAACCCGGCGGCACCGCGGGCCGGCCGATGCTGGAGGTGCTGCGCCACCAGGACCTCGAAGGCGTGCTGGCCACCGTGGTGCGCTATTTCGGCGGCGTCAAGCTGGGTGCGGGCGGGCTGGTGCGGGCCTACACCGACACCATCGCGCAGGCGCTGCTGCCGGCCGAGAAGGTGCCGCTGCAGCGCATGGTGGTGCTGCAGTGCGAGGTGCCCTACGCCCTGGAGGGCCTGGTGCGCCGCGAGGTCGAGGCGGCCGGCGCCACGCTGGGCGAGGTGGCCCACGGCTCGCTGGTGGCCGTGCGCCTCCAGCTGCCTCAGCCGCAGGAGGCGGCGTTCGTGCAGCGGCTGAACGACGCCTGCCAGGGCCGGATCGGCTGGATCGCGCCGTAGCGCCGCCATCGCCTGCGCCGAAAGTGCCCTGCACCTACAGGCCCCGCCCTGCGGCCCGGGGACACTCAGCCATTCGCCACCCCTGAGGAGATCGACCCATGAGCCCACCCCTGGACGCCATAATCATCGGCGCGGGATCGGCAGGCCTTGCCGCGTTGCGCGAGGTTCGCAAACGCACCGACCGCGTGCGGATCGTCAACGATGGCCCCTGGGGGACCACCTGCGCGCGGGTGGGTTGCATGCCCTCCAAGATGCTGATCGAAGCGGCCAACGCCTACCACCGGCGCCACGCCTTCGACACCTTCGGCCTGCGCGGCGGGGACGGCCTCTCCGTCGACATGCCAGCCGTGCTGGAGCGCGTGCGCGCCCTGCGCGACGAGTTCGTGGCGGGCACCGAGAAGGCATCGGCGGTCGGCGACCAGGGCATTTCTGGCCACGCGCGGCTGCGCGGCCCGGGCACGGTGGAAGTGGGCGGGCAGACTTACCACGCCCGCAGCGTCATCATCGCCACCGGCTCGCGCCCCATCATTCCCGAGGAATGGCTGGCGTTCGGCGACCGCATCCTGACCACCGACACCCTCTTCGAGCAGCCCACCCTGGGGCCGCGCATGGCGGTCATCGGGCTGGGACCGCTGGGCGCGGAACTGGCGCAGGCCCTGTCGCGGCTGGGCGTGGAGGTGGCGGCGTTCTCGACCGGGCCATCGCTGGCCGGGCTGTCCGACCCCGACATCCTCGGCGCGCTCAAGGCCGTGCTGAAAGACGAATTCGTGGTCAGCGTGGGCGAGGAGGCCCGCTTGCGCGAAGTGCCGGGCGGCATCGAGGTCAGCAACGGCAGCACCACGGTGGTGGTGGACCAGGTGCTGGCGGCCATGGGGCGGCGGCCGAACATCGAACACCTCGGCCTCGATACCCTGGGCATCCCCCTGGATCCGCACGGCAAGCCGCCTGTGGATGCGCGCACCATGCAGATCGCGGACCTGCCCGTGTTCATGGCCGGCGATGCCGACGACCGCCGGCCGCTGCTGCACGAGGCCTCCGACGAGGGCCACATGGCCGCCCTGAACGCCATGGCACCCGAGCCGCAGTGCTTTCGCCGGCGCACGCCGCTGTCCATCGTGTTCACCCAGCCCAACGCGGCGGTGATCGGCCAGGCCTGGAAGGACCTGAAAGAGGGCGAATTCGTGACGGGCTCGGTGGATTTCTCCCGCCAGGGCCGCGCACGCGCGGCGCAGCACAACCAGGGCCGCCTGAACGTGTATGCGGAGCGCGAAAGCGGCCGCATCCTGGGCTCGGAGCTGTGCGCCCCCAGCGGAGAGCACCTGGCGCATCTGCTGGCGCTGGCCATCGACCGGTCGCTCACGGTGCAGGACCTGCTGCGCATGCCGTTCTACCACCCGGTCCTGGAGGAAGGCCTGCGCACCGCGCTGCGCGATGCGGCTTCGCACCTGCCCAGCGGCAGCGCGTCGGACCTGTCGGCCTGCTCCGCCTATGGGGCCAGCGCGCTCGATTGAATATTCCGCCCCCGCCCGGGCTTCAGTTCCAGGCGGGGGTGCCGAAAAGGGAGGGGTCTTTGCCTTCGCCTCGCCCCGAGGCCCCAACAGGAGCACCCCATGGATGTCGCGCTTTCCCAATCGGTCGTCAACACCGCAACGGCCATGGCCAGCCAGAAGAATTCCGATGCCCTGAACATCCGGGTGCTGAAAAAGGCGCTGGACACCCAGGAGGCCTCCGCCACCTTGCTGATCGAGTCGATGAAGCAATCGATGCCCCAACCGGCACTGGCCACCTCCGGCGCGCTGGGCACCCAGGTCAACACGTTCGCCTGAGCCATTGGCCCCGAGGTGCCGCCCAGTACAGGGAGCGGTCCCGTGGCGACAGCCCCGGTCTGGTTCACCCAGACGACCATTGGGTGAAACTTATAATACTCTTTTAGCAAAAAAAGAGTATAAACAGGATCATGACCAACGATCTGATCCACAGCCTGACCGTGGCACGCAAGGCCAGCCAGCTCACCCAGGCCGAGCTGGCCGAACGGGCCGGCCTCTCGCGGATGACGGTGCAGCGCACCGAAGGGGGCGACCTGGACCCCCGCTATTCCACCCTGACGGAAATGGCCCGCGTACTGGGGATGGACATCATCGCCGTGCCCAGTAGCCTCCGGCCGAGCCTGCAGGCCTTCATCCAGTCAGGCGGCAAATTCCTGGGTCAGCCCCAGGGCGTGGATGCCCCGCCTTCGGTGATCGACAGCCTGCGCAAAGAAGGCTGAGCGCGGCCGGCTGACCCGCCATGAGCACCTCCATCCGCTACCTGCGCCTGTACCTGCACCGCCCAGCCGGCCAGGGCGCCGACCGCATGGCGATCGGCTACCTCTCGCAGTACGGAGACATCCTGCGCGTGTCGTTCGATGCCAGCTACATCAACGACCCCGGCCGCCCCACCCTGTCGCTCAGCTTTCAGGGCGAGACCGAGGCCGCCACGCAGCAGATCCTGGCTTCGGCGCGCGACGCCCGGCTGGTGCGCACCGATGGCCGCTGGCCGGTGTACTTCCAGAACCTGCTGCCCGAAGGCCACAACCGCGAGCGGCTCGCGCGAGAACGCGGCTGCACGCCCGACGACGAGTTCGAGCTGCTGGCCGCCGCGGGCCACGACCTGATGGGCGCACTGGAGGTGGAGCCCGTGCCCGCGCAGGACGGCGTGCCCGACGTGGTTCGCCACTGGCACACCACCCAGGGCCTGGACGTGCTGGAGCCGGGCTTCGTCGAATACCCCGTGGAGGACGCGGCCTCGCTGCCCGGCGTGGTCACCAAGTTCAGTGCAGTGCAGGAAGGGCGGCGCTACACCATGCACCGCAAGGGCGCGGCCGGCAGCGTGATCCTGAAGCTGCCCACCACCGCCCACCCCGACCTGGTGGCCAACGAACACGCCGGCTACCAGCTGTGCCGGGCGCTCGGTCTGGCCTGCGCCCAGGCGGATGTCATCACCCGCGCCGAGGCCGACCTGCCCGACGCTGTGCCCTTCGACGAGATCCTGGCCGTGCAGCGGTTCGACCACCTGCCCGGCGGCCAGCGGGTGCACATGGAAGAGTTCAACCAGGTGCTGGGCTACACGCCGCGGCAGAAGTATGGCAAGGGCATCCTGCAGGACTACGCCACCATGCTGCGCGTGCTGGACCGCCTGAGCCACCAACCCGTGCACGACACCCGCGAGTTCCTCGCCCGCATGGTCGCCTTCATCCTCATGGGCAACACCGATGCGCACCTCAAGAACTGGGCGCTGGTCTATCCTGACGGGCGCGCACCGCAGTTGTCGCCGCTGTACGACCCGGTGTGCGTCGCCGCGTTCTTCGAGGGTGTGCCCGAAAGCCAGTACGCGGTGAATCGGGCCATCGACAAAACCCTGCGCGCCTTTTCATGGGACGACATGGAAGGGCTGATCAAGGCCGCCGGCCTGCTGCGGGCGCCACGCCATCTTGCGCTGCTGCGCGACTCGGTGCGCCTGGCCCAGCAGACGTGGCCCGAGCGCATCGCCGACGCGCCACCCGCGATGCGCCGATCGGTCGCGGAGCGCCTGGCAGGCGGTGTCGCGCTCACACGGAACTGAAAGCATGACTCCCAGCATGACCAACCCATCATTGAACCGAGCCGATCCCCTTTGCCCGCCCGGCGAGCGCGGCGCCTTGCAGGTGCCCTACCTCAAGCGCTGCTGGTCCCGCTGGATGGCGGCGCGCCAAGGCCTGCCCATGGGCGAGAACGCGGAATCCCATCGCACGCAGATCGTGCTCGCGGCACTGGGCCTGGGCCTGGAGCAGACCATGCAGCACGTGCTGTGGCATGCGCCGGAGTTCGCGGACTTCGAGGACTGGATCGTGCGCACCGCCGGGGCGCCCGATGCTGCCACCATCGCCCGCATCCAGGCGCTGGTGGACGGCGGGCCCGTGCCCGACGCCGTGGCCCGGCTGCACGCCCGGATCGACGCCATGCCGCCCGTGCTGGATGCCGACGACCTGGCGCACTGGGACGAGCACGGCTACGTAATCGTGCGGCAGGCCGTGGCGCCCGACGACAGCGCCGCCGCCGCGCAAGTGGTGTGGGAGGCGGTGGGCGCCACGCCGGACGATGTCGAGTCGTGGTACCGCAACGCCCCGCGCAATATCATGGTGCAGCTGTTCCAGCACCCCGCGTTCGACGCGAACCGCCGGGCGCTGCGCATCCACAAGGCGTTCGCGCAGCTGTGGGGCACCGCCGACCTGTGGCGCAGCACGGACCGCTGCGGTTTCAATGTGCCGGAGCGCCCCGGCCACCCTTACCAGGCGCAGGGGCTGCACTGGGATGTGAGCCTGGAGCCACCCATCCCGTTTTGCACCCAGGGCATCCTGTACCTCACGGACACGCCGCCCGAACAGGGCGCGCTCACCGTGGTGCCGGGCTTTCACCGCCAGGTGGAAGGGTGGCTGGCCGGACTGCCGCCGAACGCCGATCCGCGCAGGCAGGATTTCCAGGCGCTGGGCGCCCGGCCCATCGGCGCGGGGGCCGGCGATCTGGTGATCTGGCAACAGGCGCTGCCCCACGGCGCCAGCCCCAACCGCGGTGCGCGGCCCCGTCTGGTGCAGTACATCAACATGATGCCCGCCGACGTGCCGATTCAGGCGATCTGGCGCTGAGCAGCCTCCACCATCCCCTATCGGGGCGTGCCCGAAACCCGCCAGATGGCGTTGCCCACGTCATCGGCCACCAGCAGCCCGCCGCGCGCATCCAACGCCACGCCGACGGGACGGCCATAGGCATCGCCTTCGGGGCTGAGGAATCCGGTCAGCACGTCGATCGGCTGGCCCTTGGGCTGGCCGTTCTCGAAGGGCACGAAGACCACCTTGTAGCCACTGCGCGGCTTGCGGTTCCACGAGCCGTGCAGGCCCACGAATGCCCCCTGGGCCAGTTGCTGCGGCAACCCGTTGCCGGCCGAGGGCGGGCCCGAGAAGGCCAGCCCCAGCGGTGCCACGTGGCTGCCCAGCGCATAGTCGGGTGCGATGGCCTTGGCGACCTGGTCCGGCTGGGGTGGCTTCACCCGCACATCCACATGCTGGCCGTAGTAGCTGTAGGGCCAGCCGTAGAACGCGCCCTCCTTCACCGAGGTGAGGTAGTCGGGCACGAGGTCGCTGCCGATCTCGTCACGTTCGTTCACCACTGTCCACAGCGCGCCGCTGCCGGGGGCCCAGCCCAGGCCGTTCGGATTGCGCAGGCCGCTGGCGAAGATGCGGTGGGCGCCGCTGGCGCGGTCCACCTCCCAGATGGCGGCGCGGCCTTGCTCGGCCTCGATGCCGTTCTCGGCCACGTTGCTGTTGGAGCCCACCGTCACATAGAGCTTGCTGCCGTCCGGGCTGGCGATGAGGTTCTTGGTCCAGTGGTGGTTGAACGGCAGGCCGGGCAGGTCCACCACCTTGGTGGCCGGCGCCGTGATGGTGGTCTGGCCCGCCGTGTACGGAAAGCGCACCACCGCATCGGTGTTGGCGACGTAGAAATCGCCCCCCACCAGCGCCATGCCGAACGGGGAGTGCAGGCCCTGCAGGAACACGCTGCGGGTTTCCGCGACGCCGTCGCCGTCGGTGTCGCGCAGCAAGGTGATGCGGTCGGCCGATGGCGCGCCCGAGCCCGCGCGGCCCATGACCTTGCCCATGACCCAGTTGCGCACGTTCTTCACCAGCCCCTGGTCTTCCTTGGGCTTGGCCGGCGTGTTGCTCTCCGCGACCAGCACGTCGCCGTTGGGCAGCACGTACACCCAGCGCGGATGGTCCAGCCCCTTGGCCAGGGCGGTGACCTTCATGCCCGCCATGGGGGTGGGCTGCATGCCGTCGGGCCACCCTTTGGCGGGTGCGATGTGAACGGTGGGGATCAGGGTCTTGTGGGGTTCGGGCAGCGTGGGCGACGGGCCCACGCCGGCCTCGGGCGGCAGCCGTGCCGTATCGCCGCAGCCGGCCAGGGCCCCGGCCAGCGCGCAGCCCAGGACGGCGACAGGCCAGCGGGCGGTTGAAAACGGGGGGAGATGGGAGCGTTGCGCGTGCATGGGAGAACCTGCCTTCTGTGCTGTTGGGGTGCCGATCGCGGCGGATGCGCCGCGATGCGGGCCAGTGTGCCGCGCTGGCACCATCGCCCCTGTCAGCCATGGGCGCGAACGCGCCTGACCGGTGTCCCATCCCCTCCCCGGCATGCAGCGGGCCCGGGCGCCAGGGCACCGGGCCGGGTCACGTCACCGCGCGGCGTCAGTCCACCTTGATGTTGGCGGCCTTGATCACCTGCGCCCACTTGGCAACTTCGGCCTTCTGGAAGGTGGCGATCTGCGCGGTCGTCATGTCGGCCGGCTCCATGCCGAAGCTCTTGAGGCGGGTCTGCATGTCCGGCTGCGCGAGGATCTTGCGGATCTCGGTGTGCAGGCGGGTCACGACCGGCTCGGGCGTGCCGGCGGGCACGAAGATGGCCTGCCACGACTGCACCTCGAAGTCGGCCAGGCCCTTCAAGCCGGATTCGGCCACAGTGGGCACGTCGGGCATCGAGCCCAGGCGCTTGGCCGAGGTGACGGCGATGGCGCGCAGCTTGCCGCTCTGGATGTGCGGCGCGGCCACGACGGTGGTATCGAACATCATGTCCACCTGCCCGCCGATCACGTCCTGGATGGCCGGGCCGCTGCCCTTGTAAGGCACGTGGGTGAACTTCACGCCCGACTTGTAGGCCAGCAGCTCCAGCGCCAGATGCTGCGAGGTGCCGGTGCCGGCGGAGGCCGACGACAGGCCGCCCGACTTGCCGCGGGCCGCATCCAGCACGTCCTTCAGCGTTTTGTAGGGGCTGCTGGCCGCCACCACCAGCACCACGGGATTGGTGCCGATGAGCGTGACGGGCGTGAACGATTTCACCGGGTCGTAGCCCAGCTTCGGGTACAGGCTCACGTTGATGGCGTGCGAACTGATGGTGCCGCCCAGCAGCGTGTAGCCGTCCGGTGCCGCGCGGGCCGCGATTTCCGAGCCGACGCTGCCGCCCGCCCCGCCCTTGTTGTCCACCACCACGGTGGTGCCCAGGGCGGTGCCGAGCTGCTGGCTGATCAGCCGGCCCAGCGTGTCGGTGGTGCCGCCGGCCGCAAACGGCACGAGGTAGGTGATGGTCTTGCCGGTGGGCCAGGTGCCCTGCGCGAAGGCGGGCAGGCCGATGAGGCTGCCGGCGGCGGCCGCAGCGGCCGCGGCGGCAATGAAGGTTCTGCGTTGCATGTGCGTTGTCTCCTGGTTTTGAAAATCAGACCGTTCCGCGCGTTTCCACGTAGAGCGAATAAATCGAGTGGCTGCTGGCCATGAAAAGGCGGTTTTTCTTCGGGCCGCCGAAGACGAGGTTCGGGCAGCGCTCGGGCAGGCGGATGTGGCCGATGGCCTTGCCGGCCGGGTTGAACACCATCACGCCGTCCAGGTCCGCGGCGACCGAGTCGGCCGCGCCCGTGCTGCCCCAGCCGCACCACAGGTTGCCGTCTTCATCGACCTTGAATCCGTCCAGCGCGCCCGCCCCGCCCTCGATCAGCACGGTCGGGTTGGCCAGCCCCTGGCGGGCGGTGACGTCGTAGCGCACGATCTGGCGGCGGTTGTCGGCTGTGCGCGCCACCAGGTAGAGCTGCTTTTCGTCCGGCGTGAACGCCAGCCCGTTGGGAAAGCGCGCCTCCAGCACGCGGTCCAGCCGGCCGGACGGATCAATGCGGTACAGCGCATGCGGGAGCTCGGAGACGGCCTTGTCGCCCTCCCAGTGGCCGCCGATGCCGAACGGCGGGTCAGTGAACCAGACCGAGCCGTCGCTCGGGCAGACGATGTCGTTGGGTGAATTCAGGCGCTTGCCCTCGAAGCGGTCGGCCAGCACGATGATGCTGCCGTCGTACTCGGTTCGGGTCACGCGGCGGGTCAGGTGCTCGCACGCCAGCAGCCGGCCCTGGCGGTCGCGGCCCAGGCCGTTGGAGAAGTTGGAGGGTTGGCGGAACACGCCGGTCTGCCCCGTGGCCTCATCCCAGCGCACGATGCGGTTGTTGGGGATGTCGGAAAACAGCAGGTAGCGACCATCGCCGAACCACACCGGGCCTTCGACCCAGCGAAAGCCCGTGGCGATCTGCTCCACGCTGCTGCTGAACAGGCGGTACTTGGCGAACGACGGGTCCAGGATCTGCACCGAGGGATCGGGGTAGCGCTGCTGCGGCTTGAAGTCGAACGCCTGGGCCTGCGCGAGGCCCGTGGCCGTGGCGGCCAGCGCGCCGGCCATGAAACGGCGGCGCGATGGCGGGGTCTGGGGGGCGGCGTCTTGTGTCGCTCTTTGCATGGGTTTTGTCTCCGGTCGTGTTTTCAGGAAGCGCGGCAGGCCACATGCCCCGAGGCCGCGCGGGCGGGCTGGCGCATGCGTGCCCACGCACCAAGGCGTTGATGCCTCAAGGCAGATCGACGATCTCGACCCAGTTGGGGTTCTTGCCCGCCGCCACGCGCGTGGGCGTGCCCGGCACTCCGGTGGCCGGATCGATGGGGTGCAGCGACACGCTGTGCGAGTCCTGCCCCGCCGCGATCAGGAAGCGCCCCGAGGCATCGACGGCAAAGCCGCGCGGCGACTTCTCGGTGGCCACCTGGCCGAGCGGCTCGAGCTTCCCGGTGGCCGCATCGACGCGGAAGGTGGACAGCGTGCTCGACGTGCGCTCGGACGCATACAGCGTGCGCCCATCGGGCGACAGGTGCAGGTCGGCCGCCCAGGGCTTGCCGGTGAAGCCCGGGGGCAAGGTGGTGGTGCGCTGCACCTCGCGCAGCGTGCCGCGCTCGGCGTCGTATGCCATCACGTGCAGGGCCGCGTCCAGCTCGTCCACCACGTACATATACCGCTGCGCCTTGTCCCAGACGAAGTGGCGCGGGCCGGCCTTTTCCGGGGCCACCGCGGTCAGCGCCGGCTCGTTGGCGGTCAGCTTTCCGGTAGTGGCGTCGAAGCGCCAGCTCGACAGATGGTCACCGCCCAGGCTGGTAGCGAACACGTAGCGGTTGGCCGCGTCGGCATGGATGGCGTGCGCGTTGGGCGCCGTGGGAATGAGCTGCTGCACCGCGCCCACCAGCCCGTCCTTGTCGATGCTGTTGACGGTGATCTTGTGGCCCGGGTAGGACGCGGCGAACAGCCAGCGGCCGGTGGCATCGGTGTCGATGTTGGCCATGCTGTCCGCAAGGGCCGCCTCGCCCTGCTTCTTCAGGCGGCCGCTGGCCGGATCGATGGCCAGCGTCACCACGCGAAAAGGCTGCGAGCGCAGCGCCACGTACAGCTGGCGCTTGTTGGGCGAGACCGCCATGGGCATGGCCTGGCCGCCCACGGGCACGGTCTCCACCGGCTGGAGTTTGCCGGCGGCGCGGTCCAGCTCGTACACCGACACGTCCTGGCTGTCGGCGTTCGACACATAGACCCAGGTGGCGGCCGAGGCCGCGCCGCTGGCCGCCATCAGCGTGGCGGCGGCCACGGGGGCCAACGCCACCGCGCGCAGAAAGGAAGAAGAAATCGCCATGGATCGCTCTCTTTCCGGGGTCACTTGACCACCATGAACATGCTGGGCAGCCAGGTCGAGAAGGCCGGCACGAAGGTCACGAGGGCCAGCGCGAAGATCAGCGCGCCGTAGAACGGCCAGATCGTGCGCATCACGGTGCCCACCGACACGCCGCCGATCGCACAGCCCACGAACTGGGTGGTGCCCACGGGCGGCGTGTTCAGGCCCAGCGCGCAGTTGATCAGCATGACGATGCCGAACTGCACCGAACTCATGCCGTAGTGCTGGGCGATGGGCAGGAAGATCGGCGTGCACAGCAAGATGGTGGCCGCCATGTCCAGGAAGGTGCCCAGCACGAACAGGATGATGTTGATCAGCAGGAAGATCACCCATGGCGTGCTGGTCACCTGCGACAGCATCTGGCCCGTGAGTTCGGCCACGCCGTACAGGCTGATGAGGTAGCCGAAGGTGCTGGAGATGCCGATCAGCAGCAGGATCACGCCCGTGGTGCGCACCGCCTTCGAGGCCGCCTTGATGAAGTGCTCCCACTTCAGCGTGCGGTACAGGAACACGGTCAGGCCCAACGCATACAGCACGGCCACGGCCGCCGATTCGGTGGCGGTAAAGATGCCCGAAAGAATGCCCCCCAGGATCAGCACGACGATGAACAGCCCCGGCAGCGCGGCGGCGAACGAACGCCCGACGATCTGCCAGCCCGGGAACGTGCCTGCCGGGTAGCCGCGCTTGACGGCCACGAGGTAGGCCGCGGCCAGATTGCTGATGGTGAGCACCAGCGCGGGAATCAGCGCCGCGAGGATCAGCGCCGCGATGGACACCTTGCCGCCGGCCGCCAGCGAATAGATGATGAGGTTGTGGCTGGTGGGCATGAGCGCCCCCACCAGCGCCGCGTGCGTCGTCACGTTGACGGCGTAGTCGGCGTGGTAGCCCTCCTTCTTCATCATCGGGATCATCACGGCGCCCATGGCCGACACGTCCGCCACCGGCGAGCCCGAGACGCCGCCGAACAGCGTGCAGGCCACCACGTTGGACATGCCCAGCCCGCCGCGCACGTGGCCCACCAGGTTGCGCGCGAAGTTGACGATGCGGTCGGCGATGCCGCCATACAGCATCAGCTCACCCGCGAAGATGAAGAACGGAATCGCCAGGAACGAGAAGATGCCCATGCCCGAGGTCATCTGCTGGAAGCCGACCTCCAGGGGCAGGCCTTCGTACAGCAGGGTGGCCAGGGCCGACAGGCCGATGGAAAACGCCACGGGCACGCCCAGCAGCAGGAACAGCGTGAACGACACGCTCAGGATCAAAAGTGGCACGGTCATGGTTTTTCTCAGCCCCAGGCGGGTTCGACTTCGCGGCCCTGGGCCAGCGCGATGATGTGTTCGATCGAGAACATCACGATCAGGACGCCGGCGATCGCGGCCGGCACGTATTTCCAACCTTCGGAGATCCACAGCGTGGGCAGCCGGTAGTCCCACACCGACTGCGCGAGCGACGCGCAGCTGTAGGCCATCACGGCGCCGAACACCAGCACCAGCGCATGGATGAGGTATTCCATCTTCAGGCGCAGCCAGTCGGGCGCCAGCACCAGGAACGATTCGAGCCCGATGTGGCCGGCATCGCGCACGCCCACGGCCACGCCGAACATGGTGACGTAGATCACCAGCAGCAGGGCCAGGCTTTCCGCCCAGGTGGGCGTGTTGTTGAGCACATAGCGTCCGAACACCTGCCAGCTCACGGCGCAAATCACTGCGACCAGGCCGAGGATGCCCAGCCACATGCAGACGCGGGCGAGCGTGCGGCAAATTTGGGTATACATGTTGTTATGAGTAAAAAAGGCCCCTGGCACAATATTCACTAGGGCACCATGCTATTGATTTAAGAGCAAAAAAAGCCCACTTCAGGAAGTGGGCAGAAAGGGACTTACTGGGTGTCCTGAACGCGCTTGACCAGGTCCTTGAGCTTGGCGTCCGGGATGAACTTGTCGTACACCGGCTTCATGGCGGCCTGGAACGGGGCCTTGTCGATTTCGATGATCTCGGCACCGCCGGCCTTCACCGTCGCCAGCGACTTGATCTCGCGTTCGGCCCATTGCTTGCGCATGTAGGGCACCGACTCCTTGGCGGCCTGGCGGATCCAGCCCTGCTCTTCGGGCGACAGGCGGTCCCAGGCGCGCTTGGAGAACAGCAGCATCTCGGGGGCCATGGAGTGCTCGGTTTTGGTGTAGTACTTGGCCACCTCGAACGAACGCGAACTCTCATACGTGGGATAGTTGTTCTCGGCCGCGTCGATCAGCCCGGTCTTGAGGCCCGTGTACACCTCGCCCATGGGCATGGGGGTGGCGTTGGCGCCCATGGCCTCCAGCATCGACACCCACAGGTCGGACTGCTGCACGCGCACCTTCAGGCCCTTCATGTCGGCGAAGCTGCGCACGGGCTTCTTGGCGGTGAACATCGAGCGGGCGCCGCTGTCGTAGTAGGCCAGGCCCACGAAGCCCTGCTTTTCGCAGGCCTTGAGGATTTCCTCGCCGATCGGGCCGTCCAGCACCTTGTGCAGATGATCGACCGAACGGAACAGGAACGGCATCGTGGGCACCACGGTCTCGGGGCAGATGTTGTTCATCGCGCCGATGTTGATGCGCACCAGTTGCAGGGCGCCGATCTTGGCCTGCTCGATGGTGTCCTTCTCGCTGCCCAGGGCGCCGTTGTTGAACACCTTGATGGTGTGCTTGCCGCCGGACAGGGCTTTCAGGCGCTCGCCCATGAACTTGACCGCCGTCACGGTCGGGTAGTCGTCGGGGTGGATGTCCGCGGAGCGCAGCTCGGTGGCCTGCGCGGCGCCGAAGCCCAGTGTGAGTGCGGCCAGGGTGGCCAGGGTGGTCTTCAGGAATTTCATTTGTCTGCCTCGTCTCTTTTGCTGTTGGAAATACGTTTTGGGGGAGAAATCGGTAGAGGGACCCAGGCCCCGTTCAGACAGGGGGGGTGAATTCTGGCTCCGGCACGCCCTGCGTACCCGGGCGCAATGCGAAGACACCGCCGGCCAACGGTTGGTCCGACAGGTCCACGCCTGCGGGGCGGATGGAGGTGACGTACAGCGTGTCGAGCTGCGGGCCGCCGAAGGCGCACATGGCAGGCTTTTTCACCGGCACGGCCAGGGACCGGTCGAGCCGGCCATCGGGGGTGAAGCGGTGCACCAGGCCCGCGTCGTTGCCACAGATCCAGTAGCCGCCATCCACATCGATCGCCGCGCCATCGGGGCGCCCCGGCAGCGGATTCATGTCGGCGAACAGGCGCCGGCGGCTCGGGGTGCCGGTCTCGGTGTCGTAGTCGAAGGCCCAGATCGCCTGCACCTGGGGGTGCGAATCGGACAGGTACATCGTGCGCCCATCGAGGCTGAAAGCGATGCCGTTGGGCACGATCAAATCGCCCAGCGCCAGGTCGGTGCCCGCGCCGGCCGCCATCTCCTGCGCACCGAACCGGTACACCTTGCCCACGCGGGCGGCGGCGCCCATGTCCTGCAGCATGGTGCCGGCGATGAACCGGCCCTGGCGGTCACAGCGGCCGTCGTTGAAGCGCATGCCCGCCCGGGCGTAGTCGGCCGTGGCCAGGCGCTGCGCCTGCAGCGGGCCAGATGCGGCACCGCCCTGCGGCAAGTCGAGCTGGAACCAGCCGCTTTCCAAACCGGCAAGCCATCGGCCGGGCTGCCCGCCCCAGGGGGCGATACAGGCGACCATCTCGGGGGCCTTCCACTGCGCCTGCTCGCCGGTCTGCGCGGACCAGCGGTGCAGCACGCCCTGGGGAATGTCGGCCCAGTACAGCGCCTGCTCGGCCGCGCGCCACACCGGGCTCTCGCCCGTCGCGCAGCGCGCATCCAGCACCAGTTCCGCGCTGGCGTTCACGGCGGTCATCCTTCGAACGGGCCCTGGGCCGTGAAGGCTCCGCCCTGGTAGATGGCGGCCGGATCGGTCGGCGCGGGTGCGGGCTGGGCCTCGACCTGGGCGCGGAAGGGTTCGGAGCTGTCCTTGGGCGTGAAGCCCAGGTGCGCTGCCGCATGGTTGTCCCACCACAGATCGCGGTTGGCGGAGGCGCCATACACCACGGTGTGGCCCACGTCCGGGGTGAACAGGGCCTTTTCGACGAGCTGGGTGAGGTCGTCGTAGCTCAGCCAGGAACTCATCATGCGGCGGTCGCGCGGCGCAGGGAACGAGGAGCCGATGCGCAGGCTCACCGTCTCGATGCCGTAGCGGTCGAAATAGAAGCTCGCCATGTCTTCGCCGAACGACTTGGACAGGCCGTAATAGCCATCGGGCCGGCGGCGGGCGTTGGCGTCGATGCGCTCATCCTGGCGGTAAAAGCCCGTCACATGGTTGGAGCTGGCGAACACCACGCGGCGCACGCCGTGGCGACGCGCACCTTCGTAGATGTGGAACACGCCCTTGATGTTGGCTTCCAGGATCTGCTCGAAAGGCCGCTCCACCGATACCCCGCCCAGGTGCACGATGGCGTCGCAGCCAGCCACCAGCGCGTCCACCGCAGCCTTATCGGCCAGATCGCAGGGCACTACTTCTTCATCGGGGCCGCGCGACGGGGCCACGGTGGAGATGTCGGACAGCCGCAGCACCTCGGCATACGGGCGCAATCTTTCGCGCAATACCTGGCCCAGGCCGCCTGCGGCGCCGGTCAAAAGAAGACGGGGTAAACGGGACGGCTGGCTCATGAAGCTCCTCTGGCTAGTATTTGTCATATGTTGTCATACAACGTTCAGCGATTATCATCACCGCCATGGCCGCACCGATAAAGGGATTACCCGCATACCCCGCCCCCACCGAATCAACGGCCCCGAACCTGTCCCCGGCCCCGGTCCGGCGCGCTCGCGGACTGGCCAACGCCGTGGTGGAAGACTTCTCTGGAAAGATCCGCGACCGGCTGCTGACGCCGGGCGACAAGCTGCCCACCGAATCGGAAATCATGCGCGCCCACGACGTGAGCCGCACCGTGGTGCGCGAGGCCCTGTCCAAGCTGCAGGCCGCCGGCCTCGTGGAAACGCGGCACGGCATCGGCACCTTCGTGCTGCCCCCGCGTGCCGGCGGCGTGTTCCGGCTGGACCCGTCCGAACTCACGGCGTCGGTGGACGTTCTGGCCGTGCTGGAGCTGCGCATCAGCCTGGAAACCGAATCGGCCGGCCTCGCGGCCATGCGCCGCAGCGAAACGCACCTGCAGGCCATGCGCCAGGCGCTGGACGACTTCGAGCGCAACGTGGCCATGGGCGGCGACACGGTGGGGCACGACTTCCGCTTCCACCTGCAGATCGCCGAGGCGACGGGCAACCCGTACTTCGCCGACATCATGAACCACCTGGGCACCACGCTGATTCCGCGCACCCGCATCTCGGGCATCCGCAACGCGGTGCGGGGCCACGAATACCTGAGCCGGGTGAACCGCGAGCACGAAGAGATCTATTCGGCCATCGCCCGCAAGGACCCCGAGTCGGCGCGCGCGGCCATGCGCATCCACCTCACCAACAGCCGCGAGCGCCTGCGCCTGGCGCAGGAGGCGGCCAAAACCCCGCCGGCTCAAGTACAAGCCCCTGCCGCCACACCCGAAGCCTGAAACCCAGCCACTGGCCCGAAGGCCGGGCGCACGGGTCATCGTTAACCCGAAGAGCCGCGGAAAAGCATCCTCCGGCGCTTGTGCCTTGCTATTTTTAAGTTGTATGATGACGTACAACAATAAATGACCTAACCCAAGCAAGGAGACATGCAATGACTTTGAACCGCCGCCACGCCATGGTCTATGGTGCCGCCGCCCTGGCCAGCACCACGGCCATGGGCCAGACCGCCAATTGGCCCACCAAAACGTTGCGACTCATCGTGCCCTACCCGCCCGGCGGCAGTTCGGACATCATTGCGCGCGCCATCAGCCAGCCGCTGTCGGACATGCTCAAGCAGAACGTCATCGTGGAAAACAAGCCCGGCGCCAACGGCAACCTGGGCGCCGACTTCGTCGCCAAGGCGCAGCCCGACGGCTACACCATGCTGCTGTGCGACGTGGGGGCGCTGGCCATCAGCCCCTCGGTCTATACCAAGCTGCCATTCAACCCCTCCAAGGACCTGCGTGGCGCGACCATGCTGGCCTACTCGCCGCACATGCTGGTGGTGCACCCGTCCGTGCCCGCCAACAACCTGAAGGAACTGATCGCCCTGTCCAAGACGGCCGACCTGAATTTCGCCGTCACCGCCACGGGCAGCGCACCGCACCTGGCCGGCGTGGCGCTGGAGCGCGCCAGTGGCGCCCGCTGGCAATATGTGCCTTACAAGGGCGGAGTGACCGCCATCCAGGACACGATGGCCGGCCAGACCCAGGTGCTGATGAACGGCATGCTCGCCACCCTGCCCCACGTGCAGAGCGGCAAGCTCAAGGTACTGGCGCTGTCCAAGGCCACGCGCATGCCGCTATTGGCCGATGTACCCACCATCGCCGAGCAGGGCATCCCCGGCTTCGAGTCCGGCACCTGGCAAGGCATCCTCGTGCCGCGCGGCACGCCCGATCCGATCGTGCAGCGCCTGAACACGGCCCTCATCTCCGTCATCCGCACGCCGGAAATCCGCTCGCGCCTCGCGGGCCAGGGCGCCGAGGTCGTGACCATGGCCGCCGCCGAGCAGGACAAGTTCTTCGAGAAGGAGCGCGCACGCTGGGCCAGTGTGGTGTCGGCGGCGCAGATCCGGCTCGACTGATTTTTCACTTTTCCCTTTTTCCACCCACTACCCCGTACCGCCATGCAACCTCAAGAACTCAAGACCATCATGGGCTCCGGCCTCCTGTCGTTCCCGCTCACGGACTTCGACGCCCATGGCCAATTCAACGCCAAGGGCTACGCGGAGCGCCTGGAATGGCTGGCCCCCTACGGTGCCAGCGCTTTGTTCGCGGCAGGCGGCACGGGTGAGTTCTTCTCGCTCACGGCAGACGAGTACCCCGGCATCATCAAGACCGCCGTGGACACCTGCCGCGGCAAGGTGCCGATCATCGCCGGCGCCGGCGGCCCCACGCGCTTTGCCATCCAGTGCGCCCAGGCGGCCGAGAAGGCCGGCGCCCACGGCATCCTGCTGCTGCCGCACTACCTGACGGAAGCCGGCCAGGAAGGCCTGGCCGCGCACGTCGAAGAGGTGTGCAAGAGCGTGAAGTTCGGGGTGATCGTCTACAACCGCGGCCAGAGCCGCTTCACTCCCGAAACGCTGGCACGCCTGGCCGAACGCAACGCCAACCTGGTGGGCTTCAAGGACGGCGTGGGCGACATCGAGCTGATGAACTCCATTTACATGAAGATGGGCGACCGCTTCGCCTACCTGGGCGGCCTGCCGACCGCCGAGGTATATGCCGCGGCCTACAAGGCACTGGGCACGCCGGTGTATTCGTCGGCCGTGTTCAACTTCATCCCCAAGACGGCGATGGACTTCTACAAGGCCGTGGCGAACGACGATCTGGCGACGCAGCACCACCTGCTGCGCGAGTTCTTCATGCCTTACCTCGAACTGCGCAACCGCATGGCCGGCTATGCCGTCAGCATCGTCAAGGCCGGCGCGAAGATCGTCGGCCACGATGCCGGCCCCGTCCGCGCCCCGCTCACGGACCTCAAGCCCGGCGAAATGCAGGAACTCAAGGCACTCATCGACAAGCTCGGCCCGCAATAAGGCGCCGTGGCTGAAGATCCGGCGCCCGGCCGTGCACGGGCGCCGGTGGGTCAAGCCATCCGCACGGGGCATCCATAAAACCACACCACAACGGAGACAAGAGATGTACAAGAAACTGTTCCTGGCCGCGGCCACGGCCGTCACCCTGCTGGCCCTGGGCGGCTGCGCCACGGCACCGGCCGGCGCGGGCACCGATGCGCCGCAGTCGGTCGCCACCGCGGCCGAGCGCCTGCGGATCGCCATGATCGACCCGTCCTCCGCCGCATTGAATCAGCTCGTGGCCGACGACCTGAGCTATGGCCACTCGGGAGGCCGGGTGGACACCAAGGCCAGCTTCATCAGCGACCTGCTCGACGGCAAGTCGGACTTCGTCACCATCGTCATCAGCGACCAGACCATCAAGGTGGTCGGCGACGTGGCCATCGTCCGCCACACCCTGACGGCCGACACCAACGACTCGGGCAAGCCCGGCAAGGTGCAGATCAAGATCCTGGGCGTCTGGCAAAAGCAAGGCGCCGACTGGAAGCTGCTGGCCCGCCAAGCCGTCCGCGCAGCGCCCTGATTCCCGCCCACGAGGGGGCCGCGCGAGCGGCTTTCTTTTGGGGCTTCGAATCTTTTTGCTCCCTGCGACCGCTTTCACACCGGCCTGCACCCCAAGGCCCTGGATGCGCCGCCGTACCATCCCCGCCCATGAGCATCACACCCCGGCCCCGCCTTCTGCAAATCGCCCGCCTGCCCTTGCCGGCGCTCGAAGCCGACCTGGCTGCGCAGTTCGACATCGTTTGCCTGTCCGACCAACCCGATCCCGCCGCTTTCCTTGCCGAACGCGGCGCTGATTTCACGGGCGTGGTCACCTCCGCCTCCATTGGCCTGAAACGCGAAGTGATCGACGCCTTGCCGCGTTTGCAGGTCATCAGCAGCTTCGGCGTGGGCTTCGACGCGCTGGACATCCCGGCGGCCAGCGCGCGGGGGATCCAGGTGGGCTACACGCCCGGCGTCTTGAACGATTGCGTGGCAGACCTGGCCTTTGCCCTGCTGCTGGATGTGTCGCGCGGCGTCAGCGCCAGCGACCGCTTCGTGCGGCGCGGCGACTGGACCACCGCCCGGTTCGCGCCCCAGACCCGGGTGTCCGGCAAGCGGTTGGGGCTCGTCGGCATGGGCCGCATCGGACAGGCCGTGGCCGAACGGGCCTCGGGCTTTCGCATGGAGGTCGGCTACCACAACCGCCGGCCCAGCGCCCAGTCCGCCCTGCCCTATTTCGACTCGCTGCTTGAACTGGCCCGATGGGCCGACTACCTGGTGCTTACCGTGGCCGGAGGGGCGGAAACCCGCCATCTGGTCGATCGGGCCGTGCTGGAGGCCCTCGGCCCCCGCGGTTTTCTGATCAACGTGGCACGGGGCAGCGTGGTCGATGAGGCGGCGCTGATCGAGGCCCTGGCAGAACGCCGCATCGCGGGTGCGGGCCTCGACGTGTTCGAAAACGAACCATCCGTACCGGCCGCGCTGCTGGCGCTGGACAACGTAGTCCTGACACCGCACACCGCCAGCGCCACCCATGAAACCCGCCGCGCCATGGCCGACATGGTGCTGGACAACCTGCACGCCTTCTATGCCACAGGTGCTGTCCGCGCCCCGGTGCCCGGCACCGGCACGGCTTGAACCCATTTCGCTCCGCCACTCTCCGAAGCCCACACCCATGCCCACTGCCATGCACACCCCTACCGTCACCGAAGTCCGTGTCATTCCGGTCGCCGGGCGCGACGGCATGCTGCTCAACCTGAGCGGCGCGCACGCCCCGTTCTTCACGCGCAACCTGTTCATCCTCACCGACAGTGCCGGGCGCACCGGAGTCGGCGAAGTGCCGGGTGGCGAAAAGATCCGGCAGGCCCTGGAAGATGTCCGGCCCCTGCTCGTCGGGCAGCCGGTGGGCAACCATCTGGCGCTGCTGCAGCGGGTGCAGGCCGCGCTCGCAGGGCGCGACAGCGGCGGGCGTGGCCTGCAGACGTTCGACCTGCGCATCGCCATCCATGCCGTCACCGCCGTGGAGTCGGCCTTGCTCGACTTGCTGGGCCAGCACCTGGGCGTGCCGGTGGCCGCACTGCTCGGAGAAGGCCAGCAGCGCGACCGCGTGGAAATGCTGGGCTATCTGTTCTTCGTGGGCGATGCCGGCCAAACCGATCTGCCCTACGTGCGGGCCCAGGATGTGGATGCCCCCGAAAGCGACTGGAGCCGCGTGCGCCATCTGCAGGCCCTCACGCCCGAGACCATCGTGCGCCAGGCCGAGGCCGCGCACGCACGCTATGGTTTCAACGACTTCAAGCTCAAGGGAGGCGTGCTGCGCGGCGAGGACGAAGTCCTGGCCATCCGTGCGCTGCACGAGCGCTTTCCCAAGGCGCGCGTCACCCTCGACCCCAACGGCGGCTGGCTGCTCAAGGACGCCGTGCGTCTGTGCCGCGACCTGCACGGCGTGCTCGCCTATGCGGAAGACCCTTGCGGTGCCGAAGACGGCTTCTCGGGGCGCGAGATCATGGCGGAGTTCCGCCGCGCCACCGGGCTGCCCACCGCCACCAACATGGTGGCCACCGACTGGCGCCAGATGGTGCATGCGCTCTCGCTCCAGTCGGTCGATATTCCGCTGGCCGACCCGCACTTCTGGACCATGGCCGGCTCGGTGCGCGTGGCCCAGACCTGCCGCGACTGGGGCCTGACCTGGGGTTCGCACTCCAACAACCATTTCGACGTGTCGCTGGCCATGTTCACGCATGTGGCGGCCGCGGCTCCCGGCAAGGTCACGGCCATCGATACCCACTGGATCTGGCAGGACGGCCAAGGCCTGACGCAATCGCCGCTGCAGATCGTGGACGGGCATGTGACCGTGCCGACCACCCCAGGCCTGGGCGTTCAGCTCGACATGGCGGCCGTGGAGCGCGCGCACCAGCTCTACCTGCAGCACGGGCTGGGGGCCCGCGACGACAGCATCGCGATGCAGTACCTTCACACCGGCTGGAAGTTCGATCCCAAGCGCCCTTGCCTCGTTCGCTGACCCGCCAGGCTGGCCTAAACTGCTGTCATGCCTTTTTCACATGCATGGCCTGACAGCACCGCCCGAAGCCTGCTGCCCTGGATCCTTTTGGGAGCGACAGCCGGCTGCGGCGCACAGACCCGTGATGTCACCGGTGAGATCGCCGTCAGCAGTGACCTGACCGAACGTGGTTTCCAGACGCCCATCAGGCGCCCCATCGTCCAGGGACTGATCACGCTCTACGATGCGACGGGCTGGTCGGCAGGTGCCGTGCTGGGGATGCAGACCAACGGCCGCCGCTACGGCCGGGCCATCGTGCGCCTCGCCTATGACGGCGTACTCTCCAATGACTGGCAATATCAGGCCGTCACCCAGTACTACGCCTATCCGGACAATCCAACCGCCCGGCTGACGGACCGGCTGGAAACGGCGCTGAGCTTCAGCTACCGCGATCTGATCACGGCGGGGGCCTCGGTGTTTCGCTATCCCCACACCCAGGATGCCGCCCGGCCCATGCGTTGGGCCGTGGATCTGGGCGGCCGGCTACCGATCGACGAGCAATTTTCCTTGACGGGCACCATCGGCCTGGCCCAGGTCCGCCCGCAAGGCCGGTATGCGTATGGCAGCGTCGGCGCCGCCTGGCGCCAAGGACCCTGGCGCGCCTCCCTCAGCTATCTGGCGACCGACGATCGGGCTCAGTCGGTGTATCCGGGCAATACGGCCGGCCATTGGTCGTTCATGTGGGCCCGTTCTTTTTGAAGCATCCGCAACCTTTTGGTGCATTGCAGGCACACACGTCGCAAGATTCAATCCTCCAAGACGTCCATCCGCCCGCTTCTACGCCATGGCTGCCCTCTCCTTTCCTGACGATTCAGCCGATCTCGAACTTCTGCATGGCATCGCATCCGGCGATCGCGCAGCCCTGGCAGCGTTGTACCGGGCGTACCATGGCCGGCTCTGCCAGTTTCTGACCCGCCTGACCCGCCGGTCCGACCTGATCGAAGAGATCGTCAACGATTGCTTCTGGATCGTCTGGCAAAAAGCGGGCAGTTTCCGTGAAGAGTCGAAAGTCTCTACTTGGATCATGGGCATCGCCTATCGCTGCGGGCTCAAGGCCCTGCGGCAGGACGGAGGGGCGGACATGCCGTCCGTCGCTGACGATGATCCGGAAGTCCAGGCCGATCTGGCTACGGACCCTGGCGAAGCAAGGGAGTTGCGCAACTGGCTCGACAAGGGCATGGAGCGGCTTTCGGTGGACCAGCGTTTGGTGCTGGAGCTGGCCTATACAGGCGGGCATTCTCTGGAAGAAATCGCCGTCATCACCCAGTCACCCGTCGGAACGGTCAAAGCGCGCATGTTCCACGCGCGTGTGAAGCTGCGCAACTTGCTGCCGGCCTTGGCCACCCGCAGCATCGCTCAATAGGATTGCACCATGCCCTCCCGTTTCCCAGATTCCCCGAGCCAGGACCGCTCCCATTTGCTCACCCAGGAGGCCCTGCCCTGGATCGTCAACGGCCGTGCCAGCGATGAACAGCGCGCGGAAGTGGAAAAGCACTTGGCACAGTGCGCCGACTGCCGGGACGAACTCCAGACACAGCAGCAGGTGCAGGCCGCCATGGCATTGCCCCCCACACGCGTGCCCGATGAACAGGCGGGCCTGGACAAGCTGCTGGCGCGCATCGAGCTGGATGCCCTGTGCGATCAACCGCTGCCCAAAACCGCCGCAGTTGCACGCCGGCAGGGTGGCCGGCTCACCTATGCGCTGGCCACCTTCGCCGTCTTGCAAGCCGTTGCCTTGGCCTTCATGGGACATCGCTTGTCCGAACAGGAACCATCGGCGTTCCAGACATTGAGCAGCCCTCCCGCCCCGGGCGCTGCGGGCGTTGATCAGCCAAACGCCATCCGTGTCGTTCCCGATGGACGCATCACCCTGGCAGACTGGAAGGCGTTGCTGGATTCGTTGAACCTGCAGGTGGTCAGTGGGCCCAACGCGATGGGGGCCTATGCGGTGTCCGCGAAAGACATGCGCCAATCAAATACCCAGGCCCTGGAGCGGCTGCGCAGCACCCCGGGAATGCAGATGGTCGAACCCATCGGAGGCCCGCCATGACCACCCGTCTTCTGACTGCGGCCTTGCTGCTGGCATGCACACTGGCTGGTTGCAGCAGCGTGCCGGCGGAACTCCCTCCTGACGCCACGACGCTGCGGCCATCCGGCGAGGCGGGCATGCGCGCCGACAGCACCCGCTACATCATCGTGGCGGTTCCCAATCCGCTGGAACATGTCCCGGGCCGCGCGGGCACCAGCCTGTCCAGCTATGGCGCCCCACCGCGCTACACCATGGGCAATCGTGCGGCAAGGACAGTCCAGGCCATCGCCGTGGACTACGGCCTGCGGGAAGTGACTGCCTGGCCGATCCCGCCGATGAATGCGCACTGCGTGGTGTTCGAGATCAGCGCCACCGCGTCCCGCGAAGCGCTGCTGCACGCGCTTTCGCGCGATGCCCGCGTGCAACTGGCGCAGCCCCTGCAGGACTTTTCGGTCAACGCAGGCCCGGAGCCGGAGGCTTCGGCCGTGGCCTACAACGACCCCTACATGCCCTTGCAACAGGGCTTTGTGGACATGCAGGTGGCACGGGCGCACAAGCTCAGCACCGGCAAAGGAGCACACATTGCCGTGATCGACACGGGCGCCCAGACGGAGCATCCGGAGTTGCGCGGGCAGATCGATGCCGCCTACAACCTCGTCGATGAAAATGCCGCGGGCTTTCAGCAAGATCAGCACGGGACCCAGGTCGCGGGCATCATCGCCGCGGTGGGCAACAACCTGCAGGGCATCGTGGGTGTCGCGCCCGAGGCGAAGGTAAGCCTGTACAAAGCCTGCTGGTATCCGGCGCATCAGCCTTCAGCCGGGGCACGCTGCAACTCCTTCACCCTGGCCAAGGCGCTCGTGGCCGTGATGTCGTCCGATGCGCGCACCATCAACATGAGCCTGGGCGGCCCGGATGACCCGTTGCTCAGCACACTGCTGGGCCAACTGGTCAAACAAGGCCGTGCGGTGGTCGCAGCGCTTCCGTCCAGCGGGGAGCGCACGGGTTTTCCCGCCGGCGTGCCCGGTGTGATCGTCGTGGGAATGGCCGACAACGCCAATCTGGCGGCCAAGGGGGTTCTGGCTGCCCCCGGAAAAGACGTGCTCACGCTGCAACCCCAGGGGCGCTACGACTTCGCCACAGGCTCTTCGATGGCCGCAGCCCACGTGAGCGGGATGATCGCATTGCTCCAATCCAGTGCCCCACAACTCGACATCACGACGATCAAGAACCTCCTGCTGGACAGCGAAAAAAGTGTGGGCAAGCCATGGATGGTCAATGCCGAGCGGGCGCTGGAATCCCTGCCGAACCAAGGCCAGCGGCTGGCCAAACGCTGACCGGCCACCGCCCAGCCATCCATCTGCCAGAAACGCGCTCTAGCCAAAAAGAAAACCCTCCAAGTCCGGACAGGACTTCGAGGGTTTCCGCACCAGCCAGCCGAGCCTCCCGGTACCCGCTGACGTGATTACATGTTGTCGATCATGACCTGGCCAAAGCCAGAGCAGCTCACTTGCGTCGCGCCTTCCATCAGTCGGGCGAAGTCATAGGTGACCTTCTTGCTGGCGATCGATTTCTCGATGGACCGGATGATCAGGTCCGCGGCTTCCGTCCAACCCATGTGGCGCAGCATCATTTCGGCCGACAGGATTTCAGAGCCGGGGTTCACATAGTCCTTGCCGGCATACTTGGGCGCGGTGCCGTGCGTGGCTTCGAACATCGCCACCGTGTCGGACAGATTGGCGCCAGGAGCGATGCCAATGCCACCCACCTGGGCCGCCAGCGCGTCAGAGATATAGTCGCCATTCAGGTTGAGCGTTGCCACCACGCTGTACTCGGCGGGGCGCAGCAGGATCTGCTGCAGGAAGGCGTCCGCAATGCTGTCCTTGATGGTGATGTCCTTGCCCGTCTTGGGGTTCTTGAACTTCATCCAGGGGCCACCATCGATCAGCTCGGCGCCGAACTCCTTCGCAGCCAGCGCGTAGGCCCAGTCACGGAAGCCGCCCTCGGTGAACTTCATGATGTTGCCCTTGTGCACGATGGTCACGCTGGGCTTGTCATTGTCGATGGCGTACTGGATCGCCTTGCGCACCAAGCGCTCGGTGCCTTGGCGGGACACGGGCTTGACGCCAATGCCGGAAGTGTCGGGAAAGCGGATCTTCTTGACGCCGAATTCTTCCTGCAGGATCTTGATGAGTTTCTTGGCCTTTTCGGACTCGGCTTCGAACTCGATCCCGGCATAGATGTCTTCCGAGTTCTCGCGGAAGATCACCATGTTGGTCTTCTCGGGCTCCTTGACCGGCGAAGGCACGCCCTTAAAGTACTGGATGGGGCGCAGGCAGACATACAGGTCCAGTTCCTGGCGCAGCGCCACGTTCAGCGAACGGATGCCACCGCCCACAGGGGTGGTCAACGGGCCCTTGATGGAAACCACGTAGTCGCGCACGGCGTGCAGCGTCTCTTCCGGCAGCCACACGTCGGGGCCGTAGACCTTGGTCGACTTTTCGCCAGCGAACACTTCCATCCAGTGGATCTTCTTCTTGCCACCATAGGCCTTCGCCACCGCAGCGTCCACGACCTTCAGCATCACGGGAGTGATATCGAAACCAGTGCCGTCGCCCTCGATGTACGGGATGATGGGCTGATCCGGCACGTTCAACGACATGTCGGCGTTGACGGTGATTTTCTGGCCTTCGGCGGGCACCTTGATGTGCTGGTAGCTGGTCATTGAGCGGGTCTCTCCGGTGAAACGATGAAGGGGCTTCAGCTGGTTGGGCAAACGCGGTACAGCCGGCGATTCTAAGCCTTTAAAAAATCACATATTTCCTGTCAACGGCCTCCGTGACGACGCCGTTGTGGAGGTGCTTCGCGGCACTTCGCGCGGCTCCCATCCGAACCTCTTCAAGGAATTGGCATATATGAAAAAACTCCTCGCTGTCCTCGTTGCTGGTCTGTTCGCCGCTGGTGCTTTTGCACAAGGCGCAACGCCAGCCGCACCGGCAACCCCCGCCGTGACTTCCGCCCCCAGCGCCGAGCCAGCCGCCACCGCCCCCAAGGCGCACGCCAAGGCCAAGGCCAAGAAGCCTGCAGCCCACAAGGTCGCCCACAAAAAGGCCACCAAGAAGCACGCCAAGACGGCTGCCTAAAGAGTAAGCACCATCGTCGGCAAGGCCTTCAGCCCGTGCCGACGCCCTCCAAAAAAGCCCGCCTCCGCGGGCTTTTTTGCCTTTGGCTGCTACCCTTTCGATTCCCATTGCATTTATGGAAAGCCGGATGATGAAATCCCTTCTCGTGCGCGGGGCGCACGGCTCTGAAAAAGCCCTTGCCCCGCTTTTGGCTGCCCTCGTCCTCTCCGTCTGTACGGCGGCAGGCGCTCAGGAAGCACCCCAGATGAACCTGCAGCGCGTCGAACTGGGCGCCGGCATGCACCGCATCGACGCACAGGTCGCGGCGTCTGCGCAAGAGCGTCAGATCGGCCTCATGCATCGCAAGGAGATGCCCCAGCAGGAAGGCATGCTGTTTGTGTTCGAAGCACCTGCCGTCCAGTGCTTCTGGATGAAAAACACGATCCTGCCATTGACCGCTGCTTTCGTCGCGGACGACGGCACCATCGTCAATCTGGCGGACATGAAGCCGCAGACCGAAGATTCACACTGCTCGGAAAAGCCGGTGCGTTACGTGCTGGAAATGAACCAGGGCTGGTTCTCGAAAAAGGGGATCAAGGCGGGCTTCAAACTGTCCGGTACGCCCTTCGCCCGCCGCTGACCGGCTGAGCATGTCCACAAGCCCTCCCTTAGAGACAGAGGGCATGCCAAAAACAAAAACGGCCCAAAGGGCCGTTTTTTATTGGGCGGGGAACGCTCAGGCGAAGTTGCTTTCGGCAAATTTCCAGTTCACCAGTTTGTCGAAGAAGGTTTCGACGAACTTGGGGCGCAGGTTGCGGTAATCGATGTAGTACGCGTGCTCCCACACGTCAACCGTCAGCAGGGCCTTGTCGGCCGTGGTCAACGGGGTGCCGGCCGCGCCGGTGTTCACGATATCGACGCTGCCGTCGGCCTTTTTCACGAGCCACGTCCAGCCGGAGCCGAAGTTGCCCACGGCACTCTTCACGAAAGCTTCCTTGAAGGCGGCGTAGCTGCCCCACTTGGCGTTGATGGCATTGGCCAGGGCGCCGGACGGCTCGCCGCCGCCGCTGGGAGCCATGCAGTTCCAGAAGAAGGTGTGGTTCCAGATCTGGGCTGCATTGTTGTAGATGCCGCCACTGGACTTCTTCACGATTTCCTCGAGCGTCATGCTCTCGAATTCCGTGCCCTTTTGCAGGTTGTTCAGGTTCACCACGTAGGCGTTGTGGTGCTTGCCGTGGTGGTATTCCAGGGTTTCCTGGCTGTAGTGAGGCGCCAGTGCGTCGATCGCATAGGGCAACGGTGGCAGGGTATGTTCCATGGTGCAGTCCTTCGTGGGTTGAAATTCTTGGAATGGGGCCGCTGCCCTCCAAGGGCCGGAGCGATCCGAACGGGCATTGTAGAAAGTAATAGCAGCGCCTGCTGTAGGCGAGGGCCAATCGCAGAAAAAGCGCCCCAGCCACTCCATTTACAGCAACCGGCGCGGTGACACCTGCAGATCGATCTCACCGTCGGTCACCGCCGCCCGGACAGCGTCGCCTGGTCGCACCTGGGCCACCTTCGTCACCGGCTGGCCTTGCGCATCGGTGAGCAGTGCATAGCCCCGCTGCAGGACGAGATGCGGGTCCAGCAACTGCAAGCGCAGCGCCGCACGATCCAAGCGTTCGGACTGGCGGGCCATCCGTCTCTGCAGCATCTGCGGCATTTCTGTCTCCAGCGCTCGCGGGTGCTGGGCCAGGCGCTGCATTTTCAATAGCACGCTGTGGCGCATGCGCTCCGCCAGCCGTGCCAGACGCGTCTGCTGGCGCGCCACCAGGCCGGAAGGCCGGCCCAGGCGCTGGGCCACCAAGTCCAGGCGTTGGTGGCGCACATCGAACTGCGCCTGAACGCCGTCCGACAATCGATCGGCCAACAGATCGATGGCGCCCAGCCAGACGGCCCGTGGCTGGGAGACGAGTTCGGCGGCGGCGGTCGGCGTGGGTGCACGCAGGTCGGCACAAAAGTCGGCAATCGTGAAGTCGGTTTCGTGCCCGACACCGCAAACCAACGGCACCGGACTCTGGGCGATGGTGCGGGCCAACTGCTCGTCATTGAATGCCCACAGGTCCTCCATGGACCCGCCGCCCCGCACCAGAAGGATGACATCGATGGTGCACGGGGGCTGGCGGGACGCCGTGCCCTGCGGCGCCCCGCTGCCCGCGTCCACCAGTGCGTAGAGCTTGGACAGCGCGGCACGCATCGACGCGGGGGCATTGGCGCCCTGCACCAGCGCTGGCACCAGCGTGACCGGAATGTGCGGCACGCGCCGGCGCAAGGCGGTCACGACGTCATGCAGGGCAGCCGCACCCGGGGAGGTGACCAGGCCGATGCCACGCGGCATCAGGGGCAAGGGCCGCTTTCGCGCGTTGTCGAAGAGCCCTTCGGCCTCCAGTTGCGACTTCAGCCGAAGGAATTGCTCAAACAAGGCACCCTGGCCGGCCCGCTGCATGCTTTCGACGATGAGTTGCAGATCGCCGCGCGCCTCGTACACCCCCAGACGGCCGCGCAGCTCGACCAGTTCCCCGTCCCGCGGGGCGAAGTCCAGCAACAGGGCGGCACGGCGGAACATGGCGCAGCGGATCTGGCCCTGGCCGTCCTTGATCGTGAAATAGCAATGCCCGCTGGACGCGCGCGAAAAGCCCGTGATCTCGCCCTGCACGGCCACGGGATTGAAGCAGGCTTCCAGGGTGTCAGCAATGGCGCGGCATAGCGCCCCAACCTGCCAGATACGTGGCGCCGTTGCGAGGTTCATGCCGTCAGACACCGATGGCGCAAGGGGTTGCAGGCCATTGGCAAGGAGCACTAGTCCACAGCGCGGGAGGATGCCCGATTTGTCCGGCATTCACGCACACATCCCCGCGCATCGCTAGCAGATACGTGCAACCCATTGATTTCAAACGTTTTTTCGGTGCGTTATTTTTCATCAATCTGTCAAATTCACGGGCTGGTGCCGCTTGGCGGGCCATCGCAGCCCGGTTGCCCACAAAGTTATCCACAGAAAATGTGGGTGACGGCAGGGGATGGGAAGGCGCAGAACGGGCCGGGTCGTCCGGCCGTTTTTCGGCACGGACCACCGCATCAACTGGGCCATAATCGCGGATTGCTTCCATCTGCGCGGAGAGAGAATTGCTGTCGATCATACAAGCCGCAGGCTGGCCGATCTGGCCCTTGATAGCCTGCTCCGTCCTGGCGCTGGCACTCATCGTGGAGCGCTTCATCGCCCTCAAAACCGCGCGAGTCGCCCCACCCAAGCTGCTGGATGAAGCGATCACCGTGTCTTCCCGCTCCGTTCCCACACCCGATGTGGTGAACCAGCTGGCGCAGAACTCCGCCTTGGGTGAGGTGCTGGCCAGCGGCCTGCGCACGCTCAACAGCAATCCGCAAAGCACCGAAGCCGACGTGCGCGCTGCGATGGAGAGTTCCGGCCGGGCCGTGGCCCACCGCCTCGAAAAATACCTCAGTGCGCTCGCCACCATCGCGTCCGCCGCCCCGTTGCTCGGCCTGCTGGGCACAGTGATCGGCATGATCGAGATTTTTGGCTCCCAGGCGGGTGCCGGGCAGTCCGGCGGCGGCAACCCGGCTCAGTTGGCACAGGGCATTTCCATTGCGCTGTACAACACGGCGTTCGGCCTGATCGTGGCCATTCCGGCGCTGATCTTCTGGCGCTACTTCCGCAGCCGCGTGGATGCCTATCTGCTGACCCTCGAATTGGCCTCCGAGCAGTTCGTGCGGCACATCAGCCGGCTGCGCAAATAAATCATGGCCCACCTCCCATCGGCTGAACGGACATGAACTTTCGCTCCCGCCCCACCGAAGCGCCGGAAATCAACCTGATTCCGTTCATCGACGTGCTGCTCGTGGTGCTCATCTTCCTGATGCTGTCCACCACCTACAGCAAGTTCACCGAGCTGCAACTGACCCTGCCCGTGGCCGATGCCGAGCAGCAGCGCGACCATCCCAAGGAAGTGATCGTGGCGGTCGCCGCAGATGGCCGCTATGCCATCAACAAGCTGGCCGTCGAGGGCAAGAGCGTGGACGTGGTGGCCCAGGCATTGGCCGCGGCGGCCAGCGCCGGCAAGGACAGCGTCGTCATCATCAGTGCCGACGCCAATTCGCCGCACCAGGCGGTGGTCACCGTCATGGAAGCCGCGCGCCGCGTGGGCCTGTCGCAGATTACCTTCGCCACCCAGTCCACGGCCAGCGCCGGCAAGTAGCCGCGATGGCTGCCGCCGGGCCGCAGCCGCCCTCTGAACCCTCTTCCACAGCCCCCCATACCCAGGCATCCACCCTGCAAGCGGCCTGGAAACGGCGTGGGCCGCTGGCTTGGGCGCTGTGGCCGCTGTCCTGCCTGTATCGGACCGCTGTGGCCATCCGGCGAGCGCTTTATCGGCTGGGCGTCCTGCGCGCCGAGCGCATGGCGGTGCCGGTGATCGTGGTGGGCAACGTGATCGCCGGAGGGGCGGGCAAGACCCCGGTCACGCAGGCCATCGTGCGACATCTGGTGGCGCGCGGATGGCAGCCTGGCGTGGTGTCGCGCGGGTACGGACGGTCCACCGACGACTGCCGCGAAGTATGCGCGGACAGCCGCGCGACCGAAGTGGGCGACGAGCCGTTGCTGATCGCGAAGCGCACCGGCGTTCCCGTGTTCGTGGCGCGGCACCGGGCGCAGGCGGCGCGCGCACTGCTGGCACAGCATCCCCGCACCGATGTGATCGTTTGCGACGACGGTCTGCAGCATCTGGCGCTGGCCCGCGACATCGAGGTCTGCGTGTTCAACGACGACGGCGTGGGCAACGGATTCCTCCTGCCGGCCGGACCGCTGCGCGAACCCTGGCCACGCCGGGTCGACTGCGTGCTCCATGCCGGACAGGCCCCAGCTGGCGGATCACCGGCGTTCTCCCTGAGACGCTCGCTCGGGCCAGACGCCATGCGTGCGGACGGCAGCGCCGCGCCGCTGGCGCAGTGGCGCGGCCAGCCCTTGCACGCCGTGGCCGCCATCGCGAGGCCACAGGAATTCTTTGCCATGCTGCGGGCAAAAGGGCTCACGCTGCAGCAGACCACCGCCTTGCCGGATCACTATGATTTTGATAGCTGGAAAGGCAATCAAACCGCCGGCATGACGCTCGTTTGCACCGAAAAGGACGCCACCAAACTGTGGCGACTCCACCCCGAAGCGCTGGCCGTGCCGCTGCACCTGGAAATCGACAGCGCTTTTTTCTCCCTGCTGGACGAGCGGTTGCGGGCCGCCGCACGCCGCTCGCTATCATCGCCCTCCGACTGACCCCGAAGCCACTACCGCCATGGATCCCAAACTGCTCGAACTGCTGGTCTGCCCCGTCACCAAGGGCTCGCTCACTTTCAACCGGGAGCGGCAGGAACTGGTGTCGCGCAGCGCCCGCCTGGCCTACCCGGTGCGCGACGGCATTCCGGTGCTGCTCGAAAACGAAGCACGCACCCTGACGGACGAGGAGCTGGAGGCGTGACCGCGCCCGCCACGCCCTTCACCATCCTGATACCGGCGCGGCTGGCCTCCACGCGGCTGCCCGACAAGCCGCTGGCCGACATCGCCGGACTGCCCATGGTGGTGCGCGTGGCGCAACGCGCGGCGCAAAGCCAGGCCACCCGCGTGGTCGTGGCCACGGACGATGCCCGCATCCTTGCAACCTGCCAGGCGCATGGCGTGCAGGCCCTGCTCACGCGGCCCGACCATCCGAGCGGCAGCGACCGCCTGGCTGAGGCCTGCGAACAACTGGGCCTGGCAGGCGACGACATCGTGGTGAATGTGCAGGGCGACGAACCGCTGATCGATCCCGCGCTGATCGATGCGGTGGCCGCCCTGCTGCCGGCCCGCACGGACGCCAGCATGGGGACCGCCGCCCATGCCATCGACACGCTGGCCGACTACACCAACCCCAATGTCGTGAAGGTCGTGCTCGATGCGCGCGGTCTGGCGCACTACTTCAGCCGGGCGCCCATTCCGCATGCACGCGACCATGCCGGCGCTGCCTGGTGGTCGCGGGGGCCCGATGGCGCGGCCCCCGGCGTGCCGCCAGGGTATGCGCCGCTGCGCCACATCGGCCTCTACAGCTACCGCGCCGCATTCCTTCGGCAGTTTCCGGCCCTGCCGCCCGCGCCCACCGAAGCGGTCGAGGCACTGGAGCAGTTGCGGGCGCTATGGCACGGCCACCGCATCGCCGTGCATGTGACCGCTTCGGCACCCGGCCCCGGCGTGGACACCCCCCAGGATCTGGAACGCGTGCGAGCGCTGTTTTCCTAGCGTTTTCAGAGTCCCCGCCGTGTCAGGAAAGCGCGTGGACCCACGTGCTATCCTTGCCCGCGATCAGAGCGCCGCATCCCGGGCCGGAGGCAAGCCCGTGGCCAGTGGCGCCAGCCGAATTCAACACTTAGAGGACATCCATGAGACTGATTCTTTTGGGCGCACCCGGCGCCGGAAAGGGCACGCAGGCCGCATTCATTTGCCAGAAATACGGTATTCCGCAAATCTCCACCGGTGACATGCTGCGTGCTGCCGTCAAGGCGGGCACGCCACTGGGGCAGCAGGCCAAGGCCGTCATGGATGCGGGTGCGCTGGTCAGCGACGACCTCATCATCAATCTCGTGAAAGAGCGCATTGCACAGCCCGACTGCGCGTCCGGCTTCCTGTTCGACGGATTTCCCCGCACGATCCCGCAGGCCGACGCCATGAAGGCCGTGGGCGTCAAGCTCGACTATGTGCTCGAGATCGACGTGCCCTTCGATGCCATCATCGAACGCATGAGCGGCCGCCGCTCCCACCCGGCCAGCGGTCGCACGTACCACGTCAAGTTCAACCCACCCAAGGTGGAAGGCAAGGACGACGTGACCGGCGAAGACCTCATCCAGCGCGAAGACGACAAGGAAGCCACCGTCAAGAAGCGCCTGGATGTGTACAGCGCCCAGACCCGTCCGCTGGTGGAGTACTACTCCAGCTGGGCCAAGTCCGATCCGGCCGGCGCGCCCAAATACCGCGCCATCAGCGGCACGGGCAGCGTGGAAGAGATCACCCAGCGCGCGCTGGCCGCACTGGCTGGTTGATTTCTGACTGAACCCACACGGCACCTCGGCCGTGCCTGAAACGCCCCGCTCTGCGGGGCGTTTCCGTTTCAGGGGCGCCGAGGCCGGACCAGCAGATCGAGCAGCAGGCTGATGCGGGCCTTCACCGGGCTCAACCCCTCCGAATGGGGCAAGGCGTCCCCCGGCTTGGGCAGCACCCGGCCCAGCGGGCAGCGGGTGGCCACGCGCACTTCCACTCCGCTCTCGTGCGCGCGCTCCAGGGCTTTGCCCAGGGCGTGGTGCAGCGTGCCGTTGCCCGTCGCCGCTACCACAAGGCCGTCCACGCCGTCGAGTACCAGCAGGTCGACGATGCGGCCGTCGGCGCCGACATGGTTCATGAGCACCTCCACCCGCGGCCAAAGGTAGGTATTGGCGATGTGGTGGAGCGCATCCGATCTCGGAACCGAAGGGGCCGGCCAGCCATTGGTCAGGCGAACCGCGCCCTCCTCCACCCAGCCCAGCGGCCCGGCGTCCCCTGAACTGAAGGCATCCACGCGATAGGGGTGCACTTTCTGCACGTCGCGCGCGGTGTGGATCGTGCCTGCCACCACCGCCAGCACCCCGCGCGCCCCGGGCGTGGCCGCTACCGCCACCGCATCGAGCAGATTCTGCGGACCGTCCGGCGCGATGGCCGTTGCCGGCCGCATGGCGCAGGCCAGCACCACAGGGCGTTCGGCAGTGTCCAGGACCGAGTCCAGGAACCACGCCGTCTCCTCCAGCGTGTCGGTGCCGTGCGTGACCACCACTCCGCGCACATCGGGATCGGCCAGCAACTGCGTGCATCGGTGGGCCAGTTGCCGCCATACGGCGAAATCCATGTCCTTGCTGTCGATCTGCGCGATCTGCTCGGCTTCGATCCGGCCACGGGCCGCCTGCGCCAACCCGGGAATCGCCTCCAGCAACTGCCCCACGCCCACCTGCCCGGCGGTATAGCCGATGTTGTCTCCGGCCTCGGCGGCCTTGCCCGCGATGGTTCCGCCGGTGCCCAGCACCACGATTTTTCCTGTGCCCACTTGCACGCTCCAAAAAACTGGTTAAAAATACAGTGACTGGATTAAAAAACAGGCCTCTCTCTGCCTATCCGTTCAGCACCGGAGTCACTCATGTTCGACAGTCCCAAGCTCACCGCCCGCCAGCAGCAGATCCTCGATCTGATCCAGACCGCCATCTCCCGCACCGGCGCGCCCCCCACCCGGGCGGAAATCGCCGCCGAGTTCGGCTTCAAGTCCGCCAACGCGGCCGAAGAGCACCTGCAGGCCCTGGCCCGCAAGGGCGTCATCGAACTGGTCAGCGGCACGTCGCGCGGCATCCGGCTGCGCAGCGACACGGTGCGCTCCATCAATGCCGCCCGCGGCACCCAGTTCAACCTGCCCATCCCGGGTCTTTCGCAGCTGTCGCTTCCCCTGGTGGGGCGGGTGGCGGCAGGGTCGCCCATTCTCGCGCAGGAACATGTCGACCAGACCTACAGCGTGGAGGGCAGCCTGTTCCAGCACAAGCCGGATTACCTGCTCAAGGTGCGCGGCATGTCCATGCGCGATGCGGGCATCATGGACGGCGACCTGCTCGCCGTGCAATCCACCCGCGAGGCGCGCAACGGCCAGATCATCGTGGCCCGGCTGGGCGACGACGTCACCGTCAAGCGCCTGCGCCGCACGGCCACGGCCATCGAGCTGCTGCCCGAAAACCCCGACTACCCCGTCATCACCGTGCATCCGGGCGAGCCTTTCGAAATCGAAGGGCTCGCCGTGGGCCTGATCCGCAACACCATGCTGATGTAGCCCAGCGCACACCGCCGCAGGTGGCGGGCGTCTGGCGGCCAGGGGCAAGAAGCCCTGGCCAGCCAACCCTGCGGCAGTGTGTTTTTCCTCGGCAATCCTGCCTGTGTTCAACCCCCTCGCACTTCGCTGGAGTTTTCACATGGGATTTGCCCTGCTCGCTTTTTCTTCCTTTTCGCAACCGCTGAATGCGTTGGCACGGTGGCTGCGCGCGCCCGCCTGCCGACCTCCGCGCCAGGACCGCAGGGCCGCTGCAGGCCAGCCTGGCGGCGGCGCCAGCGGCAGAGGCGCGGTGCATGCCGTTGCCCCGGGCCTCCATGCCGACGCCATCGGCCCGTCCGCCAGGCGGCGGGTAGCCATCGAACCGCTGCCGTGCACCGCCTTGGAAAGTGAGGCGGCAGAGGGCCTGCCGTGTCCTTCCGCGCTCGCCCCGCTGCCCCGGCGCTTCGTGGTGGTTCGGCCACGGCAGGCACCGCCCGATCAGCCCGTTTCAGCATGGCCTCCCACGCCGGCTGCCACCCCGTCTGCACGGGCATGGTCCAGCACCAGCGCCAACGACAGTGGGGCATTTGCGGGTTGCAGCCGCCCCCGGCCCGCTGCGCGCCCGCTGCGGGTGCTGGATCGCCGCGGCCCCGGTGCGGCGGCGCGCGTGCTGATCTCCGGCCGCATGGCCGATGTGTGCGCCGAACTGGATCGCCTCGTGCGGGCCGAGGCGGCCTTGCAGGCGCCCCATTGAGGCCGCACATCCCAGCCGCACCGAAAGCACGGCAGCGCTGAAGCACCCGGAGGTGCTTGGTGGGTGCTCAGGAGAAGCCGCTCCGTGATGAATGGGGCCGAGCAGGGTTGGGCAAGTCATCCACCATGGGTCCCGTGCCCCGCCGCCCACTGTACCGGTGTCGATGCGAAGCGCCGCGCGGCACAGCCTGGCTGCCCGCCTCAGCTGTTGAGTTGCGCCCAGAGCTTGTCCAGCCGCTTCACGCTCACCGGCTGCGGGGTTCGCAACTCCTGGGCGAAGAAGCTCACCCGCAACTCTTCCAGCAGCCAGCGCAGTTCCTGCATGCGCGCATCCACCGCGCCCTTGCGTTCGGCCACCAGGCGCCAGTAGCGCTGTTCCTGCGGGCGCAGCTCGGCCAGCTTGCTGGCGTCGCGCGCCGGATCGGCACGGTATTTGTCCAGCCGCAGCGTGATCGCCTTGAGGTAGCGGGCAAAGTGCGCCAGTTGCGCCCACGGTGCCGCGGCCAGGAACGCCTTGGGCATGAGTCGCTGCAGTTGTTGCTGCGCGTCCTGCACGGCTTCGGGTGCGTTCTTGGTGTCCTTGATCTTGCGCGCCGCGGCGGCGTATTCCAGCAAGATCGTGCCGGCGAGCCGAGCGACCTCGTTGGCGATCAGGGTGAGCCGGCCGCGTCCCTCGTCCACCCGGCGCTTGAAAGCGGCCTCATCGGTGGGCAACGGGTCGAGCAGGAAGGCCCGGTCCAGCGCCACGTCGATGATCTGGCTGCGCAGTTCTTCCTGCGTGCCCAGCGGCATGTAGGCCACGGCCATCTTCTGCAGGTCGGGAATGTTCTTTTCCAGGTACTTGAGCGCGTCCTTGATCTGCAGCGCGAACAGGCGGCGCAGGCCCGCACGGTGCCGGGCGGCGGCCAGTTCGGGCTCGTCGAACACCTCGATGGTGACGGCATCGCCACCGTCGATGAGCGCGGGAAAGCCGATCAGCGTCTGGCCGCCCTTGCGGATTTCCATCAGCTCGGGCAGCTCGCCAAAGGT
The DNA here is from genome assembly GCF_030158955.1 of Acidovorax sp. SUPP1855. Taxonomy (NCBI): domain Bacteria; kingdom Pseudomonadati; phylum Pseudomonadota; class Betaproteobacteria; order Burkholderiales; family Comamonadaceae; genus Acidovorax; species Acidovorax sp. SUPP1855. Next base: position 49,022 of record NZ_BQXI01000010.1, on the reverse strand, counting down.
CCATGCGGTGTGACGCTGGCCGGCGGGCGCCTGCCGGCCCGAAGCGGCGGCTGGCGCGGAAGCGGCCGGCGCCGTCACCGCCGCAGGGCCGCGGCGCCCCGCGGCAGCGGGAGGCGCTTCACTTTTGATAGCAGAATGCCTTAGTACTTCTTGCGCTGGAGACTGTTTTTCTTCAAAACCCTTGGCATCGCCGCCCAGCTTGAGCCCTGCCAGGGCCTGGAAGGCGCCGCGCGCCTTCGCACCCCATTCGGCCTTGAGGGCGCCCAGGTTGCGCCCATGGCCGAGCTGGCGCCTGTGTTCGTCCACCACGCGGAAGTTCATGAACAGGTGCGGGCTCAGCATGTCGAGCTTGAAATCGGCCCGCTTGACGTCGAGCGAGGTCTCATCGCGCACCTGCTTGAGCAGCACCTCGACCAGGCTGCCGTGGCCGAAGCGTTCGGGTGTGCCGAGCAGCCCGGCCAGGCGGGTTGCGCTGTCGGGCAACGGCACGAACCGGCTGCGGGGGCGCTGCGGCAGGCTCTTGAGCAGGGCCTGGATCTTGGGCTGCAGCATGCCGGGCACCAGCCATTCGCAGCGCTCGTCGCTCACCTGGTTGAGCACGAACAGCGGCACGGTGACCGTGATGCCGTCGCGCGCATCGCCCGGCTCGTGCAGGTAGCTCGCCGCGCAATCCACGCCGCCCAGCCGCACCGTGCGCGGGAAGGCATTGCCGGTGATGCCCGCGGCCTCGTGGCGCATGAGTTCTTCGCGCGTCAGCTTGAGCAGGTCGGGGTTCGACGCGCTCGCCTCGCGGTACCACGCCTCGAAGCTGTGCCCACTGCACACGTCGGCCGGCAACTGCTGGTCGTAGAAGGCATAGATCAACTCGTCGTCCACCAGCACGTCCTGGCGGCGCGACTTGTGTTCGAGCTCTTCGACCTTGGCGATGAGCTTGTGGTTGGCGGCCAGAAAAGGCAGACGGGTTTCCCACTGCCCGCCGATCAGCGCCTCGCGGATGAAGATGTCGCGCGCCGCGTACGGGTCCACCTTGCCGAAGTTCACCCGCCGGTTGTTGTAGATGACGATGCCGTACAGCGTGGCGCGCTCCAGCGCATTGACCTCGGCCGCCTTCTTTTCCCAGTGCGGGTCGAGCAGCTGCTTCTTGAGCAGGTGCCAGCCCAGTTGCTCGATCCACTGCGGCTCGATGGCCGCGATGCCCCGGCCGAAGAGGCGCGTGGTCTCCACCAGTTCGGCCGCGACGATCCAGCGCCCGGGCTTCTTGGACAGGTGCGCGCCCGGGTGCTTGTAGAACTTGATGCCGCGTGCGCCCAGGTACCAGTCGTCCTCGTCGCTCTTGACGCCGATGTTGCCCAGCAACCCGGCCAGCATGGACAGGTGGATCTGCTCGTAGCTGGCAGGGCGGTCGTTGATGCGCCAGCGGTGTTCGGTCACCACGGTCAGCAATTGCGTGTGGATGTCACGCCACTCGCGCAGTCGGCGCACGCTGATGAAGTTCTGGCGCAACAGCGATTCGTACTGGCGGTTGCTGAGCTTGTGGGTGGGCGCAGCCGCTGCGGCCTCGGTGGCCGCTGGCGGCATCACGGCCGCCGCGGCCATGCGCTGTGCCACGGGCAGCACGGCCTGCGAGGGCGCGCCCTTGCGCGCGGCCTGCTTTTGCATGCGCGCCGACGGCAGGGTGGGCGCGCCACCGCGCGCTTCGTTGATCCACTTCCACAGCTTGAGGTAGCCGCTGAACTCGCTCTTTTCGTCGTCGAACTTGGCGTGGGCCTGATCAGCCTGCTGCTGCGCATCCATGGGGCGGTCGCGCACGTCCTGCACGCTCAGGGCGCTGGCGATGATGAGCACCTCGTCCAGCGCCTGGCGCTCGCGCGCCTCCAGGATCATGCGGCCCACGCGCGGGTCGAGCGGCAGGCGCGACAGCTCCTGGCCCATCGGCGTGAGTTCGTTGGATTCGTCCACCGCGCCCAGTTCGCCCAGCAACTGGTAGCCGTCGGCGATCGCGCGGCCCGAAGGCGCCTCGATGAAGGGGAACTGCGCCACGTCGCCCAGGTGCAGCGACTTCATGCGCAGGATGACGCCGGCCAGCGAGGACCGCAAAATTTCTGGGTCGGTGAACCGGGGCCGGCCGTTGAAGTCGGCCTCGTCGTAGAGCCGGATGCAGATGCCGTTGGCGACGCGGCCGCAACGGCCCGCGCGCTGGTTGGCGGCGGCCTGGCTGACGGGCTCGACCATCAGCTGTTCCACCTTGCTGCGGAAGCTGTAGCGCTTCACGCGCGCGGTGCCGGCGTCGATCACGTAGCGGACGCCGGGCACGGTGAGCGAGGTCTCGGCCACGTTGGTGGCCAGTACGATGCGCCGGCCCGTGTGTCCGTCGAAGATGCGGTCCTGCTCGGCCTGCGACAGCCGCGCGAACAGGGGCAGCACCTCGGCATTGCGCATCACCGGCTGGTGCGCCAAGTGCTTGCGCAGGTGGTCGGCCGCCTCGCGGATCTCGCGCTCGCCGGGCAGGAAGACGAGGATGTCGCCGCCGGCGTTGCCGGCCCACAGCTCGTCCACGCCGTCGGCGATGGCTTCGTTCAGGCCGTAGTCGCGCGACTCTTCGAACGGGCGCCAGCGCTGCTCGACCGGAAAGGTCCGGCCCGACACGTAGATGATGGGCGCCGGAATCAGCTCCGCGCCCTGCGGCCCTGCGGTGTGGGGCGCATCGCCTGGTTTGGAGCGGCCCGGCAGGCGCCGCGGCAAGGCGAAATGTTTGGCAAAGCGGTCGGCATCGATGGTGGCCGACGTGACGATCACCTTCAGGTCGGGCCGGCGCGGCAGGATCTGCCGCAGGTAGCCCAGCAGGAAGTCGATGTTCAGGCTGCGCTCGTGCGCCTCGTCGATGATGAGCGTGTCGTAGGCCTTGAGCAGCGGGTCGGTCTGGGTCTCCGCCAGCAGGATGCCGTCTGTCATGAGCTTGACCGAGGCGTCGCGCGACAGCCGGTCCTGGAACCGCACCTTGTAGCCCACCACGTCGCCCAGCGGGGTCTGCAGCTCTTCGGCGATGCGCTTTGCCACGCTGCTGGCGGCGATGCGGCGAGGCTGCGTGTGGCCGATGAGCTGGCCTTTCTGCCCCGGCGCGGCGTTGCATTTGCCGCGCCCCAATGCCAGCGCGATCTTGGGCAGTTGCGTGGTCTTGCCCGAGCCGGTCTCCCCGCACACGATGATGACCTGGTGCTCCCGCATCGCCGCCATGATTTCGTCGCGCCGCGCCGAGACGGGCAGCGACGGCGGGAAGGTGATGCGCAACGGCGCGCTGGGCGCCCCGGCGGTGGAAGAAGAAGGGGAAGAAGAGGAAGGCGCGGATTCGGTCATGAAGGGCTGCATTATCCGAGCCCGCCGTTGGCCCTGCACAACAAGGGCCGCCAGGGGCCACGGCAGGCCTTGCCACGCCCGCGAAGCCGCTTCGATAATCGCGCCTTCGCTTCACCAGCGCCGCAACGAGCACCCTTGCGGCGCACCTTTCAGGAGCTGTCTTTCCATGCCTCATTTGTTCACCCCCCCTCACTGAACACGGTTCCTCGCCCCGGCTGAACCGTGTCGCTCACACACCGTTCAGCCAAGGTGGCTGCGCTCCCCCGCCCCATTCGAATGGGGGTGCGCCGCACGAAAGCCCTGGCTTGCTCAGCCGGGGCTTTTTGCTTTTCAGGAATCGCACATGAGTGCTCAGAAACGTTCCCGCGCCTTCCAGCAAGGCCGGGTCAAGGCCTTGCGCCGCATGAAGCAGCCGATGGTGCTGCACCTCGAAGCCAGCGCACCGCCGCGCAACCCGGTGGCCCGCGCGCTAGCGGCGCGCGGCACCAGCGCCGCGGCAGGCAAGCACATCCGCAGCCAGGGCGCGCAGCGCCGCGCCGACCGCATGGCGCTGCAGCGTGCCGTGCGCCGCGGCGCGGAAGGCTGATCCGCCGGTGCTCACCGGGCACCAGGCCGGCAGGGCACTGTGGACCGGACCCTTTCGTGGAAAAATGGCACGACCGGGTCCGGCCCACACCCCCTCTTCTCCTCGCTGCCCTGCGCAGCCGCACACATGCCCGCCACAGCCTCCGCCACTCCCGCCCTTGCCGAACACACCACCCAGGCCAGGGCGGCCGGGCCTGCCGATCGGCGCCGGCACGTCGTGGTGATCGGGGCCGGCATCGTGGGCACGGTGTGCGCGATCGAGATGCTGCGCTCCGGCCGCCAGGTCACGCTGCTCAACCCCCATGCCCCCGCCGGCGAAGAAGCCACCAGCTACGGCAATGCGGGCTGGCTGTCTTCCCATTCCATTCTTCCGCCCGCAGGGCCCGGCATGTGGAAGCAGGTGCCTGGCTACCTGCGGGACCCGCAGGGCCCGCTCACCGTGCGCTGGGGCTACCTGCCCCGCGCCCTGCCGTGGCTGTGGCGCTTCTTGCGCTCGGGCCGCACGCCCGCGCACGTGGCCCGCACCGCGCATGCCCTGCGCCAATTGCTGCGCGATGCGCCGGCGCTGCATGCCCGGCTGGCCAGCGAAGCCGGCGTCCCGCACCTGGTGGCCCAGCGCGGCCTGCTGCACGCCTACCGCTCGCGGGCGGACTTCGAGGCGGATGCGCTGGGCTGGCGGCTCCGCGGCGAGGAAGGCATCGCATTCGAGACGGTGGAAGGCGCCAGCCTGCGCGCGCAGGAGCCCGACCTGGCCCCGGCTTACGGCTTCAGCGTGCGCGTGGCCGAAGCCGGCCACTGCGCCAATCCCGGTGCCTACCTCGCGGCCCTGGTGGCCCATGCGCAATCCCTCGGCGCGCGCTGGGTCACGGGCCAGGCCACCGGGCTGCACATCGAGGCAGGCCGCCTGCACGCCGTGCGGACCGACCAGGGCGACCTGCCCTGCCAGGGTGCGGTCATCGCGGCGGGCGCATATTCGCGGCCGCTGGCGCTAGCCGCCGGCGATCGCGTGTGGCTGGACACCGAACGCGGGTACCACGCGATGCTGGACCTGCAGGCCCGCGCCGGGGAGCCCGCGCCCGCCGGCCCCCGCACCTCCACGATGGTGATGGACCGCAAGCTCATCGTGCACCAGATGGAGCACGGCCTGCGGGTGGCCGGCCAGGTGGAGATCGCCGGCCTGCACGCCGCACCCGATTGGCGCCGCGCCCGCATCCTGCTGGGACACCTATTCGATCTGTACCCTTCGCTGCCCCGCGCCACGCTGGAGGACGGCGCCCGCTTCTGGATGGGCCGGCGTCCGAGCACCAGCGACGGACTGCCCTGCATCGGCCCCGCCAGCGCCTGCACGGACGTCATCCATGCCTACGGCCACGGCCATGTGGGCCTGGGCGCTTCGGCCCGCACGGGACGGGTAGTGTCCCAATGCATGGACGGGCAGCCTCCGGAGATCGACCTAGCGCCGTTCCGTCCGCAGCGATGGCGACGATAATTCGGCCGCAGCGGAAAACGCCCCGCCCTCCCCACGCAACCTGCGCCACCCCGCAGGGTGCAGTCCCCGCTCCCTTCACCCTTTCGCCATGTCCGCCGTCTTCAACTTCACCTTCGTCCCCTGGTTCCGCTCGGTTGCGCCGTACATCCACAAGTTCCGCCACCAGACCTTCGTGATCGGGCTCACGGGGGAGGCCATCGCGGCCGGCAAGCTCCAGGCCATCGCGCAGGACCTGGCCATGATCCAGGCGATGGGTGTGAAGATCGTGCTCGTGCACGGCTTTCGCCCGCAGGTGAACGAGCAGCTCGCGGCCAAGGGACATGCAGAAAAGTATTCGCACGGCATCCGCGTCACCGATTCGGTGGCGCTCGACTGCGCGCAGGAGGCCGCGGGCCAGTTGCGCTACGAGATCGAGGCCGCCTTCAGCCAGGGCCTGCCCAACACGCCGATGGCGGGCTCCACGGTGCGCGTGATCTCCGGCAACTTTCTGACGGCGCGGCCCGTGGGCATCGTGGACGGGGTGGATTTCCAGCATTCGGGCCTGGTGCGCAAGGTGGATGTGGCGGGCATCCGGCGCTCGCTCGACATGGACGCGCTGGTGCTGCTGTCGCCCTTCGGCTTCTCGCCCACCGGCGAGGCCTTCAACCTGACGATGGAGGAGGTCGCGACCTCGGTGGCGATCGCGCTCAAGGCCGACAAGCTGGTCTTCGTGTGCGAGGTGCCCGGCATCCGCATGAACCCCGACGAGCCCGAGAGCGACGACAACCCCATCGATACGGAACTGCCGCTGGCCCAGGCCCGGCAGATGCTGGCCCGCGTGCCGCCCAGCCAGCGGCCGACCGACACCGCGTTCTATCTGCAGCACTGCGTGAAGGCCTGCCAGAACGGCGTGGAGCGCAGCCACATCATTCCTTTCGCGGTGGACGGTGCGCTGCTGCTGGAGATCTACGTGCACGACGGCATCGGCACCATGGTGGTCGATGAGAAGCTGGAAGAACTGCGCGAGGCGACGCCGGACGACGTGGGCGGCATCCTGCAGCTGATCGAGCCGTTCGAGAAGGACGGCACGCTCGTCAAACGCGACCGCACCGAGATCGAACGCGACATCGCCAACTACACCATCATCGAACACGACGGCGTGATCTTCGGCTGCGCCGCGCTCTACCCCTATCCGGAGGGCAGCACGGCCGAGATGGCGGCCGTGACCGTGTCGCCGCACAGCCAGGGCACGGGCGACGGCGAAAAGCTGCTCAAGCGCATCGAGCAGCGGGCGCGGGGCATGGGCCTGACCAGCCTCTTCGTGCTCACCACGCGCACCATGCACTGGTTCATCAAGCGCGGCTTCCAGCCCGTGGACCCTGAGTGGCTGCCCGAGGCCCGCAAGCGCAAGTACAACTGGGACCGCCGCAGCCAGGTGCTCGTCAAGAAGCTGTAGGCGGCGGCCCGGCCTGCGGCCACACCGCTCAGGCAGCGACCGCCCGGGCCACTTGGCGCGCCACCTCGGCGATGGTGGCATCGCGCTTTTCCGGCGTGGCGGTGGTCTGGGTGATGTAGCAGGTGACCACAATGGGCGCACCGCCGCCGGGCGGCCACAGCACGCCGATGTCGTTGGACGAACCCTGGTTGCCCGTTCCCGTCTTGTCGCCCACCCGCCAGCCCGGCACGCCGGCACGCCGGCACGCAGCCGCTTGTCGCCCGTCTTCGTGGCCACGATCCATTCGACCAGTTGGGCACGCGAGGCCGGGCTCAGCGCATCGCCCAAGGCCACCTTGCGCAGCGACTGCAGCATGGCCTGCGGCGTGGTGGTGTCGCGCGGATCGCCCGCGATGGCCTCGTTCAGCGTGGGCTCGGTGCGGTCCAGCCGCGTCACCGTGTCGCCCAGGCTCCGCGCGAAGGCGGTGAAGCCCTGCGGGCCGCCGTGGCGCGCGAGCAGCAGGTTGGCTGCGGTGTTGTCGCTCAGCGTGACGGTGCCTTCGCACAGCTCGCCGACCGTGATGCCGACGTCGCCCACCCGCTTTTCCGTCACCGGCGAATAGGCCACGAGCGCCGACGCTTCGAAATGCACCCGGCGGTCCAACGCCTCCTGGCCCCGGTCGACCCGCTCCAGCATCCACGCGGCCAGCAGCAGCTTGAAGGTGCTGGCCATGGGAAAGCGCTCGTCCTGGCGCCAGCCCAGCGACAGCCCGGAGCCCGTGTCGAGCATGGCGACCCCGAGCCGCGCCTTGGGGTGGCCGTCCAGTGCCAATTCAAGCTGCCGCATGGCGGCCTGCCAGGCCACCTCCCGCGGGTTGCGCTCGCCCGCTGGCGCGGCGGCATGGGCCGGGCCGGCCCACAAGGCGGCCGTCGAAGCGGCGGCCACGGCGGCGAAGAGATCAAAGGAAAACTGGCGTCTTTGCATGGAATGAACCTGTCGTTGGAAGCAAGAAGACCCGAACGATAGAGACATGTCGGCCAGAGCACCATCGACAATAATCGGGAAGAGCCCCAAGAAAAACTGCTTGCTACTTGCCTGCCTGATTCCGACGCCATGCACCTGCCCCTCAATGCCCTGCGCGCCTTCGAGGTCTCGGCGCGCCACCTCAACCTCACCCGTGCAGCCCAGGAGCTGTGCGTGACCCAGACCGCGGTCAGCCAGCACATCCGCAACCTCGAAGAGCGCCTGGGCAAGCCGCTGTTCCGGCGCCTGCCGCGCGGACTGGCATTGACGGACGAAGGCCTGGCCCTGCTGCCGGTGCTGGCCGACGCGTTCGGCCGCATTGCCGGCGCCCTGGAGCAGTTCAGCGACACCCGCCCCCGCGAAGTGCTCACCGTCGGCGCCGTGGGCACCTTCGCCGTGGGGTGGCTGCTGCCGCGGCTGCGCGAGTTCCAGCAGGCGTGCCCCTTCGTGGACCTGCGCCTGCTCACGCACAACAACCGGGTGGACATCGCGGGCGAGGGACTGGACTGCGCCATCCGGTTCGGGGACGGCGCCTGGCATGGCACCGAGGCCGACCGCCTGCTGGAAGCGCCGCTGTCCGCCATGTGCGCGCCCTCCATCGCCCCGCGGCTGCGGGCGCCGGCCGACCTGGCGCACGAATCGCTGCTGCGTTCGTACCGCGCGGACGAGTGGGCCGCCTGGTTCAGCGCCGCCGGTGTGCCCTGCCCGCTGGTGCGTGGCACGGTGTTCGACTCCTCCCTGGCCTTGGCCGAGGCCGCCGCGCAGGGCGCGGGCGTGGCGCTGCTGCCGGTGCGGCTTTTTCAAAGGGAGCTGCAACAAGGGCGGCTCGTGCAGCCCTTCGGCACGCACATCGCCCTGGGTGCCTACTGGCTCACGCGCTTGAAATCCCGCCCGCCCAGTGCTGCGCTGCAGGCCTTCCGCGGCTGGCTGCTGGCCGGCTGCGGCAGCCTGCCGGGAGAACCGGCCTGATCGCCCCTTACACGCTCCGCCCGCTCCAAACGCACCGCTATCATCGCCACCCCATGCCCGAGATCCTCACCGCCGCCCTCTACCATTTCGTCGATCTGCCCGACTGCGCCGCACTGCAGCCACCGCTGCAATCCGTGTGCGAGACCCATGGCGTGCGGGGCCTGCTGCTGCTGGCGCCCGAGGGGATCAACGGAACGATCGCGGGGGAGCCCGCAGGTGTGCGGGCCGTGCTGGCCTGGCTTCGTGCCGATGAGCGGCTGGCCGGCCTGCGCCACAAGGAAGCGCTGGGCGACCGTATGCCGTTCTACCGCATGCGGGTGCGGCTCAAGCGCGAGATCGTCACCCTGGGCGTGACCGGACTGGACCCGGCGCGCAATGCCGGCACGCACGTGCCGCCGGCGCAATGGAACGCCCTGATCGATGACCCCGAGGTGGTGGTGATCGACGTGCGCAACGACTATGAAGTGGGCATCGGCAGCTTCGCCCGGGCCATCAACCCGCGCACGCGCAGCTTCACGGAGTTTCCGGCCTGGGTGGCGCAGCAGCGCGCGCCGGGCGGCGTGCTGGCACACCGGCCCAAGGTGGCCATGTTCTGCACGGGCGGCATCCGGTGCGAGAAGTCCACCGCCCTGCTCAAGTCGCAGGGCTTCGACGAGGTGTTCCACCTGGACGGCGGCATCCTGCAGTACCTGGAAGACGTGCCCGCCGAAGACAGCCGCTGGCACGGCGATTGTTTCGTGTTCGACGAACGCGTGTCGGTGGGCCATGGCCTGTCCACGGGCCGGCACCAGTTGTGCCGGTCCTGCCGCATGCCGCTGGGCGAGGCCGAACTCGCATCGCCCCAGTACCGCCCCGGCGTGAGCTGCCCCTATTGCCATGGCACGCGCACGCCCGAGCAGGAGCGCGCCCTGGCCGAGCGCGAGCAACAGATGGAGCTCGCGCGGCAGCGCGGGCAGGAACACATCGGCGCGCGCCTGGGCACCTCGGGTGCGGCGCAGTCCGATGATCAACCCTCAGACACGCCCAGCGGCCTGCCCGTGCTGTATTCCTTTCGCCGCTGCCCCTACGCCATGCGCGCCCGCATGGCGATCGCGGCCAGCGGGCAGGCCTGTGAATTGCGCGAGGTGGTGTTGCGCGACAAGCCGCAAGCGTTGCGGGACGCATCGCCCAAAGCCACGGTGCCCGTGCTGGTGCTGCCCGATGGCCAGGTGCTGGAACAAAGCCTGGAGATCATGCGCTGGGCGCTCGCTCGCCACGACCCGCAGGGCTGGATGGCCGAAGATGCCGCAACGGCCCGGGACGCCGATGCGCTCATCGCGGCCTGCGACGGCACCTTCAAACAGGCCCTGGACCGCTGCAAGTACCCGAACCGCTATCCGCAGCAGACCGGCACGGTAAACGGCGTGGAGGACGCGCTAACGCCCCAGGCCACCGCCACCGCGTTCCTGGCCCAATGGGACGCGCGGCTGGCGCAACACGCCTTCCTGTGCGGCCCGCAGCCCACGCTGGCCGACGTGGCCATCATGCCGTTCGTGCGCCAGTTCGCGGGCATCGACGCCATGGCCTGGCAGGGGGGCCCCTGGCCCCATGTGCGAAAGTGGCTGACAGCATGGGAGGCCAGCACCGCGTTCACGCAGGTGATGGACAAGATGGCGCCCTGGGTGCCCGGAACCCGGGGCCCGGTGTTTCCCGCCCAGGAGCCCGTGGCAGCGCCGGCACCGATCTGACGGATTTGCAACGCCCAAGAAAAAGGCGCCTGTTCAAGGCGCCTTTTTCATTCAACGGAGTGCAGGCGGGTTTCAAGCCGCAGCCAGCCGGCGGCGGTTGGCGCCCCCTCGCCCGCCGCGGGCCAGCAGCACCAGCAGCACGACGGCCATGAGCACGAAGCAGATGAACGACCAGTTGGCGATGGAGCCTCCGAGGAAGGTCCAGTCCACCGCGGCGCAGTCGCCCGAACCGCGGAAGATCATGGGGATCGCGCGGCCGATGGGGAAGTGCTCGATCATTCCGTAGAAGTCGCGACCGCAGGTGGCGATCTCGGGCGGGTACCACTGCAGCCAGCTTTGCCGCGCCGCCACGAAGGCGCCGAATCCCGACGACAGCAGCGCCAGGACGGCCCACGACATCCACCAGCCCCGGGTGCCCCGGGCGCTGGCCAGGGCCGCAAACACGGCGACCCCGATGAGCGCATAGCGCTGCACGATGCACATCGGGCAGGGCTCGAGCCCCACGACATGCTGCAGGTACATGCCAAAAGCCAGCATGGCCACGCAGGCCGCCGCGATGAGGCCCAGCACGCGGCGGGGCGCGGCATCCAACCAGTTCAACACCATTGTTCTTGTCCTTGAAGGCCGCGGTCGGCAACCCTCGAAGGCTGCATCAGATACCGGCGGCGTGGTCCAGAAAAACGCGGGCGCGGCGCGGTGTGACCACCAGCGTTTCACCCTCCCTGAAACCCATCTCCCGGTACTGCTGCGCAGGAATCTGCGCTTCGATCACCGAGTCGGGGCTCGCATTGTCCGCTGGTTTGTGGTCGGCATCGGGAATAAGTTCCAGGCGCGCGATCGGCCCCACGACGATGGCACGGCTGAGCTGCGCGACGATGCCGCGCGGGCGCCCGTCGGCGTCCACGCCCTCGCCGGGCGAGTAGCGCTGTACGTCCAGGTCGTGCGGACGCACATAGGCAAAGGCGCTGGCGTTCTGGGCGCCCGCATGCTCGGGCGAATCGATGGCCATGCCCTCCACGTGCACCAGCCCTTCGTGGGCGCGGCCGCGAAACAGGTTCACGTCGCCCAGGAAGCCATAGACGAACGGGCTGGCCGGCTGGTCCCACACCTCCTGGGGCGAGCCGCTCTGCTCGATCCGGCCCTGGTTGATGACCACCACGCGGTCGGCCACTTCCAGGGCTTCCTCCTGGTCGTGGGTCACGAAGATGCTGGTCACGTGCAGTTCGTCGTGCAGGCGGCGCAGCCACCGGCGCAGCTCTTTGCGCACCTTGGCATCGAGCGCGCCGAAGGGCTCGTCCAGCAGCAGCACCTTGGGCTCCACCGCCAGGGCGCGCGCAAGGGCGATGCGCTGGCGCTGGCCGCCGGACAATTGCGACGGATAGCGGTCGGCCAGCCAGTCGAGCTGCACGAGCTTGAGCAGGTCGGTCACCTTCTGCTTGATCTGCGCATCGCTCGGGCGCTCGCCGCGCGGCTTCACGCGCAGGCCGAAGGCGACGTTCTCGAACACCGTCATGTGCCGGAACAGCGCGTAGTGCTGGAAGACGAAGCCCACGCCACGGTCGCGCACGTGCACGTCGGTGGTGTCCTCGCCCGAGAAATGGATGGTGCCCACGTCGGGCGTCTCCAGCCCCGCGATGATGCGCAGCAGCGTGGTCTTGCCGCAGCCCGAGGGGCCGAGCAGCGCGATCAGTTCGCCGGACTGGATGTCCAGGCTCACGTCGCGCAGTGCCTGAAAGCTGCCGAACTGCTTGCTGATGTTGCGGATTTCAATGCTCATGGTGTGCTTTCGTTCAGCGCGCGCCCACGGTGGCGGGTGCGGGGCGCTCGGGCGGCAGTGCGGCCGCGGCCTTGCGCTCCTGCTCGTTGCGCCATTCGGCAATGGACTTGATGACCAGCGTGACCAAGGCCAGCAGGGCCAGCAGCGAGGCCGCGGCGAACGCCGCCACGGACTGGTATTCGTTGTAGAGAATCTCCACGTGCAGCGGAATGGTGTTGGTCTGCCCGCGGATGTGGCCCGAGACGACCGACACCGCGCCGAACTCGCCCATGGCGCGCGCATTGCACAGGATCACGCCGTACAGCAGGCCCCACTTGATGTTGGGCAGCGTCACGTACCAGAAGGTCTGCCAACCGCTCGCGCCCAGCACGATGGCCGCCTGCTCTTCGTCGCTCCCCTGGGCCTGCATGAGCGGAATCAGCTCGCGCGCGATGAACGGGAAGGTCACGAAGATCGTCGCCAGCACGATGCCCGGCACGGCGAAGATGATCTTGACGTCGTGCGCCGCCAGCCAGGGGCCGAACCAGCCGTTGGCGCCGAACATCAGCACATACACCAGGCCGGCCACCACGGGCGAGACGGAAAACGGCAGGTCCACCAGCGTCGTCAGGAACGCCTTGCCCCGGAACTCGTACTTGGCGATGGCCCAGGCCGCCGCCACGCCGAACACCAGATTCAACGGCACCGCGATGGCTGCGGTGATGAGGGTCAGCCGGATGGCGGCCCATGCATCGGGCTCCTTGAGCGCCGCCACGTAGGCACCGAAGCCCTTGCGCAGCGCCTCGGTGAACACGGCGGCCAGCGGCAGCACGAGGAACAGCAGCAGGAACGCGAGCGCGATGCCGATCAGCGTCCAGCGCACCCAGGGGGCCTCGGTCGTGCCGGCCTGGGCGCGGCGCACCACGTTGCGCCCGCCGGAGTTGGAAGCGGTGGAAGTCATGCCGGGGCTCCTGCGTGGCGACGCTGCCAGGCCTGCAATGCGTTGATGACAAGCAGCAGCGCGAAGGAGATCACCAGCATCACCACCGCGACCGCCGTGGCGCCCGCGTAGTCGTACTGCTCCAGCTTGCCGATGATGATGAGGGGCGTGATCTCGGAGATCATGGGCATGTTGCCCGCGATGAAGATGACCGAGCCGTATTCACCCACCGCCCGCGCGAACGCCATGGCAAAGCCCGTGAGCAGCGCCGGGGTGATCGCGGGCAGGATGACGCGCGTGAAGATCTGCCAGCGCGTGGCGCCCAGGCTGGTGGCGGCTTCTTCCAGTTCCTTCTCGGCGTCTTCCAGCACCGGCTGCACCGTGCGCACCACGAAGGGCAGCCCGATGAAGATCAGCGCGATCACCACACCGGCGGGCTTGAAGGCCAGCTGGATGCCCAGCGGCTCCAGGTACTGCCCCACCCAGCCGTTGCCGGCCAGCAAGGCGGTGAGCGAAATGCCCGCCACCGCCGTGGGCAGCGCGAACGGCAGGTCCACCAGGGCATCGACGATCTTCTTGCCCGGAAAGCGGTAGCGCACCAGCACCCAGGCGATCAGCAGGCCGAACACGAGGTTGACCACCGCCGCGATGAACGACGCGCCGAAGGTGAGCCGGTAGGACGCCAGCACGCGTGGCGCGCTGATGGCGGTCCAGAACTGGTCCCAGGTCAGCGTGAAGGTCTTGAAGACCAGCGCCGACAGCGGGATGAGCACGATGATGCTCAGGTAGAAGATGGTGTAGCCCAGCGTCAGGCCGAAGCCGGGCAGGACCCGCTTCGGGCTGCGCCGGGCCCCGCCCGTGGACGCCACGGCGGCGCCGGGCAAGGCAGAGGTCGCAGCGTTCATGTCTTACTTGGCGCCGGGGGTGTAGAGCTTGTCGAACTGACCGCCGTCGTTGAAGTGCACCTTCTGTGCCTCGCCGAGGGAGCCGAAGTACTTGGCCACGGTAAACAGCTTGACGGGCTTGAACAGGTCGGCGTGCTTTTTCAGCACCGCTTCGGAACGCGGACGCAGCGCGTGGCGGGCCGCGATCTCCTGCGCCTCATCGGAGTAGAGGTAGTCCAGATAGGCCTTGGCCAGTTCGCCCGTGCCTTTCTTGGCGACGGTGCGCTCGACCACCGCGACGGGGTTTTCGGCCAGCACGCTGCTGGAGGGGTACACCGCATCGACCTTGCCCTTGCCGAATTCGCGCTCGATGGACAGCACCTCGGATTCGAACGTGATCAGCACATCGCCCGTGTTGCGCTGCAGGAAGATGCTGGTGGCATCGCGCCCGCCCTTGCCCAGCACGGGGACGTTCTTGAACACCTGGCCCACGAACTCAGCGGCCTGGGCGTCGGTGCCGCCCTTCTCGCGCACGCTGCCCCAGGCTGCCAAGTAGGCGTAGCGGCCGTTGCCGCCGGTCTTGGGGTTCACCACGACGACCTGCACGCCGGGCTTGGCGAGGTCGTCCCAGTCCTTGATGTTCTTGGGATTGCCCTTGCGCACCAGGAACAGCATGGTCGAGGTGGTGGGCGATGCATCGTTGGGAAAGCGCTTGGCCCAGTCCTTGGCGACCACGCCGTTGGTGGCGAGGAAGTCGATGTCGGTCGTGGTGTTCATCGTGACCACGTCGGCGTCGAGGCCGTCGTTCACCGCACGGGCCTGGGCGCTGGAGCCGCCATGGGCCTGGTCGATCTTCACGTCCTTGCCGGTGGTCTTCTTGTAGTGGGCGGCGAAGGCAGGGTTGTAGTCCTTGTAGAACTCGCGGGCCACGTCGTAGGAAGCGTTCAGCAGCGTGGACGTCTGTGCCGACGCGACGCCGCCAGCCACCAGGGCCACCACGGCCAGGAAAGTCTTGAGTTTTGTCCGGGAAGTCATGTCTGCGCCCTCGTTACTGAAAAAGTGAAACCGATTGTGGGCGGCAGTGCTTAAAACTCAAAAGAATATATTCTTGTTAATTAATCGACTTCCAGAATATAGAACCCCGGCAAAAACAAGGGGCGGTGCAGCAGGTTTCAGCCAAAAAGGCCCCTAGTGCAATGGATACTAGGGCATATAGCTACAAAAATAATAGCAACCCCATCAGGCGGCGGAACGGGTCTCCGTGGCACCCTGGCCGAGGCCCCACTCCGCGCCATCCACCAGCGAATGCAGCAGTGCCCAGCCCAGGGGCCATTCGCCATGGCCCGAGTCCACATTCACATGCCCCGCCTGCGGCAGGCGAACGAACTCGCTGCCCCAGGCCCTCGCGTAGGCGCCGGCCAGGCGGATGGGGCAGTAGGGATCGTTGCTGCTCGCCACCAGGATGCTGCGGTAAGGCAGCGGCGCATAAGGCACGGGGGCGAAGTCGCTCAGCACCGCCCGGCGTTCCGGATCGGCCGGGGCGACCAGCAAAGCGCCCTGCACCCGGGCCGCAGCCGGTTCGCCCATGTGCGTCGCGGTGATGCAGCCCAGGCTGTGCGCCACCAGCACGACGGGGTGCGGCGCCTCCAGCACGGTGCGCTCCAGCGCCGCCACCCAGGGCGCCCGCGCGGGCGTGACCCAGTCGTCCTGCACCACGCGCCGTGCGCCGGGCAGCCGCTCCGCCCACAGGCTCTGCCAGTGGCCGGGTCCGGAATCGCGCCAGCCCGGGACGATGACCACCGAGACCGGGCCGCCCGCAGCGGTGCGTGCGGACGGGGCCGCCTGCGGCGCTCCGCCGTCGAGCCGGCCGACCGGCCGCCCGGATGCGGACAAAGGCGTGGGTGCGCTGCTGCTCATGGCCGGCAGGGCACGGTGGCCAGGGCATGGAACAAGGGAAAGATTCGAACCCCACAGGAGGTGCGGAACGACAGTGCAGTGGCCATGGAACAGGCTCCTCAACGGTGGATGCGGCCCATTCTGCGATTCCGCCCTTAAAACCCAAACGAATATATTCTTTTGAATTAATCGCGAATTGATCTTAAGAAGCGATCGATGCCGCGCTGCCGAGGCCCTCGGTATCGGATGCCGGCGCCGCCGTTGTCGCGCCTTGCAGCGTCTCGCCCAGAAAGTCCAGAAACCGCCGGACCGCGGGCGTCAGGCCGCGGCGGGAGGGAAACACCGCGTGCATCACACCACGCTCCGGGGCCCAGTCAGGCAGCAGATGCACCAGCCGGCCACTGCGCAGCTCGTCCTGGCACATGTAGTCGGGCAGCCAGCAGATGCCCACGCCGCCCTGCGCGGCCAACTTGAGCGTGAGCAGGTCGTCGGCCACATAGCGCGGGCTGTGCTGCCACACGGCCTCCTGCCCTCCGGGGCCGACCAGACGCAGCGACGCACGGCCGTCGGCGGCCGACATGGCGATGCTGTCCATGCGCGCCAGTTCCTCCAGGGTGTGCGGCGTGCCCTGGCGCGCCAGTTGGGCAGGGCTGGCGACCAGCAGCAGGTCGCCCTCGCTCAGCCGCTTGATGACCATGCTGCCGCTGTCGTCCAGCTTGGCCCGCACGCGCAGCGCCACATCGACGCCCTCCTCCACCAGGTTGACCACGCGGTTGCTCACCTGGATCTCCACCCGCACGAGGGGGTAGCGCGCCATGAACACCGGCATCATCTCGCCCAGCAGGGTCTGCGCGATCGTGACGGGGCACACCACGCGGATCGTGCCGCGCGGCTCGGCCTGGACGTGGGCCACCGTGTCGGCCGCCGCCTGCGCGGACTCGCGCATGGCCTGGCAGTGGCGCAGATAGGCCTCGCCCACCTCGGTGAGCGACAGCTTGCGCGTGGTGCGCTGCAGCAGCCGCACGCCCAGGTGTGCCTCCAGATCGGAGACGCGGCGCGACAGGCGCGACTTGGGGATGCCGAGCGCCCGGCCCGCAGCGGCAAACCCTCCGCGCTCGACCACCTCGGCGAAATACAGCATGTCGTTGAGATCTTGCACCGTCACCCCTCGCAGATTGTTCCACCCATAGAACAATCTATCGCAAACGTGCCGACTTATCAATCAATGCGCTCATCTGCACAATCTATCCAACGCTGCACACCGGGTGCGGCCCCCATCCCGAGGAGAACCTTCCATGCAACTGCTGCACATTGATTCCGCCATCACCGGCGAACAGTCCGTCTCGCGCCAACTCACCGCCCGCACCGTGGCGGCGTGGGTCGAAGCCCATCCCGGCACGCAAGTGCAGCACCTGGACCTGGTCGCCCAGGCACCGGCCCATTTCACGATGGAGGCCATGGCGCCGCGCACCGGCCAGACCGAAGGCCTGAGTGAAACACAGCGCCGTGAAAACGCCGTGTCCGAACAGCTGGTGAGCCAGTTCCTGGCGGCCGATGTCATCGTCGTCGGCGCGCCGCTCTACAACTTCGGCATTCCCACGCAGCTCAAGGCCTGGATCGACCGCATCGCCCAGCCGGGCCGCACGTTCACCTATACCGCCGCTGGCCCACAGGGCCTGGCCAAGGGCAAGACGGTGATCGTCGCCTCCAGCCGCGGCGGTGTGTATTCGACGAGCGATGCCGGCCGCGCCATGGAACACCAGGAGAGCTACCTGCAGACCGTGTTCGCCTTCTTCGGCATCACCGACGTGCGCTTCGTGCGCGCCGAAGGCGTGGCCATGGGCCCAGACGCCAAGTCCAAGGCCCTGGACAGCGCGGATTCCGACATCCGGGCACACGTGGCGCAATCCCGCCAGGAAGCCGTGGCCGAAGCCGCCTGATCCACCGGACAACTGCGCAGTCCCCGGAAAGCCGGCCTTGCGCCGGCTTTTTTTGCGTGCGCTGCAAGGCGCCTATAGCGCACGCGTCCAGGTCTCGCCCACCAGGGACTGGCCGTAGGCGGTGTAGGGTTCCGAGGCCACGAGCGTGAAGCCGCGCTGCGCATACAGGTGGCGGGCCGCGGCCAGGCAGCTGTTGGTCCACAGCGTCATCTCCGCGTAGCCCTGGCCCCGCGCGAAGGCGATGCACTCGTCCACCAGCCGACCGCCCAGTCCCATGCCCCGCGCCTGGGGCGCCAGGATCAGCATGCGCAGCCGGGCGGTGGTGTCGGACTCGCGCACCACGAAGGCCGCCCCTATGCGCTCGCCATCCACCTCGGCGATCCAGCACCTGTCGAACCCGGGCTGGAATTCGCGCACGAATCGCGCGGCGATCTCGGCCACCATGGCCTCGAACGCCTGGTTCCAGCCGTATTCGCGCCAGTAGATTTCGCCATGCATCTGCACCACCCAGCCCATGTCACCGGGCACCGGGTCGCGCAGCACCACGAGGCGGGGGCGGCTGGCCGGCTCGGGAGACAGCAGCGTCTCCAGCCGCTGCATGGCGGCCAGCGCGTCGGCCTGCTGCGTGGGCGACAAGCGCGCCAGGATGACTGCCGCCTCGTCGCGCGAGCGCTGCTGCAGCGGGGCGAACGCGGTGTGTCCGGCGTCGGTCAGGCGCAGCAGGCTCTGGCGCGCATCCCGTGCGCCCGGGCGGCGCTCCAGCCAGCCGGCCTTCTCGAACCGGCGCAGGATGCGGCTCAGATAGCCGGCGTCCAGGCCCAGGTCCCTGGCGATGTCGGTGGCAACAGGCTCGGTGCGGTGGGCCAGCTCGTAGAGCACGCGCACGTCGGTCAGGGACAGGTCGCTGCCCAGATAGGCGTCGAGCACGCCGATGCGGCGCGTGAAAAACCGGTTGAATTGCCGAAGCGCCTTGACCGCTGCCGAAGGGACGGGCGCAGGCGCGGGAGCGACCTGGGGATCTGACGCCATTTTTCATTTGCCTTCATCAAACAATTGATTGACTTTAGCAACCAATAACGCGAATGGCAAATAAAAAGTCCGGCCACCCATCACAGGGCGGCCGGACTGGAGGCGCTGAAAACCAGCGGCTGGTCAGAGCTTGGCGTGCTGCTTGACCCAGGCCACGTACTTCTCGACCCAGCCCTGCAGGAACTGGCGGCTGGCCTCGCCGATGTTGCCGTCGTCATCGAACAGGCCATCCTTGGCCTGAACGAAGGCTTCGGGCTGGCCCAGCGTGGGCACGTCGAGGTAAGCCAGCACGTTGCGCAGATGCTGCTGGGCCATGGCCGTGCCGATGGCGCCGATCGATACCCCGATCACGCCGGCCGGCTTGCCACCCCAGGCGCTCTGCCCATAGGGGCGGGAGGCGTGGTCCAGCGCGTTCTTGAGCACGCCGGGAATCGACCGGTTGTATTCGGGCGTGACGAACAGCAGGCCCTGCGACTGGGCGATCTCGGTCTTCAGGCGCAGCACGGCGGGAGCCGGATGGGCATCGTCGTCCTGGTTGTACAGCGGCAGGTCGTCGATGCGCAGCTGCGTGAAGTGGAAGTCCGGCGGTGCGAGCCGGGCCAGCGCCGTGGCCAGCTTGCGGTTGAACGAGTCCTTTCGGAGACTGCCGACGATGACGGCGATCTGGTATTGGTCCATGAGCACTCCTTGTGAAACAGCCAAAAGACGGAACGGCGCGGTGCCGCAACGGGCCATGATAGACACGGCCTGCGGCGTCCCGACGCTGCGCGCGGCGCCTTCAGGGCCCGCTTTCGAGGAACGCCAAAGCGCCATTTGCTATTATTTTTGTAGCTATATGCCCTAGTATCGATTGCGCTTGCGCCTTTTTCGAGCAAAACACCCCCGGCGCTGCAGCGCAGCATCCGGGGGTGCGGGCAAGGCGCAAACGCGCGCTTGTCCTACCCGGCGCGGCGCTGGCCGGCGAGGCGGCGCACCACATGCACCAGCCGGTCGATCTCGTCGAACGTGTTGTAGAACGCGAGCGACGGCCGCACGGTGGTCTCCACGCCGAATCGCCGCAGGATGGGCTGCGCGCAATGGTGCCCGGTGCGCACGGCGATGCCTTCGTCGTTCAGCGCCTTGCCCACTTCCTCGGTCGAGTAGCCGGCCAGCACGAACGACATCACACTGGCCTTGTCGTCGGCCGTGCCGATCAGCCGCACGCCCGGGATGGCGCGCAACTGCTGCATGCCGTACACCAGCAACTCGTGCTCGTAGCGCGCGATGTTCTCGATCCCCACGCGGTTCACGTAGTCGATCGCCGCGCCCAGGCCCACCGCGTCGGCGATGTTGCCCGTGCCGGCCTCGAACTTGTTCGGAATCGGCTGGAACACGGTCTTCTCGAACGTCACGTCGGCAATCATGTTGCCGCCGCCCTGCCACGGGGGCATGTCTTCGAGCACTTCGCGCTTGCCCCAGACCACGCCGATGCCGGTCGGCCCGAACACCTTGTGGCCCGAGAACACGAAGAAGTCCGCCCCGATGTCCTGCACGTCCACCCGCATGTGCGAGACCGACTGCGCGCCATCGACCAGCGCCTTCGCGCCCGCACGGTGGGCCAGCGCCACGATCTCCTTGACCGGCACCACGGTGCCCAACGCGTTGGAGACCTGCGTGACGGCAACGATCTTCGTGCGGTCGTTCAGGAGCTTCTGGTACTCATCGAGCAGCACCTGGCCCGAGTCGTCCACCGGAATCACGCGCAGCCTCGCCCCCTTGGCGGCAGCGAGTTGCTGCCAGGGCACGATGTTGGCGTGGTGCTCCAGATGGCTGACGATGATCTCGTCGCCCTCGCCCACGTGCTGGCCGCCCCAGCTCTTGGCCACCAGGTTGATGGCCTCGGTGGTGCCGCGCACGAAGATCACCTCGTTCACGTCGGGCGCGTTGATGAA
This sequence comes from Acidovorax sp. SUPP1855, assembly GCF_030158955.1. Classification (NCBI taxonomy): domain Bacteria; kingdom Pseudomonadati; phylum Pseudomonadota; class Betaproteobacteria; order Burkholderiales; family Comamonadaceae; genus Acidovorax; species Acidovorax sp. SUPP1855. The sequence goes on along the minus strand of NZ_BQXI01000010.1, from coordinate 28,085 downwards.
CGTCTTCACGCGCTGGCGGGCGCCTTCGTAGGCATCCGTGGCGCGGGCGGCAAGTTCATGCGCCGCGCGGTGGATGTTCGAGTTCTCGTGCGCGTAGAAGTGGCTGATGCGGTCGATCACCGCCTTCGGCTTGTGCGTGGTAGCCGCATTGTCGAACCACACCAGCTGGCGGCCGTTCACGCGCTCGGACAGCACGGGAAAGTCGCGCCGGATGGCGTGCACGTCGAACGGCGGGTGCTGCCCCTGGCCCGCCAGCGGCACCGTACCGTGCGGCGCGGGCTTGGCCGGGGTGACGTAGCCGCTGGGCAGCACCACCGCGTCCACGAAGTAGAACTTCGGATCGGACGACGGCGTGGCCGCCAGGCCGGCCGGTGCGGCCGGGGCCTGGCCCGCATGCGCTGCCTGCGGCTGCGCGAACGGCAGGCGCGCCAGCGCATCCAGCCGGTCGCCGGACGGCGCCCTGGGCACCGGCGCGCCCCCAGGCGATGGCTGTGCATGGCGCTCGCCGACGAAGTAGTAAGGCGAGGCCGGAGAGGCAGGCGCTGCCGGATAGGCGGCGGCCTGCGACGCGCTCGCGCCCGAGGCCTCGGGCACGCCCAGCACCCCGCTGCCAAGGCGCGGCTCGTAGGCCGGCAGCGTGCTCACCACCGTGTCGGGCAGGCCGTTGGCCGCCGTGGCGTGCGGCAGCAGCGCGGGGGCGCGGTGGCCGAGCGACAGCACCTGCGTGGGCGAAGCCGGCAGCAGGTTGGTGCCGGGCACCTGGCCCTGCGGGATCGGCGTGCCGGGCACGCTGGGCCCGAAGCCGGCGGGGCTGGCCAGGGGCGAGCCGGGCGGCGCGATGTTGGCCGGCGCCTGCACGCCCGGCGGCACGGCGCCCAGGCCGGGCACGGACGCAGGCGGCACCGAAGGCAGGCCGCCCGCGGAGTGCACGCCTGCAGGCGATGCCGCCTCGCCCGGCAGCGCCGAGAACAGGGCATTGGCCATGCGTGCGATCAGCGCCGGGTCGATGGGGGCGCCGGACGCGTCGGCGCCCGGCGAGAAGGAAGCGAGGGTCATGGCCGCTCCTTGCGCTTCACTTGTAGGTGTCCGGGTAGTCGTGGTACTTGTTCACCTCGACATCGTCCAGCACGGCCAGCGCATCGCTGGTGAGCACGGCCAGCGAGCAGTACTGCGAGATCAGGTCGGACGCGATGGCGTGGTTGTTGATCCCCATGAAGCGCACCGACAGGCCCGGCCCCTGCTCGCCCGCCAGGCCCGGCTGGAACAGGCCCACCACGCCCTGGCGCTTGTCGCCCACGCGCAGCAGCAGGATCTTGCTCTTGCCGTCGGCCACCGGCACCTTGTCGGACGGAATGAGCGGAATGCCGCGCCACGTGATGAACTGCGAGCCGAACAGGCTCACCGTGGGCGGCGGCGTGCCGCGGCGCGTGGCCTCGCGGCCGAAAGCGGCAATGGCGAGCGGGTGGGTGAGGAAGAATGCGGGCTCCTTCCACACCTTGGTGAGCAGCTCGTCCAGGTCGTCCGGCGTGGGCGCACCGGTGAGCGGGAAGATGCGCTGCGCGTCGGTCACCTGGGCCAGCAGGCCGTAGTCGGGGTTGTTGATGAGCTCGCTTTCCTGGTTTTCCTTGATCGTCTCGATCGTCAGGCGCAGCTGCTCCTTGATCTGGTCGTGCGGGCTGCTGTACAGGTCCGACACGCGGGTGTGCACGTCCAGCACCGTGCTCACGGCGTTCAGGAAGAATTCGCGCGGGTTTTCTTCGTAGTCGACGAAGGTGCGCGGCAGCTGGTTTTCTTCTTCCTTGGCCGTGCAGGTGACGCGGATGGATTCCGGGTTCTTGACCTTGTTCAGGCGGTAGATGCCCGCCTCCACCGGCACCCATTGCAGCAGGTGCGTGAGCCAGCGGGGGCTGATGGTTTCGAGTTGGGGGACCGTCTTGGTCGCGTTGGCCAATTGCCGTGCGGCGTTGTCACCCAAGGCGGTCGTACCGCCCACAGTTGCAGACATGGAAAACTCCGTGCGTTGTTGAAGAAAGCCTGGGCAGTGTCAAAGCTTCCAACGCATCGCTCAACAGGCTATAGCCGTCAATTGCAGTCCCCGCACGAGATTCGCATGGCCGATCGACTCGCCCCGCGTGACCAGCGCCGAGGGCCGCACGCCCAGGGCGCCGGCCAGCTTTTCCACCGTGAGCAGCGAGGCGATGGCGGCACCCCGCTCGATCTCCCCGACGTAGGAGCGGTTCAGGTCCGAATGCTCGGCCAGCCGTTCCTGCGACCAGCCTTGCGCCTCGCGCGACTGGCGCACCGCGACCCCGAAGTTCTTGATCAGTACAGACATGCGTTTCCCTGTTTCTTTTTGCTGATACTTTTACAGCGCTGCGCCCTGTTTTCGGGGACTGCGCCGCACCTACCCTTCTCGCGACACCGCCTGCGTGACGTTGCCGCCCGGCGGCACGTCATGGGTAACCCACACGTTGCCGCCGATGACTGCCCCACGTCCCAGAGTGACCCGGCCCAGCACGGTCGCGCCCGCATAGATGACCACGTCGTCCTCCACGATCGGATGGCGCGGCAAACCTTTCTGCAGAGTCCCGTCGGCATCCGTGGGAAAGCGCTTGGCGCCCAGCGTGACGGCCTGGTACAGGCGCACGCGCTCACCGATCACCGCCGTCTCGCCGATCACGACGCCTGTGCCGTGGTCGATGAAAAAACCCGCCCCGATCTGCGCGCCCGGATGGATGTCGATGCCGGTCTGGCCGTGCGCCAGTTCGGCCACGATGCGCGCCAGCAGCGGCAGGCCCAGCGTGTAGAGGCGGTGCGCGATGCGGTGGTGGATCATGGCCAGCACGCCCGGATAGCACAGCAGCACCTCGTCCACGCTGCGCGCGGCGGGGTCGCCCTGGTAGGCGGCGAGCACGTCGCTGTCCAGCAGCCGGCGGATGTCCGGCAGCGATGCGGCGAACGCCTGCGCGGCCTCCAGCGCCTGCGGCTCGATGGCCGTGCCGTCGCCCGTGCCCTGCTGGCGCGCGACGTAGCGCAGCTCCAGCCGGATCTGCGCCAGCAAGGTGTGCAGCGCCAGATCGAGCGTGTGGCCCACGTACCAGTCCTCGCTTTCCTGGCACAGGTCGTGCGGCCCCAGCCGCATGGGAAAGAGCGCGCCCTTCAGTTGCTCCAGCGCCTGCGCCAGCGCATCGCGCGACGGAAATTCGCGCCCGCCCGGCTCCTGGGAGCGCTTTTGCGAATCGCGCCATTCGCGGCGGACGGCGTGCAGCGACTGCACGATGTGATCGATCTCGAAGACAGCCATCAAGGCCTCCTGCCTGGGATGAAAAAATGGCGGCCCGCAGCGGGCCGTCGGTGGGGCCGCGAGGCCGCCGTCAGTCCTGCACCCAGGGCAGGCGGTGATGGCGCCAGCCGTCCGACGCGCCGCGCTGCTGGCGGTCGTCGATCTCGCCTTCGAAGCCCTCGGTCACATTGAAGACATTCTGCAAGCCCGCCTTGGCCGCGGCCTCCGCCGCCAGCACCGAGCGCTTGCCGCTGCGGCACAGCAGCAGCACGGGGGCATCGCGCGTGGCGGCCTTGGTGATGGCGGCCTCCAGTTCGCGCACGAAGCGGGGGTTGCGGGTGAGCGCCGTGCCCGTGGCCCAGGCCACGTGCAGGCTGCCCGGCACATGGCCGACGAACTTGCGTTCCTCGCCTGATCGCACATCCACCAGCAGGGCCTGGCCCGCGGTGAAGAGGTCCCACGCGACCGTGGGCGGCACGCCGCCGGCGTGGGCCAGGCCCGAGGCCTGAGCGTCGTTGTGGGCGGCTTGCAATGCGGTGGGCAGTTCGGTGTCTTGCACAGCGGTGGACATGGATCGTTCCTTTGGACCTGTGTGAATGGGTGGCTGCAGCCGCCCGTTTGGCGGGGCCTGGCCGTCCAAGCCAATGTAGAACCGCTTCGGCGCGAATCCAACGAATAAAAAATCGGTTTCTCCATCGAAAAACATCTAAGCAGCCCGTTAACTCGTTGACGGCCCACCTCGGCGCCCCGCACCCATGAAAAAAGCCGCCAGCACCCGGGAAGGCGCTGGCGGCTTGATCGAACGCGGGCCGATCAGAAGCCCGGCAGCACGGCGCCCTTGAATTCCGTCTGGATGTACTGGCGGATTTCTTCCGACTGGTAGGCCTTCACGAGCTTGGCGACCCAGGGCTTGTCCTTGTCGGCCTCGCGCACGGCGATCAGGTTGACGTAGGGGCTCTTGGCGCTTTCCTGCGCGATGGCGTCCTTGGCGGGGTTCAGACCGGCGGACAGCGCGAAGTTGGTGTTGACCGCGGCGGCGTCCAGATCGTCCAGCGAGCGGGCCAGCTGCGCGGCATCGAGTTCGACGAACTTCAGCTTCTTGGGGTTGGAGACGACGTCCAGCGGCGTGGCCTTCAGGCCGGCGCCTTCCTTGAGCTTGATGAGGCCCTTGTCCTGCAGCACCAGCAGCACGCGACCGCCGTTGGTCGGGTCGTTGGGAATGCCGAACTTGGCGCCTTCCTTCAGGTCTTCGAGCTTCTTGACCTTCTTGGAATACAGGCCGATCGGGAAGTTGACCGTGTAGCCCGCCGACACAAGCTTGTAGCCACGGTCCTTGACCTGCGCGTCCAGGTAGGGCTTGTGCTGGTAGCTGTTGGCATCCAGGTCGCCGGACGCCAGCGCCGCATTGGGCTGCACGTAGTCGCTGAACTCGACGATCTGGAGCTTGAGGCCGTCCTTTTCAGCGACCTTCTTGACCTGTTCGAAGATCTGCGCATGCGGGCCGGCGGTGACGCCAATCTTCAGCGGCTTGTCCTGCGCCAGGGCGCCGGTCTGGAAGCCAGCGGCCAGGGCCAGGGCGAGGGTCGATTGCAGCAGGAAACGCTTGTTCACGGAAAACACCTTTTGAGAAGAGATGTGGGCATCTTAGGGTTTGCCTTATAAAACCCATAAGAATACGTTTTCATTTCCTTACTACAGGTGGACATAAAAACAAGGGCAGATGGCGCTGCTATAAATCCTGCATGCCTTCCCATGCCACCTCTGCTCCGGATTTCGACCTGCCCACCGTGCGTGCGCTGGAAGAACGCGCGTTCAATGCCTGGCCCGCCCGCCAGACCGTTTTCCACCAGGGCTGGGTGTTCCGCCTGTCCGGCGGTTTCACCAAGCGGGCCAATTCGGTCAATGCGCTGGAGCCCGGAATGCCGTTCGACGGCGTGCTCGAGGCGGCGCAAGCGCTCTACGCCAGCCAGGGCCTGCGGCCCGTGTTCCGGATCTCGCCGCTGGTGAGCGCCAGCGCCGAGCAGTCGCTGCAGGACGCGGGCTATGCGCTTTTCGAGCCCACGTGGGTCATGCAGGCGCCTCTGCCGGAGGGCGCGCCGCTGCAGCCCTCGGTGGAAATCGCGCAGGCGCCAACGGCCGAATGGCTGGACGGGTTCGCCGCCGCCAACGGCGTGGCAGCGGCGCACCACGCCACGCACCATGCCATGGTGCAGTCGATCGCCCTGCCCTGCGCCTTCGCCACCGTGCGCCAGCACGGCCGCGCCGTGGGCTTCGGTCTGGGTGTGCGCGAGCGCGGGGCCGTCGGCTTGTTCGACATCGTGGTGGCGCCCGCGCACCGCGGTCAGGGCCATGGCAGAGCGCTGGTCCAGGCGCTGATGCAATGGGGCCGCACGGGCGGCGCGGGTTCGGCCTACCTGCAGGTGCGCGGCGAGAACGCCACGGCCCGGCGGCTGTACGCCGCGCTGGGGTTCACCGACACCTACCGCTACCACTACCGGGTGCCGGCAGACCCTGGATCCACCCCTTGATTCGGGCGGCCGCCGGACCAGGTGATCCGGCCCGCGCGCCCTCCCTGCGGGCCGCTCAGCGGTGGCTCAGCCGGCGCACCGCCCAGTCGCCCAGGCTCTGCACGGCCTGCACGAAGAAGATCAGCACCACCACCACCGCCAGCATCACATCGGGCAGGAAACGCTGGTAGCCGTAGCGGATGCCCAGGTCGCCCAGGCCGCCGCCGCCGATCGCGCCAGCCATGGCGGAGTAGCCCGTCAGGCTGACGAAGGTGATGGTCAGGCCCGCGACGATGCCGGGCAGCGCCTCGGGCAGCAGCACCTTCCAGACGATCTGCCCCGTGGTGGCGCCCATGGCCTGGGCCGCCTCGATCAGGCCGTTGTCCACCTCGCGCAGCGAGGCTTCCACCAGCCGCGCCACGAACGGCGCCGCGGCCAGCGTCAGCGGCACCACGGCCGCGGCCGTGCCGATGGACGAGCCGGTGATGAGCCGCGTGAACGGGATGATCGCCACCAGCAGGATGATGAACGGCGTGGAGCGCACTGCGTTCACGATCCAGCCCACCGTTTTGTTCAGCGGGCCGTTCTCCAGCACGCCGCCGCGGTCGGTCAGCCGCAGGAACACGCCCAGCGGGATGCCCAGCAGCGCGCCGACCACGCCCGAGATGCCCACCATGATGACCGTCTCCCACAGCGAGGTGGCAAACAGCTCCAGCATCATTTCCGAAAAATTCTCGAACATCTCAGGCCCCGCTCTCTTCGCTCGCTTGCACTTCCTGCACCACCACCCCTTCAGTGCGCAATTGCGCGATCGCCGTGGCCAGCCGCGCGGCGTCGCCGCTGGCATACACCGCGAGCGAGCCGAAGGTCTGGCCCTGGATCTCGTCGATCTGCCCGTGCAGGATCGACAGGTCCAGCCCGTGCTCACGGATCAGGCGCGACAGGATGGGCTGGTAGGCGCGCTCGCCGGCATACGACAGGCGCAGCAGCTGGCCCACGCCGCCCTGGCCCGCGGCCCGCAGCTGCGACGCCAGGTGGCGCACGTGGTCCAACACGCTGGCGGGCAGTTCCTGCGGCACGATCTCGTCGATCAGGCTTTTGGTGATGGGCTGCTGGGGCCGGGTGAAAACGTCCAGCACCGGGCCCTGCTCCACGATGCGGCCGGCATCGATCACGGCCACGCGGTCGGCCACCTGCTTGATGACCTGCATCTGGTGGGTGATGAGCACCACCGTCAGGCCCAGCTCCTGGTTCACCTGGCGCAGCAGCGCAAGGATGGAGCGGGTCGTTTCCGGGTCGAGGGCCGAGGTGGCCTCGTCCGACAGCAGCACCTTGGGCCGGCTGGCCAGTGCCCGGGCGATGCCCACGCGCTGCTTTTGCCCACCGCTGATCTGCGCCGGATAGCGGTCGCGCAGGGCCGACAGGCCCACCAGCTCCAGCAGCGGATCGACCCGGCCGCGGATGGCCGCCTTGTCCATGCCGGCCAGTTCCAGCGGCAGGGCCGCGTTCTCGAACACCGTGCGTGAGGACAGCAGGTTGAAGTGCTGGAACACCATGCCGATCTCGCGCCGCGCCTCGCGCAGTTGCGCATCATTGAGCCGGGTCAGGTCGCGACCCGCCACGATCACCTCGCCCCGGGTGGGTCGGTTCAGCAGGTTGATGACGCGCACCAGCGAGCTCTTGCCCGCACCGCTACGCCCGATGATGCCGAACACTTCGCCCGGCGTGATGTGCAGGTCGATGCCGCGCAGCGCCTCCACCGGCCCCTGCGAGCCCTGGTAAATCTGGGTGATACCCCGTAAATCGATCATGAAAATGCCATGGCGCCACCGGGGCCCGCAGGCCGCGGCGGCGCTGAAAAGGAAAAATGCGGATGCGGGAATGTACGGGCTTGCACCCCAAACGCCAACGACCCTGAAATTGGGTGCTAAGACATTGCGGTTATGTAGCCGCGCCGAAGTCGTGGCAAAACGATCTTTTCCCGCGCTGGGGTTTCGGGCCGTTCGGGATGGCCGGGCGGTGGGTCGCAGCAGGCCTCGACCCACGCCCGCCCGGCACCGGGTGGATTCAATTGCTATTTATTTTATAGCAATATGCCCTAGTGGATATTGTTCCGGAGGCATATTTCATCCAAAACTCCAGCCAAGGCCCCGGCTCACGCCTGGCCCCGGTTGAACCCCGTATCGAAGGTCTGCCGCACGTCCAGCCGCTGGCGCAGCAGCCCGGCCGCCAGGTAGAAGTCGGCCGTGCGCTGCTGGTCGGCCACCACCGCGGCGTCGATGTCCACCCATTTCGTCGCGCGGCGCTCGAACTGCAGTTGCGCCGCCTCCACCGGGATGCCGATGATGCGCGACAGCGATTCAGCGAACGGCCGGGCGTTACGGTACGACCAGAGTTGCGCGCGCTCCACGCGCTCCTTGAAGTCGTGCAGGGCCTCGCGTTTGGTATCCAGCGCCCCCTGCGTGGCCGCGAGAAAGCTGAGCCCGCTCGACAAACCCCGCCCGTTGACCAGCACGCGCGCATGCCCGCTCGTCTCGGCCAGCGCCGTGTAGGGCTCCCAGGTGGCCCAGGCATCGACCGAGCCCTGGGTGAGCGCGAGCTTGGAGTCGGCCGGCGGGATGAACCGCACGTCGGCGTCCGCACCCTTCAGGCCCGCGGACTCCAGCGCCTTGAGCGTGACGAAGTGGCCGATGGAGCCGCGGTTGGTGGCGATGCGCTTGCCCTTGAGGTCGGCCGCCGTCTTCAAGGGTGAGTCGGGCCGCACCAGCACCGCCGTGCCGTACGGGTCGGAGCGGTTGGCGGCGAATGCCCGCACCTGGCTGCCGGCCGCCAGGGTGAAGAGCAGCGGCGCGTCGCCGATGGGGCCGAAGTCCACCGCGTTCGCGTTCAGCGCCTCGGCCAACGGGGCGGCGGCCGGGAACTCGCTCCACTGGATGTCATAGGGCAGGCCCTTCAACTCGCCCGCCGCCTCCAGCAGCGCGCGCAGCCCGCCCTTCTGGTCGCCCGCGCGCAGTGCGATCCGCTGCTGCGCGTGACCCAGCACGGGCGAGAGAAAGGACGCCGCGGCCACCGAGGCCGTCATGAAGCGGTGGAAATGTCGCCGTTGCAAGGCCATGGAAGCTCCGTGTTCTGAAAGGGAAGAAAAAAGGCTGAGGAAAAGGAAGGAGACGGCGCCACCGCGCCCCGCGCGCCAACGATCACAGCCCCAGCGCGCGGCGCCCGGCCGCCAGGTACACGCTGTCGTCCTGCGGGGTGTGCACGCGCCCGCACAGCACGTCGCGCAGGTGGCGCTCCAGCGGGTTTTTGCGCGCCAGGCCGTGGTTGCTGGTCAGCGCCAGGGCCGACTGCACCGCTTCGATGGCGTTGTGGGTGGTGATGGCCTTGACCAGCCCGCTCTCCTCGGAGGGCAGCGGAGCGCCGGTGTCGAGCGCGGCGGCCAGCCCGGCGATGAGCCGGTCGTTGGTGAACAGCAGGCCTTCGATGCGGCCCACCGCCTCCTGCGCGCGCGCCAGCGTGGCCAGCGGCGCGCCCAGGCTGGCCGGCTTTCGCTCCTGCAGAAAACCCACCAGCCAGTGGCGCGCCGCGCGGGCCACGCCGGTGTAGAGCGAGCCCAGCATCACCGCCATCTCGGCCTGCATGGCGGGCTCGCCGCGCGCCCAGTCCTTGGGGAGCCTCAACTCCAGCACGTGGTCGGCGGGCACCGCCACCTCATCGAACAGCACATCGTGGCTGCCGCTGGCCCGCAGGCCCAGGTGGTCCCATGTGGGCTCGATGCGCACGCCGGGCTGGCCGGCCCGCACGAGGAAGGAGCCCGTGCGCGGTTCGGCATCGTCCGTGCGCGCCCACACCACGTACCAGCGCAGCGCCGGCGCGCCGGTGCTGTACACCTTGTGCCCGCTGAGCCGCCAGCCCTCTGCCGTGCGCCGCGCCACGGTGGCCGGCAGCCCGCCGCGCGCGGGCGAGCCCAGCTCGGGCTCCACCCGCAGCGCGTTGATGAGCGACACGCCCTGCACCGCCTCGTGCACCAGCTGGCGGGCCCGCTCCACCGGCCACGCGGAGCCTGGCCGGCCCATGCCGCGGTGCTGGATGTATTGCATCGTCAACACCAGGGCCGTGGCGGGGCAGCCTTGCGCCACCGCGCCGACCACTTCGCCCAGTTGCGCGGCACTCGCGCCCTGCCCGCCCAGGGACCGGGGTGCGGCGAGCGCCAGCAGCCCGGCCTGCTGCAAGTCGGCGAAGTTCTGGTGCGGAAAACTGGCCTCGCGGTCGTGCGCCGCCGCGCGCGCGCCGAACTCGGCGGCCAGCGTGCGGGCCCGCTGGCCGGCGGTGAGCGGTGCGTTCACTGCAGCACCCCGGGGTCTTCGCGCACCACGGTCTCGAACAGGCTCTTGAACGTGAAATGCGCCCCGCCCGGCCCGCCGATCTGCCCATGGGTGTGGCGCGCCACCTCGTGCCGGATGGGCTGCGGCGTGCCGGCGGCCTCGGCCAGCAACTGGGTGTGGCAGGCGTTTTCCAGCGCGATGTACCACCACGCGGCCGACTCCACGCTGGGCCCGGCCGTGAGGATGCCGTGGTTCTTCAGGATGACCGCCTTGCGCGCACCCAGCGCCTCGCTGATGCGAAAGCCCTCGTCCGTTTCCCACACTACGCCCGTGAAGTCGTCGAACAGCGCATGGTCCTCGTAGAAGATGCAGGCGTCCTGCGACAGCGGATCGAGCCTGCGCCCCAGCGTGGACCATGCCTTGCCGTACGTGGAGTGCGTGTGCGCGGCGGCCACGATGTCGGGCCGCGCCTCGTGCAGCGCCGCGTGGATGGCGAACGCCGCGCGGTTGAGCGGCCCCTCGCCGATGGCGATCTCGCCGCGCGCGTTCACCAGCAGCAGGTCCGACACGCGGATGCGCGAGAAGTGCAGGCCCAGCGGGTTCACCCAGAAGTGGTCGTGCCACTCGGGATCGCGCGCCGTGATGTGGCCCGCCAGCCCGTGGTCGAAGCCATGCCGCGCGAACAGGCGAAACGCCACCGCGAGCTGCTCCTGCCGGTGGCGGCGCTCGGCCTCGACCGTGGGGCGCGGCGGCGGCGCGTCGAACCAGTCCTTGCGCTGGGGATCGGGGCGGCGCTGCAGCGCGGCGGTCGGGAGCGAGAGAACGGCAGACATCGTGGGTCGGGCTTTCGGTCGGAGACGAAGGAGGGGACTGCGCCCACCTTAGGAGCGTGCGGCGCCCCCACCAACGAAGAAAAGCGCGTGAACACATGCGGTTTCGGCATGAGGCGCACCCCGGGGGCCGTCGAGGCTTTTCCGCATGAGCTTGCTACGGATCCATCGTTGGCGACGGCGCCCGCCGGCCGCACGCTCGGGCCTTCGACCAAACCGCCCGAAGCGAGAACCCGCCATGCGCCCCGACACCGCCACCCATCCCCCGTCCCCGCAGCGCCGCGCGCTGCTGCAACGCTCGCTGGCCACCGGTGCCGCCGCCGCGCTGGGCCTGCCGGCCCTGGCGCGGCCACCGGCTGCGGGGACCGACCTGTCCGGCGTCACCTTGCGCATCGGCACCTACAAGGGCCTGTGGCGCCCGCTGATCAGCGCGGCCGGCCTGGCCAACACGCCCTACCGCATCGAGTGGCGCGAGCTGAACAACGGCGTGCTGCACATCGAGGCCATCAACGGCGATGCGCTGGACCTGGGGTCGGGCAGCGAAATCCCCGCGCTGTTCGCGGCGCGGCAAAAGGCCCAGGTGCGCTTCGTGGCCGTGACGCGCGAGGACCTCAACAACCAGGTCACGCTGGCGCGCAAGGACGCGCCCATCCACCGCATCGCTGATTTGAAAGGCAAGCGCGTGGGCTATGTGCGGGCCACCACCTCGCATTACTTCCTGAGCCGCCAGTTGGCCGAGGCGGGCCTGTCGTTCGCGGACATCACGCCGGTCAGCCTCACGCCGTCCGATGGCCTGTCGGCCTTCGACCGGGGCGACCTGGATGCCTGGGCCATCTACGGCTACAACGGGCAGATCGCCCGGCTGCGCTACGGCGCGCGGGTGCTCAAGACCGGGGTGGGGTACCTCTCTGGCAACTTTCCGCTCTACGCCAACCCGCGCGCGGTGGCCGATCCACTGCGCCATGCGGCATTGGCCGACTACCTGCAGCGGCTGCGCCGCGCCTACCTGTGGGCTAACGGCAATTACCTGGACTACGCGCGGGCCCAGGCCGCCGAAACCCGGGTGCCGGTGGGCGATCTGATCGAGCTGTGGAACAACCGCAGCACCGACTACGACCTTCGCCCCGTGACCGATGCCGTGGTGCAGGGCCACCAGTCCGTGGCCGATGCCTTCCTGCAACTGGGCGTGCTCGACGGCAAGGCCCAGGTGGCGCCGCTGTGGGACCGCAGCTTCGGCCCGGTGCTGGCGGGCGCGGACCCCGCTGCCGCCTGAGCACCGCGCTCCACACGCTCAGATCGCCGCGGCGGTGGCGGCCCCGCGGCCCGGCAGGCACCGCACGGCCAGGGCCGTGGCCGAGGCAGCGGTGGCCAGCGCCACCACCCCCAGCCAGCCCCATTGCGCCAGCGCCAGGCTACCCAGCGCCGCACCGGCCGACATGCCCACGAACATGCCGGTGAACAGCAGCGCATTCAGGCGGCTGCGGGCGGCGGGCTCGATGCCGTACACGATGGTCTGATGCGCCACCAGCGTGGCCTGCACCCCGAAGTCGAACCCGATGGCGCTCGCCACGATCAGCCCCAGCTGGGCTTGCGGCGGCAGCCAGTGGGCCAGGCCCATGGCGGCGAACGAGACCACGGCCAGCCCGGCGCCGAGCCGCGTCACCCGCTCCGGGCCGCTGCGGTCGGCGATGCGGCCGGCCAGCGGCGCGGCCAGGGCACCCGCCGCCCCCGCCAGCCCGAAGGCCCCGGCCGCGGCGCTGCCCAGGTGGAACGAGCCGTGCAGCATCACCGCCAGCGTGGACCAGAACGCGCTGAACCCCATCGACAGCAGCCCCTGCGCCCAGGCCGCGCGGCGCAGCGCTCCATGGCGGCGCCAAAGCGCCACCATCGAACCGATCAGCGCCCGGTAGGGCAGCGTGGTCGTGGGCTCGAACTTCGGCAGGCCACGCCATGCGGCCACCCCCACGAGTGCGATGGCGCCCGCCGCCGCCACGTACACCGCGCGCCAGCCGAAATGCTCGGCCACGAAACCGCTCACCACGCGCGACAGCAAGATGCCCAGCAGCAGCCCGGTCATCACCGTGCCCACCACCTTGCCGCGGTGCGCCACGGGTGCCAGGGTGGCCGCGGCCGGCACCACGTCCTGGGCCAGTGTCGCGGACAGCCCCACGGCCAGGCTGGCGGCCAGCAGCCAGCCGATGCCCGGCGCGAAGCCGCTCAGCAGCAGGGCCAGGGCGAGGACCGCCGCCTTGGCCAGGATGATGCGGCGGCGGTCGTAGCGGTCGCCCAGCGGGGCCAGCAGCAGGATGCCCAGCGCATAGCCCAGTTGCGTGAGCGTGGGCACCAGGCCCACCGCCCGGTCGCCGGCGTGGATGTCCGCGCCCAGCACGCCCAGCATGGGCTGGCTGTAGTAGAGAGAGGCCACGCTCAGGCCCGCGGCCGTGGCCAGCAGCAATAACAGCGGAGCCGGCACGCCCGTGGAACCACCACCGGGGGCTGCATGCGCGTTGGGAATGGAAGACATGGGGAAGACCCTTGAATGAAAAGCGATGGGGCGGAGTGTGTGCGATGCAACCCCGTCTGGGTAGTGGGCTGCGGCGCAGATCTGCTATACGCTTGGCGCATGAAGCGAGCCGCCACCCCATCTGCCGCCACACCCCTTGCCGGCGTGGACCGCATCGAACTGATGCAGACCTTCGTGCGCATCGTCGAGGCCGGCAACCTGTCGGCCGCCGCGCAGCAGTTGGGCACCACACAACCCACGGTGAGCCGGCGTCTGCAGGCGCTGGAGCGGTCGCTGGGACTCAGGCTGCTGCAGCGCTCCACCCATGTCATGAAGCTCACCGAAGACGGCGAGCGCTGCTTCGCGCATGCCAAGGCGCTGCTGGACGACTGGCGCGCGATGGAGGCCGACCTGCGCGGCGCGCACGATGCCCCGCGCGGCACGCTGCGCGTGCTGGTGCCGCATGCCTTCGGACAGGAGCAGCTCATCGCGCCGTTGGTAGACTACCTGCGGCAGTATCCCGAGGTGTCGGTCGAGTGGCTGCTGCACGACCGCCGGCCCGACTTCATCGCCGAGGGCATCGACTGCGCCGTGCAGGTCGGGGCGGTGGACGACCCTTCTGTGGTCGCCATCCACCTGGCCGAGGTGCCGCGCATCGTGGTCGCGGCGCCGCAGCTGCTGCCGGGCGGCGCGGTGCCAGAGCACGCGAGCGCGCTGCGCGACCTGCCCTGGCTGGCCCTGCGCACCTACTACCAGCGCGAGGTGTCCCTCACCCGCCTGCCGGACGGCGCGGTGGAGCGCTTCGCCATCCACCCGCGCATGGGCACCGACAGCCTCTACGCCCTGCGCAGCGCGGCGCTGGCCGGCCTGGGCGCGGCGATTGCCTCCGCCTGGGCCGTGGAGGCCGACCTGCGCCAGGGCCGCCTGCGGCACTTGGCGCCCGCGTGGCAGGCGGCGCCGTTGCCGGTGTATCTGGTCTATCCGCATGCGCGGTTCTACCCGGCGCGGCTGCGGCGGTTTCTGGATGCGATGCGCGCCACATTGCCCACGCTGAGTGGAATGCGGGCGCCGAGTACGGCCGGTTGATGTTCGGGATGGCGGCTCTGGCCTAAAACCGCAGCATCACCGATCTGCGCGACCTACGGCGGCCCCAAATCTGGCGCTGCGGGGTGACGCGTTCCTGCCGTTGCCGCACCGTGCCGATCCGCAATGGATACGACCGGGGATTCTCCAGAGCACAGGCATACAGCGAACTCCCGCAGACTTCGCCAAAGTGCCCTTGACCCGCCGGAACCCCGCTGCCAGTGCGGCAATGCTGGCCCGGAAGGCAGAACCGGATTGGGCTCGGCAGACTTGCGTTTCGTATTCGATGGCGCCGCAATAGCAACGACCTTCCACCTTCATGGTTGGCTCATCTGCCCGCCTAAGCTCATCTGGCATGGGGCGGGAGCAGCCACATGAACGGCTACGGTATCGTCGCGTGCCATGGCAAACCGAAGCTACCTCTATTCAACCGACCACCGACCCGGCGCGGAACCCGTTGGCATGCCGCACCAGCCGAAAGGAATCTCCGAGTGGAATTACGACATTCCGCTCGTCTTCAAACTGCTGGTATCAGGCAACGTCACGATCTCCCGGTCTGCCATCTGGCCCGACGCGGGCGAGATCGCACTGATGGGCGGGTATGACGAAGGCGTGGTTCGCCTCGACGCCTTTCTGGAGCGCATCACCCTGGCCGAGGCACAGCCCCTGGTGGAACAAGCCAAGGCTTTTCTGAAAGCGTCCACCAACCGGGGGCGTTATTTTCTTCTGGAGCCCGGCGAAATCCTGGAGATGAACGACGAGCCCCTCGCCGAGCAGAACCTTCAGCTGCACGACAGCATCCGGAAAATGGAGGCAGAGGTTGAAGCTGCGCTTGAAACGCTGACCATCCTGCCTCGTGCTGCACGGGCTCGGCAGGGCTTTCTTGCCAGAGTATTCGGGCGCACGCCCCGGGCGCGCGAGCCTGCCGTCGACCCGCTGGCGAGCGTACGCAGCGTCGGGCTCGGACATTGGTCCAACCAGCTCTACTACACGTTGGACCATTCAGGTGCGGCCTCGGAAGCGCTCGGAAAGTGACGGTGCCGCCCAAAGCGGTCTCTTGACGTCGCAGGCCGCACTCTGTAGACCGCACCCATTCGATTAACGGCCGTCGAATCGGCTTCCAAGTCATTGCTGTGGTGGCTAGGAGTTTGCTTCGCGGTGTTGGCTGTCGAAGCGCTGCCGAGCTTCTCGGAAAAGGTCCGCATTTTCCACAATCCATGTCCACAGCGGGACCATGCGTACAAGCAGCTCCATCCCCGCATCTGTCAATTCGTACTCGACTTTGGGCGGTACCTCTTCGAAGTCGTGACGGAGCACCAGCCCATCACGCTCCAGTTGCCGCAAGGTCAGCGTCAACATGCGCTGGGTCACCCCGTGCATGCGCCTGCCAATCTCAGCGTGGCGCAGCCTGCCGTATACGCCAAGCGTGTGGACGATACCGAGGGACCAACGGCTTCCGGCGTGTGCGAGCACCTCTCGCCGCACCCCATCGTCATCGTCCCGCAAGCCGTCACACACGGTCTGTGCGTACTGAAGAATTTCGTCTCGATTCACTGTGGTTTTGCTCCCCGGTATCACGCGTGTGCCTTCTTACATTGCCTGCGATGCATGGCTAGACTGGCCCAACTCTCTCTTCAGTGGGCAGCACGATGAACCAATCAGATCCTAACGCGACGTCTCAAAACATTCTCGTCCTCGGGGCCGGTGAACTCGGCCTTCCGGTGCTTCGCAACCTGGCACGCCGCGCGAAGGACGTGGATGGGGCGAAGATCAGCGTGCTGCTGCGCGCCAGTGCCGTCCAATCCACCGAGCCAGGCAAGCAGCGGGATGTTGCAGAGATCCGAAACCTCGGTATCGAGATCGTCGTGGGCGATCTGGTGAACAGCTCCATTGATGAGCTTGCCATGGTGTTCGCGCACTACGACACGGTGATCGGCTGCGCGGGCTACGCCGCCGGGATCGATACGCCGATCAAGCTCGCGCGGGCCGCCTTGCAGGCGCGCATTCCAAGGTACTTCCCCTGGCAGTTCGGGGTGGATTTCGACGTGATCGGTCGCGGCAGCCCGCAGGACATTTTCGACGCCCAATTGGATGTGCGAGATTTGCTGCGTAGCCAGGACCAGACGGAGTGGGTCATCATCTCCACCGGCATGTTCATGAGCTACCTGTTCGAGCCGGAATTCGGCGTCGTTGACCTGCAGAACAACGCAGTCCATGCCCTGGGCAACCTTGACACGGCGGTGACGGTGACCACGCCCGACGATATCGGAGCTCTGACAGCTGCTGTCGTGTTCGCCCGACCGCGCATCCGCAACGAGATCGTGTTTCTCGCTGGCGACACCGTGACATACGGCGAGGTAGCGGACAAGCTGCAAGCAGCTCTTGGCCGCCCCTTCAGCCGGTCGCAGTGGACTGAACAGTATCTGCTCGACCAATTGGCGCGCGAGCCGCAGAACATGATGCGAAAGTACCGAGCGGCATTTGCCCAAGGACGGGGCGTCGCATGGGACAAGAGCGGGACGTTCAATCAGCGCCGCGCCATTCCCGTGACCGACGTGTCGTCGTGGATCAATGCAAACCTTGCATTCGGCCGCCGAGAGTAATCGGGTTGTCGCATCTGCTGGATGCGTTGCATCAATGACTGGGCCTCCCCCCGTTTCCCGAACGCGGCGCCCATGCCCGGGCGACCGCTTTGGGCTCCATCGTTGCCTCCAAAAATCAGCTCGGCGGCCAAAGGAGCGGCGCAAAGCCGTCATGGGTCTGCGCGAAGCCATCGACTGCAACGGGCTGAAGCGGCCTTGCTGCCAACGCACCAGCGAACCTGACGGGGCTTAGCGGGGCCGGCTCGGCTCCGACATGGGGTGCACCTGCTGGCGCACCGCCTCCAGCAACAGTGTTGCCAGACGGCTCGCCGGGGCTTCGGAATGGGCCTGCGCGCGATACAGCAAAAGTGAGATCTGCGGCAGCGCCGGCAGCGAGAGTTCTGCGCGATCGAGCGCGCGCACATGCGAGGGCAGCCCGAACGGCGTGCGGACCGTGAGTCCCAGCCCGGCCGACGTGGCGGCCCACAGCGCGGCCAGGCTCGCACTGCCGAAGGCTCGGCGCCACGGCAGGCCGGCACGATCCAGCGCGGCGATGACGATCTCACGCAATGGGCACGGCGCGTCGAGCATGATGAGGGGCAGCGGCTCCGTGGTTTTCGGCTGGCGTGCCGCGGAGCCGCGGTGTTCTCGCTCTGTCCACCATGGGGCCTCGACCCGCCCGGGCGTGGTCGGGCCGATCCATAGCAACGGAAGCCGCGCCACGCGCTCGGCATACGGCGACAGCGGCTGGTCTCCCACGTCCCATGCCAGCGCCAGATCGAGATGGCCGAGTTCGAGTCGCTCTCGCAACTCGCCACTGCGCGCCACATAGGCTTCGATGCGCACCTTGGGGTGGGCGCGGGCGAAGCGCCCCAGCACGTTTGGCAGCAGCGTCTCGCCGAAGTCCTCCTGCAATCCCAGTCGCACCCAGCCTTGCAAGTCGGCGCCACGAAGCGCCGCACCGGCCTCGTCGTTCAGTTCGAGCATGCGATGGGCGTAGGCCAGGAGCGTTTCGCCCGCATCCGTGAGCACCAGGCCACGCCCCTTCTTGCGAAACAGCACCGCACCGGCCTGCGACTCCAGTTTTTTCAGCTGCGCGCTCACGGCGGAGGTCGAGCGCCCCAGCCTGTCGGCCGCGCGCGCATAGCTGCCCAGCGCAATACCGGTGGAGAAAGTGCGCAGTACGTCGAGATCGAACATCACCTGGCTCATGAGGCAACTCCTTTTCATCATCCTGTTTTCCAGGACGAATGGTGCATTAGTTTCTGATTTTCAAAACCTTCGAACCAGCGGAAACTGCGTTGCACCATGACCTCAACGACTTCCCCATCGACGGATTTATCTGGCCACCGCTGGAAGGTGCTGACCGCAGGCGTTGCCGCCAACGCGGCGTTTTCCGTGGCTTTCAGCGGCATTCCGATGACTGCGGTGCTCATGCGCACCGGCTACCGGCTCGACAACGCCGCACTCGGTCTCGTGCTCGGCCTCATGGGCTTGGGCATTGCGATCAGCGAGCTGCCGTGGGGCATGCTGACCGACCGCTGGGGAGACAGGCCCGTGCTACTGACCGGCCTGGGCAGCACCGCGCTCGCCCTCATGGCGATGGCGCTCTGGGCCGCGCCGAGTGCGCAGCACATCCCCGACCTTGCCTGGCTGGGCGCGGGGCTGTTGCTGGTCGGCCTGCTGGGTGGCAGCGTGAACGGCGCGAGCGGCCGTGCGGTGATGACGTGGTTCGACTCCAGCGAGCGCGGGTTCGCCATGAGCATCCGCCAAACCGCCAAACCGCCGTGCCGCTGGGCGGCGGTGTCGGAGCGCTCGTACTTCCGTACGTGGCGCTGCACTTCGGCTTCGCGGTGCTTTACGGCATGCTGGCGGCGCTCTGCGCCCTGAGCGCAGTCATGGGCTGGGCCTGGGTGCACGAACCGCCGGTCGTGCAGCGCTCCGATGCGCGCGTGGCGGAATCAGCGCCCGCCTCCCACATCCATCCCCTGCGCAATCGGCGTGTCTGGCGCATCGTGCTGGGGATCGGCATTCTCTGTACGCCGCAGTTCGCGGTGCTGTCGTTCGGCACGGTGTTCCTGAACGACTTCGGCCATGCGGGCCTTGCAACGATCACCGCCACCATGGTGTTCACGCAGGTCGGTGCAATGGTGGTGCGTGTGTGGAGCGGCCGGTGGACCGACCGCCGTCGCAACCGGCCTGCCTATCTGCGCGCCTGCAGCGCGCTCAGCGCGCTGCTGTTCGCCGGGCTGGCGGCACTCGTACTGGCGGCGGGCACGCACGCCGCCGACCCATTGGCGATGCGCGTCGCACTCGTGGGATTGCTCGGCGTGAGCGGTGTTTGCGTGTCGGCATGGCACGGCGTCGCGTACACCGAGCTCGCCACACTGGCCGGCGCGGCGCGTGCGGGGACCGCGTTGGGCATGGCGAACACCAGTGTGTTTCTGGTGTGTTTCGTCACGCCCCTCGCGATCCCGCACCTGCTCACGTTGCAAGGCTGGCCGGTGGTGTGGCTCGCTGCCAGCGGCTGCGCGCTGGTGGCCATGCCGTTGCTGGTGCCCCGTGCCGCGGCCGCAGCCGTCAAAAACACGGTCGTGAAAACGGAATGGAGACGGTCCACCTAAGCAGGCCGTCGCCCCCGCCAACCCGGGTCATTCCGGGTCATTCCGGGTCAGATCGACAACGCGGCGCAGGTTCACGCCACCTTCAACGCGGCGCGATTGGCATTCACCCGATCCCGCTCGGCCACCTTCGCCCGCACCAGCGGCAACAGTTCGCGGCCGTACTCGATGGCATCCACCAGGGGGTCGAAGCCGCGGATCAGGAACGTGGTGATCCCTAAGTCGTAGTACTTGAGCAGCGCGTCGGCCACCTGCTCGGGCGTGCCCACGAGCGAGGTGGAGTTGGACCGACCGCCGGTCTCGCGCGCGATGGCCGTCCACAGCCGCTCGTCCACGCGGTCGCCCTTGGCTGCATCGGCCAGCAGGCGCTGCGCACCCTCGCTCTGCTGTGGTCCGGCGCCGCGCGCGTGGCCCTGGGGCACGCCCAGGCGGCGGGTGGTTTCCAGGATCTGGTCCGCGCGGGCCCAGGCCTCTTCTTCGGTGCGGCCCAGGATGGGGCGGAACGAGATGCTGAACTCGATGTGCCGGCCATGCTGCGCGGCCTCGGCGCGCACCTGGCGCACCAGGTCACCGGCCTGGGCGAGCGACTCGCCCCACAGGGCATACACGTCGGCATGCTTGCCGGCCACCTTCAGCGCGGGCGCGGAGGCGCCGCCGAAGTAGATGGGCACATAGGGCGCCTGCAGCGGCTTGACCTCGGACGCGGCGGCTTTCACCTGGTAGTAGGTGCCCTGGTGGTCGAAGGGGCGGTCCTCGGTCCACACGCGCCGCAGCAGCGTGAGGTATTCGTCGGTGCGGGCATAGCGCTCGTCGTGGCCCAGGAAATCGCCGTCGCGCTGCTGGTCGGCATCGGAGCCGCCCGAGATGTAGTGCACCGCCACACGGCCGCCGGTGTAGTGGTCCAGCGTGGCCAGTTGGCGCGCGGCCAGGGTCGGCGCCACGAAGCCGGGGCGGTGCGCCAGCAGGAAGGCGATTTTCTGCGTCGCCGAGGCGGCGTAGGCCACGGTCAGCAGCGTGTCGGGGCTGGTGCCGCTGGCCGGCACCAGGATGCGGTCGAAGCCCGCGTGCTCATGCGCCTGGGCAAAGGCCCGCACGTACGCCGGGTCCACGGCCGGGCCCTTGCGGGCGATGGTTTCTGACACCTCGTGCGGCTGGATCATGCCGATGAACTGGACACCCATGGAGACTCCTTGAAGGAACGTGAGACAGACAGCGAGCCACCGATGATGGGCATCGCGCCCACCCGCGCCAACGAAGAAAAACGCCTGTGGTCATTCGGTTTCTGCCGGGGGCGCCGTGGGTCCGGGGCGCTGCAGGAAAGAAGAAAAACATGCATGCATATGAAAAACCCGCTTCCCTTGCCGGTGGCCGGGCTGGTGCAATGGCGGCATGCCAACCGCCTCCTTGCCCACCGCCCCCGTGAACAACCCGCCCAACACGGCCCGCCTGCGCCACTTCGTGCAGCAGATCGCCGCCCTGCTGGAGCCCCGCCCGGCCGAGCCCGACATCCTCGCGCGCGGGAGCGCCCTGCTGGCCGACCTGGTCTCGCACGACGACTGGCTGCCACCGGAATATGCCCAGCCTGATCCCGAGCGCTACCAGCAATACCTGCTGCATGCCGATGCGCTGGGGCGCTTTTCAGTGGTGAGCTTCGTCTGGGGGCCGGGCCAGGCCACGCCCATCCACGACCACACGGTGTGGGGCCTGGTGGGCATGCTGCGCGGCGCGGAGCTGTCTCAGGCCTACGGGCAGGACGGCGATGGCCGGTGGCAGCCCCGCGGCGCCCCCCACCGGCTGCAGCCGGGCGACACCGAGGCCGTCTCGCCCACCATCGGCGACGTGCACCGCGTGAGCAACGCGCTGGCCGACGAGACATCCATCAGCATCCATGTGTACGGCGCCAACATCGGGGCCGTGCAGCGGTCGGTGTACCGCGCGGACGGCTCCGTGCGCCCCTTCGTCTCCGGCTACAGCAACGCCACCCTGCCCAACCTCTGGAACCAGCCGCTCGCCGGCCCGGCCTCCCACACCTCTCCCTCCGCCTCCGCCGCCCCATGAGTGCCATGACCGATACCGCCGCCTTTGCCACCACCCGCCCCCACCAGGTCCGCCAGGCGCTGCTCGACCAGCAGGAGATCGCACTGCTCGACGTGCGCGAAGAGGCCCCGTTCGCCGAAGGCCACCCGCTGTTCGCCGCCAACCTGCCCGCCGGGCGGATCGAGCTGGACGCCTGGACCCGCATTCCCCGCCGGACCACGCCCATCGTGGTGTACGACCACGGCGAAGGCCTGGCCGAGCCCGCGGCGCGCACCCTGCGCGCGCTGGGCTACAGCGACGTGTCGCTGCTGGAAGGCGGCCTGCAGGGCTGGAAGGAGGCCGGCGGCGAGCTCTTCATCGACGTGAACGTGCCCAGCAAGGCCTTCGGCGAACTGGTGGAGAGCGAACGCCACACGCCCTCGCTACCGGCCGAGGAGGTGCAGGCGCTGCTGCAGGCCAAGGCCGACGTGGTGGTGCTGGATGCGCGCCGCTTCGACGAGTACCAGACCATGAACATCCCGGGCGGCATCAGCGTGCCCGGCGCGGAACTGGTGCTGCGCGCCCAGGCGCTCGCGCCCGATCCGGCCACCCGCATCATCGTGAACTGCGCCGGGCGCACGCGCAGCATCATCGGCACGCAGTCGCTGGTGAACGCGGGCCTGCCCAATCCGGTGGCCGCGCTGCGCAACGGCACCATCGGCTGGCTGCTGGCCGGCCAGACGCTGGAGCATGGCGCCGACCGCCGCTTCCTGCCCGTGCCGCCGGAGCAGCGCGCCGCTGCCGCCGCCCGCGCCCGTGCGGTGGCGGACCGCGCCGGCGTGCGCCGGGCCAGCACGGCCGATCTCACCCGCTTCGCCGCCGAAGCCGGCCGCACCACCTACCGCTTCGACGTGCGCACGCCCGAGGAGTACGAGGCCGGGCACCTGCCCGGTTTTCGCAGCGCGCCGGGCGGCCAGCTCGTGCAGGAAACCGACCATGCGGCGCCCGTGCGCGGCGCCCGCATCGTGCTGGCCGACGACGATGGCACGCGAGCGAACATGACCGCCTCGTGGCTGGCCCAGATGGGCTGGGACGTATGGGTGCTGGACGGCGCCGATCCTGCCGCCGCGCTGGAGACGGGCCAGCCCCCGCCGCTCGCGCCCGAGCCGCACGGGCCGCTGACCTGGGTCGCGCCGCGGCAGCTCGCGCGCTGGCTGCGGGAAGAGCCCGAAGGGCACACAGCCGTTCTGGATTTCACCGCCAGCGCCCAATACGTTCGGCGCCACATCCCCGGTGCCTGGTTCGTCCTGCGGTCCCAGTTGGCGCAGGCACTGGAACACGTGCCGCCCGCCAGCCGCTATGTGCTGACCTGCGGCACCAGCGCCCTCGCCCGCCATGCCGCCGAAGCTGTCGCCCGGCTGACCGGCGCGCCCACGGCCGTGCTGCAAGGCGGCACGCTGGCGTGGATCGAAGAAAACCTGCCCCTGGAGCATGGCGAGACGCGCCTGGCCTCCCCGCGCATCGACCGCTACCGCCGCCCCTACGAAGGCACCGACGCCCCGCGCGAAGCTATGCAGGGCTATCTGGACTGGGAGTTCGGGCTGGTGGAGCAACTGGCGCGCGACGGCACGCACGGCTTTGCGGTCGCCTGAATGTTTTGCTATTTAATTGATAGCAAGATGGGCAAGAAATCCTAGGGCATCGGGCCCAAAAGGCTTCAGGCTTTCAGCCTTGAGTTCTGCCGCCGCCTGCGGCGCCAATGCAGGGCCTCAACACCGCCTCGAAATCGTTCATCGCCTGCGCCGCACCCAGGTCGGCGAGGTAAGCGCCACCGGCCTTGAGGGCCAGTGTGGCCTCGCCGGCCCCGGGCGGGCGCTCGATGCGCACGCGAAAGCCGCTGCGGTTCCACTCCGGAAAGTGGCCCGACTCCAGAAGGCCCTGTGCATCGTCCCTGCGCGTGATCCCCGGCCACGCACTGCTGGTCTCGGACATGCGCGCCAGGCCAGCCGCGGCGCAGTCGAACAGTTGCGGATTGGAGAGGTCGGCGGGCACGGCCAGAACCCGCGATGCGCTCGGCGGATAGCCGGCCGCGCCGGTCAGCGCGCAGCCCGACAGCACGCAGGCCAGGCCGGCCGCCACGCCCATGGCGGGCCATTGCATCCTGCAACGGAGTGGCGTCGCGCTGTCTGGCATGGCAGTTCCTTCGGGTGAGAGATTTCGGGCCCCTAATGGACCATGCCGGGCCATTCCAGCCAACCCCCCTTCGGTGGGGGCGCCACGAAATCCGCATGGCGCGGCGGCACCGGGACCAGGCGGAGCGGCTCACTACAATCGGCCCGCCATGCACAACCGCCACGATCCCCGCGTCCTGCCCATGCGCAACGGGGTGAGCCCCAGTTGCGTGGCGCTGCCCTCGACTGGCGAAGGCAGCCTGCTGGACTTTCTCGTGGAGCGCTTGCCCGCCGTGGGCCGCGAAGGCTGGCTGCAACGCATGGCCGCGCGCGAAGTGGTCGACGAGTTCGGCGTGCCGGCCACGGCCGAGCGGCCCTTCGCCCCCGGCATCCGGCTGTACTACTACCGGGCCCTGGAGCAGGAAACCGCCATTCCCTTCGAGGAAGCCGTGCTCTACCGGGACGACCACATCCTCGTGGCCGACAAGCCGCATTTCCTGCCCGTGGTGCCCACGGGCCGCTACCTGCAGCACACGCTGCTGGTGCGGCTCAAGCGCCGCCTGAACCTGCCCGACCTCGCGCCCGTACACCGCATCGACCGCGACACCGCCGGGCTGGTGCTGTTTTCGGTGCAACGCGAAACGCGCGGCGCCTACCAAGCCCTCTTCCGTGACCGCCGCATCGCCAAGACCTATGAAGCCGTGGCGCCGTGGCGCGACGGCCTGGCCTTTCCCCGCGAGCACGCCAGCCGCATGGAGGAAAGCCCGCAGTTCTTTCGCATGCAGGAAGTGCCGGGAGAGCCCAACACGCTCACGCGCATCGAGGTGTTGCAGGTGGCCGGCGCCTGGGCCCGCTACCGCCTGTCGCCCGTGACGGGCAAGCGCCACCAGTTGCGCGTGCACATGGCCGCGCTGGGGCTGCCGCTGCGCGGCGACGCGTTCTATCCCGTGGTCAACGATCCGCCCGAGGGCGACTTTTCGCAGCCGCTGCAGTTGCTGGCGCGGTCGCTGGTGTTCGACGATCCGGTGACGGGCGCCGCGCGGCGTTTCGACAGCGCCCGCGAACTGCGGCCGCTGGACGGAGGGGTGGATCGATCGAATCGCGCCCCGCCATGCCTATAATCCGCACCGCTGCGGGTGTAGTTCAATGGTAGAACGGCAGCTTCCCAAGCTTCATACGAGGGTTCGATTCCCTTCACCCGCTCCATCTCTTGTAAGTCGTTGATTTATAACGATTTTTGCCAAAAGATGAAGAACGCAACTCACACCTAGAACTCACACAGTTGCTAGAAATTTAGGCAGTTGGAGCCTCCAACGTGCCGATCCCCATGCCGAGACTGGTCCGCGACCAGAAGTCAGGTGTCTACTTCTTCAGACTGGTGCTGCCGCGTGCAGTAGCTGGCACACAACGGAAGTGCCTGTATTTCTCCCTCAAAACTCGTGAAAATAAGGTAGCAAGAGCAAAAGCTGCTGTCCTCAATCTGCGAGTTGAAATGACCAAGCCATTCATTGATTTTGACAATATCCGTGAGCTTATCAATATTGACCTGAAAAATGGAATTTTTCAGGCTGACACCGCTGAAGAGCAGGAGCGCGGATTGAAAATCCTGGAGGCTATGGGCAAAGCCCAAGCGGCTGGGTCTTCACTGCAAGCAGCACCAGTTAATAACACCAAAATCACTACCTATGACGAGGCAGTGACTGATTTTCTGGCTGAGCTCACTCCCACTCTCAAAAGTACCACGGTCTACAAATACAAAAAATCCTTTGAGTTTTTCCGCAATTATTTCTCAAGTGTAGATATCAACTCCTATTCAAAGGAGGACATCAAGACATTCAAAAATAAGATGCTGGCAGAGAAGAAGGTGCCCCATACTATTAATGGATTTTTGGGGTGCTTGCGTGGATTGTTTGACTATGCCATCAAGAATGGACTGAGGACAGAGCAAACAAATCCAGTTGAAGGCATGTATATCAAGAATAGCAAAAAGCAGTTGAAGTCCAGAGATCAGTTCTATGAAGACGACTTGCAGGCTATTTTTGAGTGGACAAACTATAAAGCCTATGCCAAGAAGCCAGATTATTTCTGGGGGCCTCTTATCTGCCTCTACACTGGCATGCGCCCAGAAGAAATAACAACGCTTGAGGTTAAAAATATTAGGCAGGATGATGGAATTTACTTCTTTCAGGTGAAAGATGCAAAAACGCCTGCTGGAGTTCGCCCTATTCCCATTCATTCACAATTGATCAAGCTGGGATTACTGGATTATATTGAAAGGGTCAAGCCTAAGGAAAAATTGTTCTGGTACTTGAAGAATGGGCACAATGGGACTAAAAAGAACCTGTCCCGTAATTTCTCTCTGTACCTTGAAGAGATTGAAGTCAAACAAGATGACAATTGCTTTTATTCCTTGAGGCACACGGTAATCACTAGGCTTGTGGCAAGGAATGTTAATAATTCAACTATTTACACTCTGTCGGGTCACGTAAGTGACAAGTCAACCCACTACAACTATCTGCATGAGTTGCCTATGAAGACACTCAAAGATGCCATTGAGAAGCTGGATTGGCACGAGAAAATTAGTTTTAGTGGGTTTGACTATCTGCACGCATTCACCGTTTTTGATTGAGACGAAAAAGCCACCTTGCGGTGGCTTTTTCTATTTTGAGGATATACCTCACATTGCCTCACTTGGCTTGTCAAAAAGATTAAAGCATAAAACTCCAGAAAGTCAAATATCGGGACGTGTTCTCTTTATATTTCCAAATTTGACATGCGCGGGAAATTTTCGTACAACAAGAGAGTAATGAAAAATACCTCCAGTTGGAAGCTAGAGGTATTTAGAATTTCAGGAAAAAAGCTTTGAACGGGCTGCCTGATGAGAATATTTAAACGTATTTAAATCTGATTGTCAAGGGTATGAATTTAATTCCTGAATTTCGCAAGAAAGAAAGGAATTTTATGTTGAATGCTTTTATCAATGCCCTGCCTGACAAGGTGAGAAGTACAGATGATTTTCAGTATGGCTGTAAGTTTAGGAAGAAAAGAAAAGCTCTACAACATTTATATGTAGAGCTTCCCCAGTTTTATAAAAAATACATTGCATTAGACATAGACAAACCAGGGTCTGCATATTTCTGGGACAGCGTTGGGCTTCCCCCACCTACCTTTGTTATCGTCAATCCGGAGAATGCACATTGCCACTATCTCTACGAACTTAAAACACCTGTCTACTATACAGAGCAAGCACGTAGAGCTCCACAAAAGTTCTTTGAAGCCACGGATATAGCTCTAACTACCTTATTGGGAGCTGATCTAGGCTATGTAGGTCACTTCATAAAGAATCCTCTTCATCCCCACTGGCGGCTAATTCAACATCCAGTTAGATACGAATTAGAAGACTTTATGGAATGGGGTGTTGAACTCAAGGGTAAAAAGAATAAGCAGTGCCTCAAAGAATCACCAGAGGGCCGCAATACCACTCTCTTTGATACTTTAAGGCTCTGGGCATACCAAGACGTATTACATCAAAGCTCTTACGAACCTTTTCAGCAAGATGTGGACTCAAAAGCTTTGTCACTTAATGAAGTCTTTCTAGACTGTGAAAAAGGTGTTCTCCCCGCCAAAGAAGTGCTCTCTACTGCTAAATCTGTAGGCAATTGGACATGGAGGCACAGGAGCACCATAGGACAGCAAAAGAACCGTGGGATTATGCAGCTACCAGCAGACATGCCCAAGACGGCCAAACAAGTTGCTGGTGCCTCCTATGCACATGCAAACAACTCTGCCAAGCAATCCACCAGAGAAGCGGTCCTTCAAGCTGCTATCGGTTTGAAGGCTCTAGGTATCCCCATTACTCAGCAATCTGTAGCCATCCGTGCTGATGTCTCAATGAGAACAGTTAAAAATCACTGGAACTATGTGGACACGCAGGTTGGTCTATACGAGAAGAAGTAAAAACACTTAGTTGAATTTAACTACTGGGAACCTCTCAAAACCCATCCGGTCCCTTGTTGATCGAGAACGCGTGCTCCATCCTTTGGGAACCTCTCAAAACCCATCCGGTCCCTTGTTGATCGAGAACGCGTGCTCCATCCTTTGCCATGATCACTCCCCGTAGCGCCCTGAAGTTCGACCTGTTCGCTGAGGCCTCGCGCCAACACAAGA